>NZ_JANIAH010000010.1:0-258011 GCF_028682105.1 Pseudomonas sp. 8209
TGGCTTTCGGGCCTCTTCGCCGGCAAGGCCGGCGCCTACAGGTTGCGCATGGCTTTGTAGGAGCCCGCCTTGCCGGCGAAAGGGCCATCACTGCCCAGGCTGTGCCTGCGTCAGTACCAGCTTGCCATTCTCGTCCAGCGGGATCTGCGAACCCGGGTCGCGCTCCATGCGCACCTGCCCGGCCTTGTCGCCAATCGAATACTTCACGTCGTACCCCACCACCTTCTCGCTCAGGTCATTGACCGTGTTGCAGCGGGTTTGCGTGGTGGTGTAGGTATCGCGGTTCTGCATGCCTTCTTGCACCTTGTTGCCGGCATAGCCACCACCGACGGCACCGGCCACGGTGGCGATCTTCTTGCCATTGCCGCCGCCGATCTGGTTACCCAGCAACCCACCTGCCACGGCGCCCAGCACGGTACCGGCGATCTGGTGCTGATCCTTCACCGGCGCCTGACGGGTCACCGTGACATCCTTGCAGACTTCCCGTGGCGTCTTGACGGTCTGCTTGACCGGCTGCACCGACGTCACCTGCGCGTATTGCGGCCCGCCCTTGACCAAGCTGTAGGTAGCCACGGCACCTCCGGCAGTGACACCGACAGCACCCAGCACCGCACCCACCAGCATTGACTTGTTCACGTGAACCTCCTGATTTACCTGCGGGAACACGCCCGCGCTTCTCCCAGCCTTGGAGCATAAAAAAAGGCGCGAGTTCAATACTCGCGCCTTCTTGTACCGCTCAGGACAGTGGCAAAAAGCCTTATGGACGCTCGTCCACACCCTCGGTTTTCACCGGCGGGATCAGGTCTTCACTGTTCAGGTTCAGCCAGATCAGCACCACGTTGGCGATGTAGATCGACGAGTAGGTACCGGCCATTACACCGATGAACAGTGCCAGCGAGAAGCCCCACAGGTTGTCACCACCGAAGAACAGCAGTGCCGCGATCGCCAGCAAGGTGGACACCGAGGTGGCCACGGTACGCAGCAGGGTCTGGGTGGTCGAGACGTTGATGTTCTCGATCAGCGAAGCCTTGCGCATCACGCGGAAGTTTTCCCGTACCCGGTCGAACACCACGATGGTGTCGTTGAGCGAGTAGCCGATGATCGCCAGCACCGCCGCCAGCACCGTCAGGTCGAAGGTGATCTGGAAGAACGACAGGATGCCCATGGTCACGATCACGTCGTGCACCAGCGACAGGATGGCGCCCACCGCAAACTTCCACTGGAAGCGGAAGGCCAGGTAGACCAGGATGCCGCCCAGCGCCAGCAGCATGCCCAGGCCGCCCTGGTCACGCAGTTCCTCGCCCACCTGCGGGCCGACGAACTCGACACGCTTGACCGTGGCCGGGTTGTCGGTGCTGATCTTCTGCAGCGCCTCGGCCACCTTGTTGCCCAGCATCGGGTCGTCGCCCGGCATGCGCACCAGCAGGTCGGTGGTAGCACCGAAGCTCTGCACCACGGCATCGTGGAAGCCGGACCTGACCAGCTCTTCACGAACCTCGCCAAGGTTGGCCGGGCGCTCGTAGGTCAGCTCGATGAGCGTACCGCCAGTGAAGTCCAGGCCGAAGTTGAGCCCTTTGTAGAACCAGCTGAACAGTGCCAGCACAGTCAGCAGCAGGGTGACGCCGAACGCGACGTTCCGCACACCCATGAAGTTAATGGTACGTAACATGGCAGCCCCTTATACCCACAACTTCTTGATATCCCGCCCACCGCAGGTCAGGTTGACCATTGCGCGGGTGACCATGACGGCCGTGAACATCGAGGTGAAAATCCCGAGGGACATGGTAACCGCGAAGCCCTTGACCGGACCGGTACCCATGGCGAACAGGATGCCGCCCACCAGCAGGGTGGTCAGGTTGGCATCGACGATCGCGGTGTAGGCACGGTTGAAGCCTTCGTGGATGGCGCGCTGCACCGACATGCCATTGGCCAGTTCTTCACGTATGCGCGAGAAGATCAGTACGTTGGCGTCGACCGCCATACCCATGGTCAGCACGATACCGGCAATGCCCGGCAGGGTTAGCGTAGCCCCCAGCAGCGACATCAGCGCCAGCAGCAGCACCATGTTGCCCGCCAGGGCGATGGTGGCGATCAGGCCGAAGGCACGGTAGATGGCCATGATGAACAGCGACACGAACAGCATGCCCCACAGCGATGCATCGATACCCTTGGTGATGTTGTCGGCACCCAGGCTCGGGCCAATGGTACGTTCTTCGGCGAAGTACATCGGCGCCGCCAGACCACCGGCACGCAGCAGCAGGGCCAGCTCGGACGACTCACCCTGGCCGTTCAGGCCGGTGATGCGGAACTGGCTGCCCAGTGGCGACTGGATGGTCGCCAGGCTGATGATGCGCTTCTCTTCCACGAACGACTGCACCGGCACGTCTTTCTCGACACCGTCGACCATCTGCTTGACGTAGCGGGTAACCGGACGCTGTTCGATGAAGATCACCGCCATGCTGCGCCCGACGTTGCTGCGCGTGGCGCGGCTCATCAGTTCGCCGCCGTGGCCATCCAGGCGGATGTTCACCTGCGGGCGACCCTGCTCGTCGAAGCTGGCCTGAGCGTCGGTGACCTGGTCACCGGTGATGATCAGGCCACGCTCGACCGCTGCCGGTGGGCGACCGCCCTCACGGAACTCGAAGGTCTCGGTAGTGGCCTTGGACGCACCCGGCTCGGCACCCAGACGGAACTCCAGGTTCGCGGTCTTGCCCAGAATACGCTTGGCTTCTGCGGTGTCCTGCACGCCTGGCAGCTCGACCACGATGCGGTTGGCACCCTGGCGCTGAACCAGTGGCTCGGCCACACCCAGTTCGTTGACGCGGTTACGTACCGTGGTCAGGTTCTGCTTGATCGAGTATTCACGGATTTCCGCGACCTTGGCCGGGGTAATCGCCAGACGCAGCACCGACAGGCCGTTACGCTCGGTGGTGGTCAGCTCGAAATCGTTGAAATTCTTGCGGATCAGGCTGCGAGCCTGTTCGCGGGACTGGTCATCGGAGAAGCCCAGTTGAATGCCGCCATCTTGCTGCGGCAGGCTGCGGTAGCGCACACGCTCCTTGCGCAGCAGGCTTTTGACTTCGCCTTCGTACACCTTCAGACGTGCCGCCATGGCCTTGTCCATGTCCACTTCAAGCAGGAAGTGCACACCACCGGACAGGTCCAGGCCCAGCTTCATCGGGCTTGCACCCAGGTTGCGCAGCCATTGCGGAGTGGTCGGGGCCAGGTTCAGTGCAACGACGTAGTCGTCACCCAGCGCCTTGCGCACAACGTCCTTGGCAGGCAGTTGGTCGTCCTGTTTGGCCAGACGCACCAGTGCGCCCTTGCCCTTCTCGCCCAGGCTTGCACCCTTGACCGCGATACCGGCGTCGGCCAGTGCCTTGGTGGCACGGTCCAGGTCGGCCTGGCTGACCTGCAGCGCCGTGCTGGCACCACTGACCTGAATAGCCGCGTCGTCAGGGTAGAGGTTGGGAGCGGAATAAATAAAACCGATCGCCAGTACCGCCAGGATCAGTGCGTATTTCCATAGAGGATATTTGTTCAGCATCACGCCGCCCGTTCAAGACGCGGGGCGCCTTGCGCGCCCCGTCGATTGTAGAAAATCTGAAACTTAGATCGCTTTGAGCGTGCCCTTGGGCAGGGTCGCGGCAATAGCACCCTTCTGGAACTTCAGTTCCACGGTGTCGGACACTTCCAGCACCACGAAGTCATCGGCCACTTTGACGATCTTGCCGGCAATACCGCCGTTGGTGACAACTTCGTCACCTTTCTGCAGGTTGCTCAGCAGGTTCTTCTGCTCTTTGGCGCGCTTGGCCTGTGGACGCCAGATCATCAGGTAGAAGATGACCAGGAAGCCGACCAGGAAAATCCACTCGAAGCCGGTACCGGCTGGGCCGGCGGCAGCTGCCGGGGCTGCTGCGTCCGCGTAAGCGGCAGGAATCAGAAAGCTCATTTAGCACTCCAAGTTGCAAGTTGTTGTACGTGTGTCAGGTTCGACAGAACATCAATCCAAGGGCGGCACAGGCAGCCCGCGCTTGGCGTAAAAGGCATCGACAAAGGCGGCCAATGTACCCTGTTGAATAGCCTCGCGCAAACCAGCCATCAGGCGCTGGTAATGACGCAAGTTGTGGATGGTATTCAACATGCTGCCCAACATTTCGCCGCATTTATCCAGGTGATGCAGATAAGCGCGGGAGAAGTTCTGGCAGGTGTAGCAGTCACAGGTCGGATCCAGTGGCGAATCATCATGGCGATGGAACGCGTTACGGATTTTAAGCACGCCGGTATCGACAAACAGATGACCGTTGCGCGCATTGCGCGTGGGCATCACGCAATCGAACATGTCGACGCCGCGGCGCACACCCTCAACGAGATCTTCCGGCTTGCCTACCCCCATAAGGTAACGAGGTTTGTCAGCCGGCATCATGCCCGGCAGGTAGTCCAGCACCTTGATCATCTCGTGCTTGGGCTCGCCCACCGACAGCCCGCCAATGGCCAGGCCGTCGAAGCCGATCTTGTCCAGGCCCTCGAGCGAACGCTCGCGCAGGTTGCGGTGCATGCCGCCCTGCACGATGCCGAACAGCGCCGCAGTGCTGTCGCCGTGGGCGTTCTTGGAGCGCTGGGCCCAGCGTAGCGACAGCTCCATGGAGATGCGCGCCACATCTTCATCGGCCGGGTACGGGGTGCACTCGTCGAAAATCATAACCACGTCCGAGCCCAGGTCGCGCTGCACCTGCATCGACTCTTCCGGGCCCATGAACACCTTGGAGCCGTCCACCGGGGATGCGAAGGTCACGCCCTCCTCCTTGATCTTGCGCATCGCGCCCAGGCTGAACACCTGGAAGCCGCCGGAGTCGGTGAGGATCGGGCCCTGCCACTTCATGAAGTCGTGCAGGTCGCCGTGGGCCTTGATCACCTCGGTGCCCGGGCGCAGCCACAGGTGGAAGGTGTTGCCCAGGATCATCTGCGCGCCGATGGCCTCGATGTCGCGCGGCAGCATGCCCTTGACCGTGCCATAGGTGCCCACCGGCATGAAGGCCGGGGTTTCGACCACACCCCGGGGGAATGTCAGGCGGCCGCGACGGGCCTTGCCGTCGGTGGCCAGCAACTCGAAGGACATACGACAGGTGCGACTCATGCTTGATCCTCGGGCCCGCGTGGCGCCGGATTGCGGGTGATGAACATGGCATCACCGTAACTGAAGAAGCGGTAGCCGTTTTCCACCGCTGCGGCGTAGGCAGCCATGGTCTCGGGGTAACCGGCGAAGGCCGAAACCAGCATAAGCAGCGTGGATTCGGGCAAATGGAAGTTGGTCACCAGGGCGTCGACCACGTGGAACGGGCGGCCCGGGAAAATAAAGATGTCGGTATCGCCGCTGAACGGCTTGAGCGTACCGTCGCGCGCCGCGCTTTCCAGCGAGCGCACGCTGGTGGTGCCGACCGCGATCACCCGCCCGCCGCGCGCCCGGCATTCGGCCACGGCGTCCACCACGTCCTGGCCCACTTCGAGCCACTCTTTATGCATGTGGTGATCTTCGATGCGCTCCACGCGCACCGGCTGGAAGGTGCCGGCGCCCACGTGCAGGGTGACGAAGGCGGTGCTCACGCCCTTTTCGGCGATCTTGCCCATCAGCTCTTCATCGAAGTGCAGGCCGGCGGTGGGCGCGGCCACGGCGCCGGAGCGCTGCGCATAGACCGTCTGATAGCGCTCGCGGTCGGCGCCTTCGTCGGGGCGGTCTATATAAGGAGGCAACGGCATGTGCCCGACGCGGTCGAGCAGTGGCAGCACCTCTTCGGTGAAGCGCAGCTCGAACAGCGCGTCGTGGCGCGCGACCATCTCGGCTTCGCCGCCGCCGTCGATCAGCAGCTGGGTGCCTGGCTTGGGCGACTTGCTAGAGCGCACGTGGGCGAGCACGCGATGGCTGTCGAGCACGCGCTCGATGAGGATCTCCAGCTTGCCGCCGGAGGCCTTCTGGCCGAACAGTCGGGCCGGGATCACCCGGGTGTTGTTGAACACCATCAGATCGCCCGGGCGCAGGTGCTCGAGCAGGTCGGTGAACTGGCGATGCGCGAGCGCGCCGGTAGGCCCGTCGAGGGTCAACAGCCGGCTGCTGCGCCGTTCAGCCAGTGGATGGCGGGCGATCAGGGAATCTGGAAGCTCAAAGGAGAAATCGGCGACGCGCATGATGGTGATCGGTTTGACAGGGCCGCAAAGTTTAGCGGAAAGCGGCAAAATTGACCATGAAAGCTGATTGACCAACGGTAGGCGCCTCACTATACTTCGCCGCCACAAGCCCTGATGGCGGAATTGGTAGACGCGGCGGATTCAAAATCCGTTTTCGAAAGGAGTGGGAGTTCGAGCCTCCCTCGGGGCACCATACAAATCCTTGTAAATCAATGACTTAGAGAAGGGGTAGAAAGAAATTTCTACCCCTTTTTCTATCCAGAAAATCTGTTCTTCTCAAACCCATTTCCCTCGGAAAATGCGGCCCCAAAGCGTCACATCACGCGAAGTCAAGATCATACAAACCCACAAAAATCAATAGATTTTATGAGTATTCAAAAACCTTCGCGTCTCCGGCAAGGTCGTTTTTTGTGGTTGAACGTGTTCAAGCATGAAAATTGAGCACGGGTCTAACCCTAACTTTTAATTTTTGACAGCTACCATCCAACCCTACATATATTTTCAATCTACCATTGACACAATATTTCGTTGCATTAAGCCATTATTTGACTGTCATCGAAATTAAAAGACCGAACAAATCAAGCATTCAACAATGCTTGGCAACTGTATAGCAGGCATTGAAAAGGCCACCTTGAAGGGCAGCCTGATAGTTATCGACCATTATACGAACGCGGTCTATCTTCTCTTCATCGACCTCAAATCAACAAAAACACTGATGTGCTTTATTGTCATTTACACATTTCAAAAAACAGTGCCATCATCCAAGGCAGACTTCAACTCGCTCTTGTAATTACCCTTATTAAAACTGTCGACTTTCTTGTAAGTATTCAGCTTTTCAGGAGAGCGATATTGCGTATCACTTGCGAACGATTGAAAGGTGTCATCGTCAACCATTCTTATATGCATTTGAAGCTCCCTTGAATCATAGCCATAAAACTCAACAAAACCGGGAATTTGACTTTGACGTGCAACCATCAACGCTTCTTTGACTGGCTTGTCATAGAGATAGAATGTAGCAGTCACCATAATGGCACCCCCGGATTCCGTATTGTTCTTACCGAATTGGGGATTCACATAAGGGGTGAACACGACCCCACCATCCATAGCCTTGGTTTGTCCTAGCCATTTACGTTCTTTAATCGCACTGATTGTCTTATTGATAGGTCCAGAATACTCAACGCTTCTTCTGTCTTTATCAAGCTCGACGTGTTCAAAGGTTTCTGCTGATGCTGTGCACGCAAAAGCGGCAACCAACGATGCCAGCACAAAGCTTTTAATTTTTTCCATTTTTTCCTTATCCATTCAGTTGAATCGCGAGAGCCAAGTCTTGCTGGTAAGGCAAAATGCTATCACCAATTGAGCAATAGTTAAACGCCAGCATTCCAACATCGCGGGGATGCAATATATTTAAGACTGGAACTTGTATGCTAGTTCTTCAAGTGCTTTCCTTCGGAATACCTGTCAACAGTCATCCGCAACAAACCCTCTGCTTTATGACCTACCCATGAAATGATGACAAAGTTTTTTACATCTGCACGCTCTAATCTAGCAATTACGGTTTTTCGTATGCGGTGGAAAACACATCGCTTATCACAGCCCAACTCTGTTTTGGATGTGCTTACCGAGTGGCTTCCAAACCCATTACTATTTCGATGTACATAGCCGTCCAACGACGACTACGCAACACCCATAAAGCCCACTGACTGCGGGCTTTTAGTCTCTGGGGTTTCATCCCCTTCCCTGGCAAGTCAACGCTTCAGCGCCAACAATCCAATTGCCCCTGCGCACGAGTGCTGAAGATCGTCAGCAGCTCGCCCAGTGTATGCGGTGGCGGTTCGGCAGCGCGGGTCACCGCGTACAGGGTGATCGGCAACGCTGGAGCCAGGGGGCGAATGGCGGTGGCCCCAGGCGACGCGCTGAGGGCGGTGAAGGGATCGATCACCGCCAGCCCTGCACCGGATTCGACCATCGCCCTGGCCAGTGAATAGGTTTGCACCGCGATGCTCACCCGTGGCGGCGGCTCTACCGCCTCGAGATAGCTGTCGAGGCGGGCCGACAGCGGATCGGCACTGGACAGCCCGATCAGCGGCGCGTCGGCCAGGGCCTGCAGCGGCAGCGGCTGGCCTTCTTCCTCCTGGGGCCAGTAACCGGCCGGCGCCAACGCCACCAACACCCCACTGGCCAGCGCCTGGGCCTTGAGCCCCGGGTGATCGGGTAGTTGCAGGGTCAGGGCGACATCGATTTCGCGCATCAGCAGGTTCTGCACCAGCTCGCGGCTATGGGCACTGGACAGCTCGCAGGCGATCTCCGGATAGCGTTGCGTCCATTCATGAATGGCCGGCGGCAACAACGACAGGGCCAGTGCCGGGGTCGCGCCGATCCGCAGGCTGTGGCCCGGCTCGCGGCGCAGGCTCTGGGCCAGGCGTCGCACCCCTTGCAGGCTTTCGGTGACCTTGTCGACCTCACGCTCCAGCTCCAGCGCTTCCGGGGTGGCCTGGAGTTTGCCGCGCACCCGTAGAAACAACGGGAAACCCAGATGCTGCTCAGCGTGTTGCAGCACTTTGGTCACGGCGGGTTGGGAGACGTGCAGTAACTGCGCGGCAGCGCTGACCGACCCGGTCTGACGGATGGCCTGGAAGATCTCGATGTGGCGAAGGCGCATGGCGAGTCCATAACCTTTGTTTATGGGATGACCATCTTTATTCATTGTTCGGCGCCTGTCACCTGGCTCTAACCTCGGTCTCGTCTCAACCACGGCTAAGGAATGACATGGCTCAGCGTGTATGCATCATCGGCGGCGGCGTCATTGGCCTGGCAACGGCTTACGCACTGGTGCGCGATGGCGTTGAGGTGACCCTGGTCGAGGCGCGGGATTCGCTGGGCAGTGAAACCAGTTTTGCCAATGGCGGCCAGTTGTCCTATCGCTACGTGGCGCCCCTGGCCGATGCCGGCGTGCCATTGCAGGCCATCGGCTGGATGCTGCGCGGTGACTCACCGTTGAAGCTGCGCCCCCGCCTGGACCCGGCGCAGTGGCGCTGGATGGCGTCCTTTCTGGGGGCCTGCCGCTCCTCCGTCAACCGCACCAATGCAGCCCACCTGCTGCGCCTGGCGTTGTTCAGCCAGGCCACCCTGCAGGCCTGGCGCGAGGACGATGCCCTGGACGGTTTCCACTGGCGGCGCAATGGCAAGCTGGTGACCTTTCGCAACACCGCGAGCTTCGAGCACGCCCGCCACAGGCTGGCCGCCCCCCAGCAACAGCAGGTGCTGTCGTCTGCCGACTGCGCCCGCCTGGACCCGGCCCTGGCCGATGCCCCCTTTATTGGCGCGATCTACACCCCCGATGAAGAGGTCGGTGACTGCCACGGCTTCTGCCAGCTACTGGCGGCGCGTTTGCGGGCCTCGGGCCGTTGCGAGTTCCGCCTGGGCCAGGCCGTGACCGGTATTCGCCAGGCCAATGGCATGGTGAGCGCAATCGAACTGGGGGATGAAGTGCTGCCAGTGGAGCATCTGGTGATTGCCGCCGGCCATCGCAGCCCACTGCTGACGTTGCCAGGGGTGCACCTGCCCCTGTACCCGCTCAAGGGCTATAGCCTCACCGTGCCGATCGGCGCCCACCACCGGGCCCCGGACCTGAGCATCACTGACTATGACCGCAAGATCGTCTACGCCCGCATCGGCGAGCAACTGCGGGTAGCGGCCATGGTCGACATCGTCGGCTTTGAACAGGCGCTGGACCCCAAGCGGCTGGCCCTGATCAAGCGCCAGGCGCGTGACACCTTCGCCAATGCCGGCGACTACGAGCAGGCCATCGAGTGGGCCGGTATGCGCCCGGCGACCCCTAGCGGCGTGCCGCTGCTGGGCGCAACCGCGTATCGCAACCTGTGGCTCAACCTCGGCCATGGTGCCCTGGGCTTCACCCTGGCCTGCGGCAGTGCGCAGTTGCTCAGCGAGCTGATCGGCCAGCGCCGCCCCTCCATTGATCTGCAGGGCTTTGCGCCCCGTGTGGCCTGAAATTACCCAAGAGAAGGACTATCCGATGACCATCAGCCGCATCCAGACCAATCCACGCTTGTCCGCTGCCGTGACCTTTGGCGACCTGGTGTTTCTCTCCGGCCAAGTACCGGGTGATGCCACCGACGCCGCTGGCCAGACTCGCCAGGTGCTGGCAAAAATCGACGCACTGTTGGCCGAGGCGGGCAGCGACAAGAATCACCTGCTCAGCGCGACCATTTACCTGAAGGACATTGGTGAGGATTTCGCGGCGATGAACTACGTATGGTCGGACTGGTTGTCGCCTGGCCAGGCACCGAGTCGCACGACCTTGCAGGCCGAGCTGGCCCGCCCGCAGGTGCGAGTCGAAATCAGCGTTATCGCGGCCCGCCGCTAAGCAATCCATCACCCACAACGGAGAATAACAATGCAAAAAATCACGTTGCTCGGCTGCACCCTGGGCGTATTGCTCGGCACCCAAGTGCAGGCTGAAGAAACCTCGCTGGGGCCGACCCTGAGCAAGATTGCCAGTACCAACAGCATTACCCTGGGTTATCGCGATGCGTCGGTACCCTTCTCCTACGTGGGCGATCACTCGGGTCAACCGATGGGTTACTCGGTGGACCTGGCGAACAAGATCGTCGAGCGCGTGCAGCAAAAGCTCGCGGCGCCCCAGCTCAAGGTCAAGTACAACCTGGTGACTTCGCAAACCCGCATTCCGCTGGTGCAGAACGGCACGGTCGACCTGGAATGTGGCTCGACCGGCGTGACCGCTGAGCGGCAAAAACAGGTGGCGTTTTCCTACGGCTTCATCTACGTCAAAGGCCAGTTGCTGACCGCCAACGACAGTGGGATCAAGAGCTTCGCCGACCTGCGCGGCAAGAACGTGGTGACCACCGCCGGCACCACCAACGAGCGCTATCTGAAGAGCTACAACATCGATAACAAGATCGACATGTTCGTGATCAGCGCCAAGGACCACGGCGAAGCCTTCCAGCTGTTGCAGTCCGGTCGGGCAGCGGCGTTCTACATGGACGATGCGTTGCTCTACGGCGAGCGCGCCAAGGCTCGCGATCCGCACAAGTGGGTAGTGGTTGGGGAGGAGCAGTCTCGGGAAATCTACAGCTGCATGGTGCGCAAGGACGATCCGCAATTCCTCGCACTGGTGAATTCGACACTGGGCGAGCTGTACAGCTCGGGGGAGATCAACGGGATCTACCAGCGCTGGTTTGAGCAGCCGATCCCGCCAAAAGGCTTGAACCTCGAGTTCCCGATGACCAGTGAACTCAAGGCGATCATTGCCAAGCCGGTGAGTGATCCGGTGCAGTAGCGATCAGTGCCCTCACCGGTTGGCGCGGGCTACCCGCCACCAGGGCTTGGGGATTGCTATCCCCCAAACGGTAGGTCGAGCAGCAGTGTTCCGCTGAGTTCTTCAGCGTTCACTCTGAGGCGATTCACTGAGGACACGGTGATTTTTCTGGGCTGCCATACAGGCAGCTCAGAAGTTGTTTCCAGACAAAAAAGTCGCTGAAGCATTCCAGAATCAACCTACACCGAAGCCCCTCGATGCGAGCGCGCACAGAGTTCGATTCCCAGCGCATGCATCACCTTCAGCACCGTATCGAAACGAGGCTTGGCGCCTGGCGCGAAGGCCTTGTAAAGGCTCTCTCTTCCCAATCCAGTCTCTTTGGCAACCAGCGACATTCCGCGCGCTTTGGCCACGTACCCTATTGCACGTAAAAGCTCGTCGCTGTCGCCCTCCGCCAGCACCTGAGACAAGTACTCGCTGATGGCTTCATCACTATCAAGCAGTGCCGCCATGTCGAATGGAATCAATATAACGCTCATGGTCAAACCTCTTTGGCCAACCGCTTGGCCATCCGGATATCTGCTGCTTGAGAAGACTTGTCCCCGCCTGTCAGCAACAGGATTGCTACGCCGCTACGCACGGTGAAGTACACCCGATAGCCTGGGCCGGAATCGATGCGCATCTCTGAAACACCATCACCAACCGCCTTCGTATCCCCCAAGTTGCCCGCAAGCGCACGTTCGATGCGTCGACCAATGGCGATCTTCGCTCGTACATCGCGTAGCGCCAGAAGCCAGCCGCTGAATGCCAAAGTCTGTTCTATGGAATAGATCACATCAGGCTCTGAATGTATCCCTATGGATACAGACTGGCAAGCAAGATCACGTTTGGATGCTTACCAGACTGCCGGTGAATCGCTCGCCTTTCGAGCGAGCAACTGGAATACGATGGGCGCTTGCGCATGCCTCTGGAACAAGACAATTCCTGATTTGAAGCGGTACATTTCCCAAGGTTAAAAACCTGCCAGCTGCTGCAGTTACAAGAGCATGTCACCTCCCTTCGCCAGCAACGCTGGCGCCTACACCGTCTCGCGCTCCCCTGTAGGCGCCAGCCTTGCTGGCGAATGCGCCCGCCCAGGCCACTTCACGAACCCCGCCCCCAGCGCCGCCAGAATCAACCCGATCGAAACCGCCTCGTGCACATCCACCCGGTGCCCCAGCAGCACCATCGACCCTGCCACCCCGAATACCGGGATCAGCAACGACAACGGCGCCACCTTCGACACCGGATACTCACGCAGCAGCAGGTTCCACCCCCAGTAACAGAAGTGCGTCGCCGCATACACCTGGAACACCAGCGAAAACACCGCCACCCACCCCACCTGCGCAGCCACCCCGGTGAACGGCGCGGTGCCATGCATCAGCCAGGTGAGCAGCACCAGCGGCAGCGGTGCGAACAGGCTCGCCCACACCACAAAGGCAAACATCTCGCGCACCTTCGAGCGCTTGATGATGACATTGCCCACACTCCAGCTGAACGCACTCACCAGCAACAAGCCATAACCCACCACCGAGCCATCGCCGGGCCTGCCACCGATGATGGACACCAGCCCCAGCACTGCCAGCCCCACCCCGACGCCCTGCCCCACGCCAAGGCGTTCGCGAAACAGCAACACGCCCCAACCCAGGGTGAAAAACGCACTGAACTGCACCAGCAACGCCGCCGTACCCGGCGGCACGCCCAGCTCGATTCCCAGGTTGATCAACGCCCACATCGCCACGCCAAAGATCAACCCGTACGCAGCCACCCAGCCCAGGCCGACCGCCGGGCGCCGGATGAAGAACACCCACGGCAACGCCGCCAGGGTGAATCGCAACGCCGTCAACAGCAGCGGGTCAATTGCGGCCAGGCCGAGCTTGGTGATGGGAAAGTTGAACCCCCACATCGCCGTCACCAGCACGGCCAGGGCCAGATGTTTCTTTTGCATGGCGTACCTATCCCGAAAGTCAGGGCGCCACTATGCGCAATGAGCACACTGGCTCGCTTGCACTATCAGGTCATAGATCATTAAATTCGGGCCATGCGCGAAATCGACATCGACCCCTATGAACACACCCCCCGCGACGCCGTGGTCACGGCCAACGACTATGGCGACGGGCAGCACTTTGCCTTGCATACCCATCAGCGTGGGCAGTTCGCGTATGCGGCCTGCGGGGTGATCACGGTGTTCACCCGCCAGGGCAACTGGGTGGTACCGCCGCAGCGGGCCATCTGGGTGCCCGCAGGCGTGCCCCACGAGATGAGCATGAACGGCCCGGTGACGATGCTGAACACCTATGTGCGCCAGCCTGCCGCCACCCGCCTCGGCCTGCCCGAACACTGCCAGGTGTTCGGTGTGTCGACGCTGCTGCGCCAACTGCTGCTGGGCGCCCGGGATGTGCCGGCGCTGTATGCCGAAGGCAGCCGCGAGGGCTACCTGATGAACCTGCTGCTGCACGAGATTGCCGACATGCCGGCGCTGTCGCTGAATGCACCGCTGCCCAGCGAGCCCAGGCTCGCCCGGGCCTGCCAGCACTTGCTGGCACAGCCCTCGCTGGATACAGGGATCGATGACATGGCCCGCCAGGTGGGCATGAGCCGGCGCACCTTCACCCGGCTGTTTCGCCAGCACACCGGCATCAGCTTCGTGGCATGGCGACAGCAGGCATGCCTGATGGCGGCGGTGGTGCGCCTGGGCAATGGCGAGGCGATCACGCGGGTGGCGACGGACCTTGGTTACAGCAGCCCCAGTGCGTTCACCAGTGTGTTCCGGCGCGTGCTGGGCGCGGCGCCCAGCCAGTACTTCGCCAACGCGGTAAGTTGATGCAACACGATTCGCTGCAACCCAAGCAGTAGCGCGCCAGGCCTACACCCACAGCCAACTGTCTGCCCAGCAACTGTTGCCCCAGCAACAGCCAGCCAACAAAAACCTCCCGCACCAACACCATTGCCACCTCACTACCGCGCCAGGCCCAGCAAAAACGGGGCCTGCGACTGTGGTACGGCTCTTGCTCAAGCCTGGGTAACGCTCTGAGCGCAGGGCCACACCACAGGACGCACACATGACCGCAGCACTCAAGGTCGTCGCCGTTTCCGGCGGCGCCTATCGCCCCTCACGCACCCTGGCACTGACCGAGGCGATCGTCGCCGAGCTGGGCAAGCACCTGCACATCGACGCCCAGCTCATCGAGCTGAGCGAGATCGCCCGCCCGGTAGGCGGCGCCCTGTCGCGCGCCGAACTGCCGGCCACGGTCGAACAGCAGCTGCAGGCCATCGAGCATGCCGACCTGCTGATCGTCGCCTCGCCGGTTTACCGCGGCTCGTACCCCGGCCTGCTCAAGCACCTGTTCGACCTGGTGGGCCAGGACAGCCTGATCGACACCCCGGTGCTGCTGGCCGCCACCGGTGGCAGCCCGCTGCATGCGCTGGTGATCGACCACCAGCTGCGCCCGCTGTTCAGCTTCTTCCAGGCGCTGACCCTGCCCATCGGCGTGTATGGCAGCGAAGGCGACCTGCAGAACTACCAGGTCAGCAGCCCGGTGCTGCAAGCCCGTGTCAGCCTGGCCGCCGAGCGTGCCGCACCGTTCTTCGCCGCCCACGCCCACAGCCAGCGCAAGCTCGCCAGCGGGGCCGAACGATGAACGTGTTCTGGTTCCTGCCCACCCACGGCGACGGTCATTTCCTCGGCACCAGCGACGGCGCGCGCCCGGTCACCCTCAACTACCTCAAGCAGATCGCCCAGGCCGCCGATGGCCTGGGCTACCACGGCGTGCTGATCCCCACCGGCCGCTCGTGCGAGGACTCCTGGGTGGTCGCCTCGGCCCTGGCGCCGCTGACCGAACGCCTGCGCTACCTGGTAGCCATTCGCCCCGGCATCATCTCGCCCACCGTGTCGGCGCGCATGACCGCCACCCTGGACCGCCTCTCCGGCGGGCGCCTGCTGATCAACGTGGTCACCGGTGGCGACCCCGACGAGAACCGCGGCGACGGCATCCACCTCAGCCACAGCGAACGCTACGAGGTCACCGATGAGTTCCTGCGTATCTGGCGCCGCGTGCTGCAAGGCGAGTCGGTGGATTTCGAGGGCAAGCACTTCAAGGTCGAGAACGCCAAGGCGCTCTACCCACCGGTACAAAAGCCCTACCCGCCGCTGTACTTCGGTGGCTCGTCCGACGCCGCCCATGACCTGGCCGCCGAACAGCTGGACGTGTACCTCACCTGGGGCGAGCCGCCCGCCGCCGTCGCCGAGAAGATCGCCGATGTGCGCGCCCGCGCCGCCAGGCACGGGCGCACGGTGAAGTTCGGCATCCGCCTGCACGTGATCGTGCGCGAAACCGCCGAAGAGGCCTGGCAGGCCGCCGACCGCCTGATCGCGCACATCAGCGACGACACCATCGCCGCGGCGCAACAGTCCTTCGCGCGCTTTGACTCCGAGGGCCAACGGCGCATGGCTGCCCTGCACGGCGGTCGCCGCGACCAGCTGGAGATCGCCCCCAACCTGTGGGCCGGTGTGGGCCTGGTACGGGGCGGCGCCGGCACCGCGCTGGTGGGCGACCCGCAACAGGTGGCCGCGCGCATCAAGGAATACGCCGACCTGGGCATCGAAAGCTTCATCTTCTCCGGCTACCCGCACCTGGAGGAAGCCTACCGCTTCGCCGAGCTGGTCTTCCCGCTGCTGCCAGAACCCTACGCCAGCCTGGCCGGGCGCGGCGTCACCAACCTGACCGGGCCGTTCGGCGAAATGATCGCCAACGATGTGCTGCCCAAGGCGCAGACCGCATGAGTGCCAAGCAACCGGAACCCACCCTGCTCAGCCCGCTGCAGACCGCGCGCGCCCTGGCCGCCGAGTTCGCACTGACCGCCGCCGAACGCGACGAGCGCGGCGGCACACCCAAGGCCGAGCGTGACGCCATTCGCCACAGCGGCCTCTTGGCCCTGAGCATTCCCACGCAGTTCGGCGGCATGGGCGCCAGCTGGGGCGAAACCCTGAACATCGTGCGCGAGTTCGCCCGGGTCGACAGCTCCATCGCCCACGTGTTCGGCTTCCAGCACCTGATGCTGGCCACCGTGCGCCTGTTCTCCAGCCCCGACCAGTGGCAGCCCTGGTTCGAGCAGACCGCCCGCAAGAACTGGTTCTGGGGCAATGCCCTGAACCCGCTGGACACCCGCACCGTGGTCAAGAAGTACGACGGCTGGCGCGAGTTCTCGGGCAAGAAGAGCTTCTGCTCCGGCGCCAGCGACTCGGAAATGCTGATCGCCTCGGCGGTGGATGAAAGCGCCGGCGGCAAGTTGCTGATCGCCGCCATCCCCACGGCACGTACCGGCATCACCCTGCATGGCGACTGGAACAACATGGGCCAGCGCCAGACCGACAGCGGCAGCGCCACCTTCGAGCGCGTGCGCGTCGAGGAATCCGAACTGCTGCTCGACCCCGGCCCGCTGAGCACCCCGTTCGCCTGCCTGCGCCCGCTGATCGCGCAACTGCACTTTGCGCACATCTTCCTCGGCATCGCCGAAGGTGCGCTGGAAGAGGCGCGCCAGTACACGCTCAAGGAAGGGCGACCGTGGTTCAAGTCCAATGCCCGGCACGTCAGCGAAGACCCGTACATCCTGCGCCACTACGGCGACTTCTGGGTGGGCCTGGAAGGCGTTCGGCTGCTGGCCGAACGCGCCTGCAACCAGCTCGACGAAGCCTGGCACAAGGGCCCCAAGCTGAGCAGCGACGAGCGCGGGCAGCTGGCGCTGTCCATCGCCGCGGCCAAGGTGGCGGCCACCCGCACCGGCCTGGACCTGTGCAACCGCCTGTTCGAAGTGACCGGCGCGCGCGCCACGCATGCCTCGCTGCGCTTCGATCGCTACTGGCGCAACCTGCGCACCCAGACCCTGCACGACCCGGTGGACTACAAGGTCCACGAGCTGGGTGACTGGGCCCTGAACCGGACGGTGCCCGCCCCGTCCTTCTACTCCTGAGGGCTGCCCATGCATCTGTTGACGCTCCCGCCATCGCCAACCCTGGCCACCTCGATCAGGGCCACCGCACAGGTGTTCGAAGACCCGAGGTCGCAGGCGCTGCTCGCCCACCTGCAGCAGGTCGCGCCGAGTGAGGCCAGCGTGCTGATCATTGGCGAAACCGGTACGGGCAAGGAGCTGGTGGCGCGACATATCCACAACCTCAGCCGGCGCCACCACGGGCCGTTCGTGGCGGTCAACTGCGGGGCGTTCTCCGAGTCGCTGGTCGAGGCCGAACTGTTCGGCCACGAAAAGGGCGCCTTCACCGGCGCCCTGGCGTCCAAGGCCGGCTGGTTCGAGGAAGCCGACGGCGGCACGCTGTTTCTCGACGAGATCGGCGACCTGCCGATGGCCATCCAGGTCAAGCTGCTGCGCGTGCTGCAGGAGCGCGAAGTGGTACGCCTGGGGTCGCGCAAGAGCATCCCGATCAACGTGCGCGTGCTGGCCGCCACCAACGTGCAGCTGGAAAAGGCGATCAACGCCGGGCACTTTCGCGAAGACCTGTTCTACCGCCTCAACGTGGTCAGCCTGCAGCTGCACCCGCTGCGCGAGCGCCCCGGCGACATCCTGCCGCTGACCCGCCACTTCATGGCCAGCTACAGCGCCCGCCTGGGCTATGGCGATGTGCAGTTGAGCAGCGAGGCCGAGCACAAGCTGACCAGCTACGACTGGCCGGGCAACATCCGCGAGCTGGAAAACGTCATCCACCACACCCTGCTGATCTGCCATGACGGCGTGATCCAGCAGGACGACCTGCGCCTGTCCAACCTGCGCATCGAGCGGCCCGAGGGCACACCCGCCCCGGACACATCCGCCAACGCCCTGTTGCAGCGCGCGTTTCAGAAGCTGTTCGAAGAAGAGCACGGCGCGCTGCATGAAAAGGTCGAGGAGGCGCTGCTGCGCAGTGCCTACCGCTTCTGCCACTACAACCAGGTGCACACCGCGCGCCTGCTCGGCCTGAGCCGCAACGTCACCCGTGCCCTGCTGATCCGCATCGGCGAACTGGTGGTGAACAAGCGCCAGCCGCCACCGGAGCCGAACGCCACACGCGTCATCAACCTGTCGATCTGACCCAGACTTGCCCAAGCAAGCAGCGACTTCACCCACCTTGCGTTGCACGCCGTCCCGGCCGGGGCGGTGGCCCATTCTTCCTGCAACGAGCACCCCACCATGAGCCTCGATATCTTCTGGTTTCTGCCCACCTCCGGCGACACCCGCTACCTCGGCCACTCCGCCAGCGGGCGCCCGGCCACCAACGCCTACATGCGCCAGATTGCCGTGGCCGCCGAGAACCTCGGCTATGACGGCATTCTCATCCCCACCGGCAGCAGCTGCCTCGACCCCTGGGTCACCGCCGCCAGCCTGGTGCCGGTGACCCACCGCCTCAAGCTGCTGGTGGCCCTGCGCACCTCGCTGGGCAACCCCACCGCGTCGGCGCGCCAGGCCGCCACCCTCGACCAGGCCAGCGGCGGACGCCTGCTGCTCAACGTGGTGCCCGGCGGCGATGCCACCGAGCTGGCCGCCGATGGCGTGTTTCTCGCGCACGACCAGCGCTACGACGCCGCCGACGAATTCCTCACCGTGTGGCGTCAACTGCTCAGTGGCGAACGGGTCGACTTTCACGGCGAGCACCTGCGGGTGGAGGGCGCGCAGAACTTCTTCGCGCCGGTGCAGACGCCCTACCCGCCGCTGTACTTCGGTGGCTCGTCAGCCGCCGCGCACGAGCTGGCGGCCAGGCATGTGGACGCCTACCTGACCTGGGGCGAGCCACCCGCCGCGGTGGCCGAAAAGATCGCCGACGTGCGCGCCCGTGCCGCCCGCCACGGGCGCACGGTGCAGTTTGGCGTGCGCCTGCATGTGATCGTGCGTGAAACCAGTGAACAGGCCTGGGCGGCGGCCGAGGAACTGATCAGCCACCTGGACGAGGCCACCATCGCCGCCGCACAGGCCAACTACGCCAGCATGGATTCCGAAGGCCAGCGGCGCATGGCCGCGCTGCACGGCGGGCGCCGCGACCGGCTGGAAGTCTCGCCCAACCTGTGGGCCGGGGTCGGCCTGGTGCGTGGCGGCGCCGGCACCGCACTGGTCGGCGACCCGGCCACGGTGGCGGCACGGCTGCAGGAGTACGTCGCCCTGGGCGTGGACCGCTTCGTGCTGTCGGGCTACCCGCACCTGGAGGAAGCCTACCGCTTCGCCGAACTGGTGTTCCCGCTGCTGCCCGGCAAAAGCAAGGTGACGGTGGATGGCGCCTTCACCGGGGGCGCCTTCGACGTGCGTGCCGGCCAGGCCAGGCCCGCCGCCAGCCAGTAACGGGCAGGGCCCGGGCTACCCGGTGCAGGCCGGCCGGCTCAGGCCCGTGCGGCCACCCGCTCGACGCTGTCGGCCACTGTGCGGGCCTGCTGCAGCACCTGCGCACACACCTGTTCAGGGGCCTCCACGCGCACGCGCAGACGGCCAAGGATACGCCCCTGGATACGCTCGATATTGGCCTGCACCAGGTGTGTCGGGTAACCCAGTGCCGCGCTGATCGCGCTCAGCTCCGGCGCCTGGCCACGGGCCCCGGTGTAATGCAGGTCGAGCAGCCAGTCGCCGGCGCTGGCTGGGGCCAGGTCATGGGCGCCGCCAGGGTGCAGGGTGCGCAGCAGGGTGCGGGTCACCTCGTGGCACGGGCAGCCGAACACCCGCCACACCTCGCCCTGCTCCACCACCTCGCCCGCCTCCAGCACCACCACGCGGTCGCACAGCTCGCGGATCACTTCCATCTCGTGGGTAATCAGCACGATGGTCAGGTTCAGGCGCCGGTTGATATCGCGTAGCAGCGCCAGAATCGACTGGGTGCTTTGCGGGTCCAGCGCCGAGGTCGCCTCGTCGCACAGCAGCAGGTCGGGCTGCAGCACCAGCGCCCGGGCGATGCCGACGCGCTGCTTCTGGCCACCGGACAGCTGTGCGGGGAAGGCATCGCGCTTGTCCTCCAGGCCCACCAGTTGCAGCATCTCGCTCACCCGCCGCTCGCGCTCGGCGCGGCCAATGCCGGCCAGCTTGAGCGGCAGGCCGATGTTCTCGCCGACGGTTTTCACCGACATCAGGTTGAAGTGCTGGAAGATCATGCCGGTGCGCTGGCGCTGACGGGCCAGTTGCGCGCTGTCGTAGCCGGCGATGTCCTCGCCGTCGATCAGCACCTGGCCGTTGCTGGGTTGCTCCAGGCGGTTGAGCGAACGCAGCAGCGACGACTTGCCCGCGCCGCTGCGCCCGATGATGCCGAACACCTCGCCCCGGCGTATCTCCAGGTTGATGTCGCGCAGCGCATGCACAGTGCGCTCGCGCCCCGGGTACTGCTTGCCGAGCCCCACCAGGCGGATATGCACGGCGCCTGCCAGCGGCTGTTGATTGAAACTGACCATGGATCAAGGCCTGCCCTGCGAAGGATGCGATTCGACCAAGGCCCGCGCTGTCGCCAGCGCGGGCCACCGGGGCTCAGAAGCCGGGCACTATCTGGCCCTTGTAGCGGGTCAGGATGAAGTCGCGCACCTGTGGCGAGTTCAGCGCCTTGGCCAGCTTCTGGATGCGCGGGTCATCGATGTTGTCGGGGCGTGCGACCAGGTACTCCACGTACAGGTCCTTGCCCTTCTCCACGATCAGCGCGCTGCTGGTATCGATGCCCGCCTCCAGCGCGTAGTTGGCGAAGACGAACGCCAGGTCCACCTGGTTCACCGCACGGGCCAGCAGCGCGCCTTCGAGTTCGCGAATCTTCAGGTGCCTTGGGTTGGCCGCGATGTCGCGCTGGGTCGCCAGGGTGTTGCTCGGGTCCTTGAGGGTGAGCAGCCCGGCTTCGTGCAGCACCACCAGGGCACGCCCGGCGTTGACCGGGTCGTTGGGGATGGCGACGCTGGCACCGTCCTTGAGCTCGGCGATGCTCCTGATGCGGGTGGAGTACGCACCGAAAGGCTCGATGTGCACGCCCACCACCGGCACCAGGTCGGTCTTGCGGGTGGCGTTGAATTCGTCGAGGAACGGCCGGTACTGGTAGTAGTTGGCGTCCAGGTTCTTCTCGGCCAGTTGCAGGTTGGGCTGGATGAAATCGCTGAACACCTTGATGTCCAGGTCCACGCCTTCGGCCGCCAGCGCCGGTTTGACGAACTCGAGGATCTCGGCATGCGGCACCGGGGTGGCGCCCACCACCAGTTTCTCGTTGGCGTGCGCCGACAGCGACAGCACGGCGGCCAGTACGGCCAGGGTCTTCTTCATGGGCTTGCTCCTGAACAGGTAGAACATTGGCCGCCGTGGGATACGTGGGCCGGCGGCAGCGAAACCCGGCTGCCGCTGACGGGAAACACAATTCAACGCCGGGTGAAGCGCCGCACCAGGCGGTCGCCACTCACCTGCAGCACCTGCACCAGCACGATCAGCAGCAGCACGGTCACCACCATCACGTCGGTCTGGAAGCGCTGGTAGCCGAAGCGGATCGCCAGGTCGCCCAGGCCGCCGCCGCCGACCACCCCGGCCATCGCCGTGTAGTCCACCAGCACGATGGCGGTCACCGTCACCGCCGCGATCAGGCCGGTGCGCGCCTCGGGCAGCACGGTGTGCCACACGATCTGCCAGGTGCTGCCACCCATCGACTGGGTGGCCTCCACCAGGCCGCGGTCGACCTCGCGCAGGGCGATTTCCACCAGCCGCGCAAAGAACGGCGTACAGCCGATCACCAGCGGCGGTATGGCGCCGGGCACGCCCAGCGAAGTACCGGCCACCACCTGGGTGAGCGGGATCAGCACAATCAGCAGGATGATGAACGGCATCGAACGCAGCACGTTCACCACCACCGACAGCACGCGGTACACCAGCGGCGAGGCCAGCAACTGGCGCTGGCCGGTGAGGTACAGCAGCACCCCCAGCGGCAGCCCCATCAGCACCGTGAAACCCAGCGCTACGCCGAGCATGCTCAAGGTGTCGAGGCAGGCCTGGCCCACCTCGGGCCAGTTGACATGGGCCAGCAGCTCGCTCATTGCCCAGCGCCCCTGCGCAGCGCGGCGGCCGGGTGCGGCGCGCCCAGCCGGTCACCTGCGTCGAACAGCTTGTTGCGCAGCGTGCCCGGGGCGTAATCGCGCTTGAACAGGCCACGGGCCTGCAGCTCGGGCACCAGCAGGTCGACCACCGCCTCGAAGGTTTCCGGGGCCACCACGCTGGCCAGGTTGAAGCCGTCCACGTCGGTCTCTTGCACCCATTCCTGCAACTGGTCGGCCACCGTCTGCGCCGAGCCCACCAGTACCGGGCCGTCGCCGCCGATGGCGCAATAGTCGGCAATTTCGGCGGTGGTCCAGGTGCGGCTGGGGTCGGCACGGGTGAAGGCTTCCACCGCCGACTGGATCGCATCGCTCTGCACTTCGCGCAGCACCTGGTCGCTCTGGTACTGGGCGAAGTCGATGCCGGTCCAGCCCGACATCAGCGTCAGCGCACCGCTGGCGCTGGCGTACTCGCGGTACTCGCGCAGGCGCGCCAGGGCCTGTTCATCGGTGGGGGCGACAATCACCGTAAGCTGCTCCAGCACCAGGATATCGCCCGGTGCGCGGCCGGCCGCCACCGCCGCAGCGCGCACCTGCGCCACCTGGTTCTTGAGCACCGTCTTGCTCGGCGCAGCAACGAACACGCACTCGGCGTTGGCCGCCGCAAACGCCCTGCCGCGCGTCGAAGCACCGGCCTGGTACAGCACCGGGGTGCGCTGGGGCGAGGGCTCGCACAGGTGAAAGCCCGGCACCTGGAAGAACTCGCCCTGGTGGCCGATGCCGTGCACCTTGGCCGGGTCGGCATACACCCCGCTGGCGCGGTCGGCGCGCACGGCGTCGTCTTCCCAGCTGGCCTCCCACAGCTTGTAGCAGACCTGCAGGTACTCCTCGGCCAGGGCGTAGCGCTGGTCATGCGACAGCTGTTCGCGCTGGCCAAGGTTGCGCGCCCCGCTGGACAGGTACGAGGTGACGATATTCCAGCCGGCGCGGCCACGGGTCAGGTGGTCGAGCGTGGACATGCGCCGGGCAAACGGGTACGGGTGCTCGAACGACACCGAGGCGGTCACGCCAAACCCCAGGTGCTCGGTGACGGCGGCCATGGCCGGCACCAGCTGCAGCGGGTCGTTGACGGGCACCTGCGCAGCCGTACGCAGCGCCTCGTCGGCGTTGCCGCCGTACACGTCGTAGGCGCCCAGCACATCGGCGATGAACAACCCGTCGATCTTGCCGCGCTCCAGGGTCCTGGCCAGCTCGGTCCAGTAATGGATGTCGGTGTAGCGCGTGGCCTGGTCACGCGGATGGCGCCACAAGCCCGGCGACAGGTGGCCGACGGTGTTCATGGCAAAGGCATTGAGGCGTATCTGCTTGGGCATGGTGGCGGCCTAGTTCCAGTCGTGACGCTGTGGCTTGGCCCCGTTCAAGGCCCAGTTGCCCACCAGGTGGTACTTCCAGCGCACCGGGTCGTGCAGGGTGTGCACGCGGGCGTTGCGCCAGTGCCGGTCGAGGTTGTGGCGCACCTGGGTGGAGCGCGTGCCGCCCAGCTCGAACAGGCGGTTGCTGGCCTCGATCGCCGCTTCGGTGGTCAGCACCTTGGCCTTGGCCACGGCCACCGAGGCCTGGGCCACCGAGTCCTCGTCGGGGGCCAGGCTGGCCCGGTCGAGCACCTTGCCGGCGCGCTCCAGCAGGGCCTCGGCGGCTTCCTGGCGAATCTCCAGCGCGCCGATCTGCACGATGGTCAGCGGGTCCTGGCTGGCCTGCTCCACGCCCGCATCGATCCACGGGCGGGCCTGCTCGCGGATGAAGGTGATGGCGTCGTCCAGCGCCGCACGGCCGATGCCGGCGTCGATGGCGGCGGTGGTCAGTTGCGCGAAGGGGCCGGCCAGGGTCGGGGTTTCGTACGAGCGGTAGGTGGGAAACAGGTTGAAGGCCGGCACGATCAGTTGCTGCGCCAGCACCGTGCCGCTGGAGGTGGTGCGCTGGCCGATGTTGTCCCAGTCATCGACGATCACCAGGCCCGGGGTATCGCGGCGCACGAAGGCCAGTTGCGAGCGGTCCTGCGCGTCCAGCGCCAGCACCCCCAGCCAGTGCGCGTACAACGAGCCGGTGCAGTAACCCTTGCGCCCGTCGATGCGGTAGCCATCGGCATGGGGCACGATGCGGGTCTGGATCTCCTTGACGTTCTTGCCGCCGGTTTCCGACAGCGCATTGGCAAAGCGGTGCCCGGTCTGCACCAGGTCGAAGAAGAAGCGCTTCTGCTCTTCGCTACCCTGCAGGCGGATGTCTTCGAGCAGGCAGTAGTGGTTCTGCGGTATCTGCCCCAGCGAAGGGTCGGCGGCGGAGATGATCGCGATCACTTCGGCCAGGGTGGCGAAGGACACCTGCGCCCCGCCGTACTGTTTCGGTACGGTGATGCCCCACAGGCCGCTGTTGGAGAACGCATCCACCACGTCGGCCGGGACCTGGCGGCTGCGGTCGCGCTCGGACGCGCCTTCGCGCAGCAGCGCGGCAACCCGATGGGCAATGGCAATGGCTTCGGCATCGTCACGGATGACGTGGGCATCCGGCTGGCGGATGTCGTAGTGGGCAGAAACAGGGGTGGCAGTCATGGTCTATCTCGATGAGTACACAGAGTCCCCCGTGAGATAGCACAACCCATGCCACTTGAATTTCACCTATAAATCAATTAGTTACGCACAACAGAAAGCGGCATGGCTGGATGCACGGCAACAAAGTGTTGGCCAACTGTTCGCAGTGCAACAGTACGACAGCGGTCAGTTGCTCCCCGTACACCGCGCGCCTATTCGCAGTAACGGGCGGGCATGAAAAAACCGGCTACTGCGAGCCGGTTCCCATGCAGTACCGCCAGCCTCAGCCGCCGCTGGCTGCCACGCTCTTGCGTTCAGCCACGAAGAACAGCGGGCGAATCCGCACCCCCACCACGTTGCCGGCATACGCCGCCACCAGCCACAGCCAGCCATGCACGCTGCCCGAGGCGATGCCGCTGAAGTACGCGCCGATGTTGCAGCCATACGCCAGCCGCGAGCCGTAGCCCAGCAGCAGGCCGCCGATCACCGCGGCCAGCAGCGAGCGCATCGGAATCCTCAGGCTCGGCGCGAAGCGCCCGGCCAGGCCTGCTGCCAGCAACGCACCCAGCACGATGCCGATGTCCATCACCGTGGTCACGTCCTCCCACAGCGGTGCAGCCAGGGCCTTGGCGTTGCCCGGCATCTGCCAGAACGCCCAGCTGCCCACGTCCACGCCCAGCCCGCTCAGGGTCTTGGCGCCCCACAGGGCGAACGCCGAGGTGATGCCCCACGGCCGGCCCGCCAGTGCCAGGGTCGCGTAGTTCAGCAGCGCCAGGCCGATCGCGCCCCACACCAGCGGCCACGGGCCACGCAGGAAGCGACGCAGGCCCTCATACTGGCTGCCTGCCGGGGCCTCGAGGGCGCCGTGGCGACGCTTCTCCAGCACCACCGTGCCCCAGGCGATCAGCCCGAACACCACCAGGTTAAGCACCAGCGCGGGGGCCACGCCAAAGGTCTGCACCACGGAGGTGGCCGGGAACGACGGCAGCGCGAACCACCAGTCGGCGTGGTGGGTTGCAGTTACCGAACCGATGATGAAGAACAGCAGCGTCACCAGCATGCGCGCGTTGCCACCGCCCACCGTGAACAGTGTGCCCGAGGCACAGCCGCCGCCCATCTGCATGCCGATGCCGAAGATGAACGCACCGAACACCACCGACACCCCGGCCGGCGCCACCAGCCCGGTCACCGGCTGGCCGAACAGCGTGCCGGCGCCCAGGGCCGGAAAGAACAGCAGCACGGCGATAGCCAGCATCACCATCTGCGCGCGCAGGCCGGCGCCACGGCGCTCGTTGATGAACACCCGCCAGGCGGACGTGAAGCCGAACGCGGCGTGGTACAGCGTGAGGCCCAGGGCGGCGCCGACGATCAGCAGCAGCACCTGTTTGATGCCCACGCTGGCATTCAGAAAGACGGCGCCGACCACCAGCAATGACAGCGCAACCAGTGGCGCGCCGAGACGGCGCTCAGGCGCCGCGGAGAGAGAAAGACCCATGACGATACTCGGATATAGACGGAACAGGCCGCGAGTATACCGTCACCAGCCACCGTGCGGGCTCACGGATAGAACAGCGGGTACATCGCCAGTGCCAGGGTCGAGGCGCAGGCATGCATCGCCATGGGCACCAGCAGGCCGCCGGTTCGGATCCGCGCATAGGCCAGCATCAGGGCGAGGATGAACAACAGCACCACGGTCGACCTGAAGGTGTACTGCAGGTGGATGGCGGCAAACGCCAGGGCGCTGACCACGATCGCCACCACCGCCCACAGCGGCTTGCGGAACGGGAACAGGTTGAGCAGAAAATGCCGGAATGCCAGCTCTTCGCCCAGGGGGGCGAGCACGATGACCATGCTGGTCAGCAGCACGCGATCGGCCAGCGAACCGGCACCGAGCAGGGTCATGAACTGCAGCATGAACGGCTCGGCGGGCTGGTCGACCAGGGCGGCGTAGTTGTAGGCCAGCAGGTAGACCACCACCACGCTGGTCAGGCCAAGCCAGAGGGCCTTGTAGCTGAAGTTGGCCCCCCTGAAGGCATGCCCGGCCAGCGGGTTGCGCCGCAGCAACAGGTACAGCCCGCCGATGGCTGCACACGCCACCAGGTGGGCGCCGAACAAAGCCAGGGTGAAGTCCAGGCCACTGCCGAACAGAAAGGCGCCGGCGAACTGCGCGGTGAAGTACAGCAGCAGGCCCAGCAGCGCGAGGCCGATGCGCTTGCCGGTGGTGCTGGCGATGTAAGGGGTGGGCACGGGACTTCCTTGTACGGGGTTGTTCACAGCGTTCTCCTTGACGGGGGGCGCATTATGGCGAGTTTCGCGGCTGCTGCGCAGCCCATCGCCGGCAGCCGGCTGCTACAGGCTAAGCGCTCAAGTAGATTCACATCTGGATACATCCGGCCATTTGCCATTCCCCTCGCCCTCTGTTTGCATCCGCGCTCTCTCCCCGTGCAGACAAGGAAATCACCCCATGAAAACCCTGGTAGTCGGTGCCAGCAAAGGGCTGGGCAAGGCCCTGATCGAAGGCCTCGGCGAGGCGGGCGACACGCTGGTCGGCGTGTCGCGCACGCGCCCCGACGGCATCGCCGCCAAGGCCGGCGTGCAGTTGAACTGGGTCGAAGCCAACCTGGCCGAGCCGGCCAGCGCCGCGCACGCCATCGCCCAGGCTGTGGCAGAGCACGGCCTCGACACGCTGATCTACAACCTCGGCATCTGGGAAGAGCTGGCCTTCGACCCGGCCTACGACTTTCTCGGCGACAGCGACGCGCAGGTACAGGCCATCGTCAGTTGCAACATCACCGCCACCCTGCTGCTGATCAAGCGCCTGCTGCCCACCCTGCTGCGCAGCGCCACCCCGCGCATCATCCTCACCGGTTCCACCTCCGGCCTGCCCCAGAGCGGGCGCCCCGAGGTGGCCTTCGGCGCCTCCAAGTTCGCCCTGCGTGGCATCGCCGATGCGCTGCGCGAAGGCTACCGCGAGCAGCGCCTGGCCGTGACCTGTCTGAACCTGGGTTACCTCAACACCGAAGACCCGCTCAGCACGCCCCGCGACGTGGCCGAGCAACGCGGCGAAGGCCAGCTGATCCCCGTGCACGACGTGGTGCAGGTGGTGCGCATGGCGCTGAGCCTGTCGTCGGCCAGCTACGTCAAGGAGCTGACCTTGCCGGCCCTGCTCGACGAGCGCTTCTGAGCGCTGATCAGCACGCTGGATAAAAACCGGCGAAAGCGCCATCCTTCCCGCCTTTGACGCGCAGCCTGGCTGCGCCCACCGTTATGTGAAGGACCTTTTTCATGCAGACGCTCAACGACACCGACTTCGAGTTCATCGAAGACATCCTGCTGCAGTATGGCGATGACCATTCGGTGCTCAACGCCTCGGAACTGGACGGCTACCTCACCGCGCTGGTGTCCGGCCCGGCGCCTGTGGCTATCGACGAATGGTTCCCGGGGATCTTCGGTGGTCGCCAGCCGGAATGGGAAAGCGCTGCAGACTGCCAGCGCTTCGTCGAGCTGGTGACCCTGCACGCGAACAACCTGGCCGAGCGTTTCTCGCCGCGCTTCGAAGAGACCGAGCACAACGGCCAGCCGCTGACGCTGGCCGAAGAGTGGTGCTTTGGCTACCTGCGCGGTGCAGGCCTGGCCAACTGGCCGGCCTTGCCGGCGGCGCAGCAGGTGGCACTGGATGTGATCGAGACCTGTGCCGCACAGGACAACTTCGAACTGCCCGCCGACCTGGATGTGGCGCTGCATCGCCAGCGCGTGGCCGCCATCGAGCCGGCGGCGCGGGCGTTGCAGGGGTACTGGGCGACGCAGCGCTGAAGCGGGCAGCGCCCTTCGCCGGCAATGCCGGCTCCTACGTAGGAGCCGGCATTGCCGGCGAAGAGTCCTGCAGGCATACCACCCGGCAAGGAGCCAAGCATGCCCACCACCCTCACCGCCGCCTTCCCCCACCACCTGGCCCGCGAAGTCCAGGACCTGGCCCGGCACCTCGACCTGCCCAACGGTGACCAGGGCATCGCCGTCACCCTCGACGGCGAACCCCTGACCCTGCCCTACCGCCTTCACCTGCCGGCTGCCGATACAGCCCGGTCACTGATCCACGCCTGCCTGCTCACCCGCCACCCCGACGGCCACGTGCGCGAGCGTTACCTGCAGCAGATCATTCGGGCACCAGAAGCGTGGGTCATCCCGTTCGTGTTCCAGCTCACCGGCGAATACGTGATCGAGCTGCTGGCGCTGTGCGAGGCCAACCTGCCGACCCTGGACGCCAGCGCCTACGGCCGCTTCTTCAACGACAACCCCGCCTACTTCAGCCTCACCCGCGCACGCATGGTCAGCTACTGGGACTGCTACCACCGCAGCCGCCACCCGCACCTGCGCAGCTACGTGGGCACCCGCCTGTTCCGCGCCTTCAGCGACTTCACAACGACCACTTCACGGTGAACATCACATTGCGCGGCTCGCCGAAGATGTTGGCCCCGGCCGGGTTGCTGATGCTCTGGTAGTAACGCTTGTCCGCCACGTTGTTGAGGTTGGTCTGCAACGTCACCGCCGGCGTCACGCGGTACTGGGCCATCAGGTCGACCACGCTGTACCCGCCCTGCTTCACGCTGTAGCTGGTATAGGTGCGGCTCTGGGTGCGAAAGGCCCCGCCCACGCTCCATTGATCGAGGTCGCCCGGCAACTGGTAGCTGGTCGCCAGCTTGAACAGGTTGTACGGCGAATCACTGTCGAAGCGGTCACCCTTCTGCGCCGAGCCGGTGGCCTTCACATACTCGGCCGC
This sequence comes from Pseudomonas sp. 8209, assembly GCF_028682105.1. Lineage (NCBI taxonomy): Bacteria > Pseudomonadati > Pseudomonadota > Gammaproteobacteria > Pseudomonadales > Pseudomonadaceae > Pseudomonas > Pseudomonas sp. 8209. The sequence continues at coordinate 29,893 of NZ_JANIAH010000010.1, forward strand.
CGCATAGGTATAGCCGGCCGACGCCTGCCAACCCGGCGCCAGTTCGCCGCCCAGCTCCAGTTCCAGGCCGCGGGTACGAATTTCGCCGGCCGCCTCGTAGCAGGCATCCATGGTCGGGCAATCACCTGCCGGCAACGACTTGGCCAGGTTCTCCTGGTCGAGCTGGAACAGCGCGAAACTGGCGTTCAACGCACCACCGAAGTACTCGGCCTTGAGCCCGGCCTCGTAGTTGGTGCCGGTTACCGGCGCCAGCAGGCCACCGCTGCTGTTCTGGTACTCCTGCGGCTTGAAGATGCGCGTCCAGCTGGTGTAGACCGAGTAGGTGTCGTTCAGGTCATAGATCAGCCCCGCATACGGGGTGACCTCGCGGGTGGCCTTGTAGTCGGCGCCGAAGGCGTAGGCCCCGACCTCGGTGTGCTGCTGGTACTCATACCAGTCCAGGCGCGAGCCGAGGATCAGCTTCAGGTCATCGCGCAGGTTGAAACGCACGGCGGTGTAGGCACTGGACTGATCCACCTTGCCCTTGCGCGACCAGTTGTAGTCGATGGCCGGCCGGGGCACGTCCTTGTAGTGGAAGTTGTTGGGGTCCACGACATAGTTGAAGCTCGCATCCGGGCCGCCGCCAGGGCCGTCGTCGGTATCGTCGCGGCGGTAGCTCGCCCCCACCACCAGTTCATGGGTACGCCCGAACAGGCTGAACGGCCCGCTGGCATAACCATCGACACTCTTCTGCGTATGTTCGTAGGAGTAGCGCCCCACGTTCAGTTGCAGCTCGTCGGCGGTCGGGTCGAGCCGGTAGTAGCTGCTGCCCAGCATCTCCAGGTTGGCCTTCAGCCAGCTGGCGCTCAGGCGCAGGCGCCAGTCGTTGTCCAGGCGATGTTCCACCTCGGCGAACACGCTCTTGTTGGTCTTGTCCCAGTAGGTCCAGTCGGGGCTGAAGCGCGACGAGCGGGAAATGTCGAGGAAGCTGCCATCGGCATGGGTCGGGCTGCCGTTCCAGTCCGCGCCGGGGTTGTCCTCGCGGTTGTAGTAGCCGCCCAGGGTCAGCGTGGTGGCGTCCGACAGATCGAACTCGGTGATCCCGTACAGCAACTGGCGCTGGTTGCTGTAGGCATCGGTAAAGCTGTTCTTGTCCTGGTAGCTGCCCACCACTCGCCCGCGTACGGTACCGGCATCATTGAGGCTGCTGCTGGCGTCGATTTCGGTACGGTAGTTGTCCCAGCTGCCGGCTGCCGCCGTGAGGGTGATCTGCGGCGCCAGCGTGGGGCGCTTGCGCACCAGGTTGAGGGTACCCGACGGGTTGCCCGAGCCGACCATCAGGCCGGAAGCCCCGCGTACCACCTCCACCCGGTCGAACATCGCCAGGGTCGCGGTGCCCAGGGTGTCGCTGTCGTAGGCGATGGGCAGGCCGTCGACCATGATGTTGTCGATGGCCGCACCGCGCGAGTAGAACTGCGGGCGCTCGCCGCCGGTCTTGCGCAGGGTCAGCCCCGGCGTGTAGCTGGCGATGTCGTCCAGGGTCTGCATGTTCTGGTCGTCCATGCGCTGGCGGGTGACTACGGTCACCGACTGCGGGGTTTCCCGGGCCGAGGCCTTGAACTTGGTGGCCGTGGCCATGCTGGCGGTGGTGTAGGAGCCAGTGTTTTCCGTGACCTCGCCCAGCGCACTGCCGGTGATGCTGGTGGCCCCCAGTTGCAGCGCATCACTGCTGTCGGCCTTCTCCAGGGTCAGGGTGCCGTTGTCGGTCACGCGCAGTTGCAGGCCGCTGCCCGCCACTGCCTGGCGCACCGCTGCCTCGGCGCTCAGTTGCCCGTTCACCGCCGCGCTCTGGCGCCCGCGCAGCAGCGCCGGGTCCACCACCAGGGTGCTGGCGCTTTGCCGGGCGATCTGGCGCAGGGCCTGGTCCAGCGGTTGCGCCGGCAACGCATAGCGCTGCATGGCTGGGTCCGCCCAGGCGCGGTTCAGGTCGAGGGAGCAGGCAGAAACGGCAACCGCGACAGCCAGTGCCAGGCGCGCGGGGCTCAGGAGTTGGGGACGCATGTGAAGGGCTTTCCTCGCAGGAAGTGAATGGGCGTTTCCTGCTATGTCCAGCGAGCCGAAAAAAGCCTTCACCCTGGCGGAATGTTTTTTCAGCGCAGGTCGATCAGGGTGATCGGCCCGAACGCCTCGACACTGATCGGCAGCACCTGCGCCAGCGATTGCAGGGCGCGGTCGCTGTCGTCCAGCGGGAACACCCCGAACACGCGCAGTTGCGCCGCCGCCGGGGAAACCCGCAGCACGCCGTAGCGGTAAGGGCGCAAGGCATCGATCACGCTGCCCAGAGACGCGTCGTCCACCTCCAGGCGACCTTCCATCCAGGCATCCAGGCGGCCTTGCTCATTGCCCAGGGGCGAGAGTGCATCGTCGGCAAAGCGCAGGGTCTGCCCGCTGTCCACCACGATGCTCTGCCCGGCGCGGTTACGCACCTGCACGCTGTGCTGCTGCACGCTGACGGCACTGCGCTGATCCAGCGTGGCGACACTGAAGCGCGTGCCCAGGGCCCGCACCCGGCCTTGCGCAGTGACCACCTCGAGGGGGCGGTGCGGGTCGCGGGCCACCTGGATGTTCAGCTCGCCGTGGCGCAGATGGATCACCCGGGCTTCGGCACTGAACGCCACCTCCACGGTGGTGCGCGCATTGAGCAGCAGCACGCTGCCGTCGGCCAGTTGAATGCGCCTGCGCTCGCCGGTGCCGCTGTAGTGGTCGCTGAACACGGCGTCCAGTGGCATGCGCCGTTGCACCGTCAACAACGCCGGCAGGCCCAGCATCAGCAGCAAGGCGCTGCCGCCGCGCAGCAACCGGCGCCGCTGCAGCGACAACCCGCTGCTGCGCAGGGCGCGCGTGGCCGCACTGGCGCTGCCGGGCACTTCCAGCAAGGGGTTCAAGGGTGTGTGGGTGGCCTGGGTAACCGCCTGCCAGGCCTGGCGATGGCTTGCGTCCAGCGCCTGCCACTGCTCGAAGGCGTCGCGGTCGGCTGCCGTCGCCGCCCCCGAGCCCAGGCGCACGCTCCATTCGATGGCTTCGCGCACCGCCGGGGTCAGCGCTGCCAGGCTGCGGCCGCTCACGTGCCCGCGCCCAGTTGTGCCAGGTAGCAATGGGTCACGGCGCGCCGCACCCAGCGCTCGACGCTGCTCAGCGACACCTGCATCTGGTCGGCGATCTGCTGGTGGGTCAGGCCCTCCAGGCGGTTGAGCAGAAAGGCATGGCGCACCTTGGCCGGCAACCCGGCCAGCAAGGCATCCACCGCCTCCAGCGCCTCGCGCAGCACCGCCAGGGTTTCCTCGCACGGCGCCACCGGCTCGGGCAGGTTGGCCAGCGCTTCAAGGTAGGCGCGCTCCAGCTCGCCGCGACGCCAGAAGGTGTACAGCACCCGCTTGGCGACCATGCACAGGAACGCCCGCGGCTCGTCCAGCTGGCCCAGGTGCGGCGAAGTCAGGGTACGCAGGAAGGTGTCGTGGGTGAGGTCCGCGGCATCGGCGTGGGAATTGAGCCGACGGGCCAGCCAGCCGCGCAACCAGTGATGGTGTTCAGCGTACAGCAGGTGCAACGGGTGCTGGGCGGACGGGCGCGGGTTGGACATGCGAGAGGCACACTAATGGTAATTGTTCGCATTCTTATCGCTCGCCCTGGGATTTGCAAGCCGTGCCCTACTCGCGGCAACTGGGCGAGCCGCCCCAGCGCATGTTGCGAATGCAGAAGTAGCGGTCCTTTTTCAGGGTCACGGGGGCGATCGTGCAAGGCAGCACCGCCGGGTCGATCTCGATCGACATCTCATCGGCCGCGTAGCGATCGTCATCGAATTCGATCACGCAGGTGCCGTCCTCCTGCGCCCGCTCGGGAAAGCGCAGGCCCTGTACCACCTGATCGCCCATCTTCACCCGCAGCGGGCTCGGTGCCGATGAGCTGCAGGCCTTGAGGGCCGGATGGTTGACGGTTATCCACAGGGGGTACTCGCCGCCTGTGCGGTCAGGGAACAACGGAATGAACAACAGCGACTGGTAGGTCGACTGACCGTGATTCACCACCTTGAGCCACAACGGGCTGGCGTTGCAGGTGGCGCCCAGCGACGCGCCGTAGCGCAGCTTGGGATCGGTGTGGTCCTGCCAGCCGCCCAGGCGGTCGGGCTTCCAGTCATGACCCCATTTGTATTCGGTACAGCCGCCCAGGGTGAGCAGCAAGCACAACAGCGTGGCGATACGGTGCACGGTGAAGTCCTTCCTTGGTGAAGCATCCATCGGGAACACATTGTCGGGGCCAGGCGCCTCGCCGGCAAGGCCGGCTCCTGCACGCCGGCTCCTGCACGAGTCAGCCGCGCTGGAAGCAGCCCGGGGTGATGCCGACCACTTTCTTGAAGGCCCGGGTCATGTGGCTCTGGTCGAAGAACCCGCAACGCAGCGACGCCTCGGCGATGCCCACGCCACTGCGCAGCAACTGCTGCACCCGCGCCACCCGCGTCTGGATCTGATAGCTGTGCGGCGATACGCCCACGCTCTTCTTGAACACCCGTATCAGGTACAGCGGATCGAGCCCCACCCACTGCGCCAGGTCGTTCAGCGCGATGTTCTGCGCGTACTGCTCGTCGAGCATCTGCCGCACCCGTCGCACCACTTCGCGTTCGTCGGCCACCGCCCGGGGCTGCGGCCCGCCGCACCGCTCGAACAGCTGGCTGACCAGGTGCAGCAGCACGCTCTCGCGCTCAAGGCTCGAACACGACTGCTCGATCACCTGATGCTGGTGCAGGAAGGCCTGGGCAAAGCCCATGTCGTGGGTCAGCGCCTGCTGGAACAGGTGGATATGCCCGTCACCGAAACGCCCTTCGAACACCGCACGGTTGAGCCACTGCGGGTCGAGGTAGAGCATGCGGTAGCTCCAACCCTCGGCGCTGCCCGGCACGCCGTCGTGCATCTCGCCCGGGGTCAGGGTGACGATGCTGCCGGCGGTGCCCAGGTGCTGGGTGCCACGGTAGAAGAGCTTCTCCACGCCCGCGCCGATCACCCCCACCGCGTAGCGCTCATGGGAATGGCGGCCGAAGGCCCGTGCGCTATAGCGCGCCGCCAGCAATTCACAGCCTCCTTCGGGGACGCGCCAGAAGCGCGAGAAGTCCTGTTGCTCCATGGCCTGTCCAGTTTTGTGCAATACGCGCGCAAGGCGGGTGGATAAATTTGCCCGACTTCTTCGCAACAGACCAGAGAAAACCATGCAGTCATCCAACGGGGTCACCCTCTCCAGCAACCGGGCCATCGTCGAACTGACACTGGGCGGGCTGATGCTCAGCCTGTCGGCGCTGGCGGTGGCCTTCGCCCATATCGGCGCCGGGGGCGCGGGTTTCTACCGGATGCTGATCGCCTCGGTGCTGTTCTACCTGCTGCTGCGGGTGAGAAGGCAACCTGCTCGCCTGGCCCACCCCAGGGCTCGACGCTACACCGCCCTGGCCGGCGTGTTCCTGGCCATCGACCTGATCCTGTGGCACCACAGCATCTACATCGTCGGGCCGGGCATCGGCTCGATCCTGACCAACTGCCAGGTGTTCTTCATGACATTGCTCGGGCTGTGCCTGCTCAAAGAGAAACCGTCGCTGTACTTCGTCGCCTCGATCAGCCTGGCCTTCGTCGGCCTGTACCTGTTGCTGCTGCCGGAGATGGGCAGCGCGCTGGGTATCCAGGGCGTGGTCTACGGCGTGCTGTCGGGGCTGGCCTATGCCGTGTGCGTGTACTACCTGAAAGTCACCACCCAACTGCCCCAGGGCGGCGGCGACAAGATCGCACAGATGCTGCACCTGAGCCTGTGGGCGGCCGGGGTGATGCTGGGGTACGCGCTGTTGCGGGGCGAGAGCCTGGCCATCGCCGACCAGCAGACCTTCTACATGCTGGTGATCTATGGCGTGCTGGTGCAGTTCGTCGGCTGGTTGCTGGTCAACCGCTCGATTGGTGCCATCAGCCTCGGGCTGGCAGGGCTGATCCTGCTGCTGGAGCCGGTGATCACCTACTTCATCGACGTGGCGTTTCTGGACAAGGCCAGTTCGGCCATACAGATCACCGGGGCGCTGGTGACGGTGCTGGCGGTGTACATTGGCTCGATAAAGCCGCCGAGCAAGGCCCCGGCGCTGAGCGAGCCGGCCTGACACGGCGCTCGCGCAGCTGCTGCCTGAGCACATGCAGGGGCGGTGCGTAGAGGAAGCCGAACGACACGCTGTGCCTGCGCCCCTTCACCGCGTGGTGCATCAGGTGTGCGTGATACAGCCGACGCAGATAGGGGTGGCGCGGCCTGGGGCGCGCGGGCCAGTGGCGGTGCACGATGCCGTCGTGCACCAACACGTAGATCAGCCCGAACCCCGCCACCCCGGCGCCCACCCACTGCAACGGGTCGTGGCCGGCATTGCCCAGCACGATCAGGGTGATCGCGGCCAGGGCCAGGATCAGCAGGTAGATATCGTTGGTTTCAAGCGTGCCCAGGTGCGGTTCGTGGTGCGAGCGATGCAGAAACCAGCCCCAGCCGTGCATCACGTACCTGTGCGCCAGATAACCGACACCTTCCATGGCGACCAGGGTGCAGAGAAAAATCGCGAAGTGGGCAATCATGGTCGGTACGGGGTTGGGAAATGACGGTGTCAGGGTATTTGATCGGCGGCCGATGGTCCATGCCCACCGGTAGCCAGGGCCAGCATCTGCATGGCCGGCGCCACTGCCTTGAGCAGGCGCTCACGCGCGATCCCGTCGCGGGCCTGCACCGACAACCCATGCAGCAGCGTGGCAAAAAAATCGCCCAGCGATTGCACATCGACCTCGGGTTTCAACTCGCCCGCCTCGGCCGCCTGCTGCAAGCGCTGAATGATCGACAAGGTTTTTTCGCGGCGGTGGTCGGCCAGCCATTCGCGCACGGCGTCGTTGTCGGCCGAGCAGTTGGTGGCTGCCGACACCACCATGCAGCCCAGTGGACCCGCTGGGCGGGTGTACAGGTCGACGGCATCGAGCAACAGCCGCTCGATGGCCTGGTAGGCCGTGGGTTGCTCGCTCAGCGCCTGGGTCGAAAATGCGCCCTCTTCGCGCTCATACAGCTCGATGGCCTCCTTGAACAAGCGCTCCTTGGAGCCGAACGCGGCATAGATGCGCGCCGAAGCGATACCCAGCGCAGCCACCAGGTCGCTCATGGACGTGGCTTCGAACCCTCGTGCCCAGAACACATCCCGGGCGGTGCGCAACGCGGCTTCACGGTCGAACTGGCGTGGTCGGCCTGCCATCTCGATAGTCTCCAACCAGGAATGAAGGCGGCATTATCCGTAATTGTTTGTCGAAAGACAAAGAATACTTGACGACGCGCAGGCTGCATCCTTATTGTTTGTCGATCAACAAACAATAGGAGTTCCACATGATCACGTTGAAAGGCCCCAGCCTGCATCTGGCGCAATTCAGTGCCGACCAGCCACCGTTCGACTCACTGCCCAACATCGCCCGGTGGGCTGCGCACATGGGCTTCAAGGCGTTGCAGATACCGGCCTGGGACAAGCGTCTGTTCGATGTCGAGCTAGCCGCAAGCAGCCAGGCCTACTGCGACGACATCACTGCCATGCTGGCCGAACACGGGCTGGTGATCAGTGAGCTGACCACGCATCTCTTTGGCCAGCTGGTGGCGGTACACCCGGCATACGACGCCTTGTGCGACAGTTTTGCACCGGCCCACCTGCAGGGCGACGCGGCTGCCCGCAGTGCCTGGGCGGTGCACCAGCTCACCTGCGCGGCCATCGCGTCGCGGCGCCTGGGCCTGAGCGACATGGGGACTTTTTCCGGCGCACTGGCATGGCCGTACGTCTTTCCCTTCCCGCAACGACCCGACGGCCTTGTTGAAACAGCCTTCGCCGAGTTGGCCAGGCGCTGGCTGCCGGTGCTCGATACCTGCGCCGAACAGGGCATCAACCTGTGCTTCGAAATTCACCCCGCCGAAGACCTGCACGACGGCGCAAGCTTCGAGCTGTTTCTCGAACACGTCGGCCACCACCCGCGCTGCAAGATGCTGTTCGATCCCAGCCACCTGATCCTGCAGCAACTCGACTACCTGGCGTTCATCGACCACTACCGGGACTACATCCGCATGTTCCACGTCAAGGACGCCGAGTTCCTGCCCACCGGCAAGCAGGGCCTGTTCGGCGGTTATCAACCCTGGCTCAAGCGCGCCGCACGCTTCCGTTCGCTGGGGGACGGGCAGGTCGACTTCAAGGGCATCTTCAGCAAGCTGGCCGAATACGACTACAGCGGCTGGGCCACGCTGGAGTGGGAGTGCTGCCTGAAAAACCAGCACGATGGGGCACGTGAAGGCGTGGCGTTCATCAACCGGCACATCATCCAGGTCACCGACACGGTGTTCGACGACTTCGCCGGTACCCCGGTGGCGCCGGCGGTCATCGCCAGGATGCTCGGCCTTGAAGGCAACCCTGTCGGGGAGCTGCAACGATGAGCACGCATTCTCACCATTACGCCCATGTGCACGGCCTGCGCCTGCACTACGTCACCCAGGGCGAAGGGGCACCGGTACTGCTGATCCCCGGCTGGCCACAGACCTGGTACACCTGGCGGCACGTCATGGCGGCCCTGGCCGACAACGGTTACCAGGCGATTGCCGTGGACCTTCCCGGCATGGGGCTTTCCGACAAGCCGCTGGACGGCTACGACACCGGCACCTGCGCCGCCCGCCTGCACGCGCTGATGGGGCAACTGGGGCACGAACGCTATGCCGTGGTGGGCCACGATGTGGGCATGTGGGTGGGGTATGCCCTGGCCAGCGATTTTCCGGGGGTGGTGAACCGGCTGTGCCTGAGCGAAGCGGTGATTCCGGGCCTGGCGCCGGCGCCGTCGATCTTCGCGCCGCCGGAGCAGAACATCTTCCTGTGGCACTTCATGTTCAACCAGTTGCAGGACCTGCCCGAGGCGCTGATTACCGGGCGCGAAGCGCAGTACCTGAGGTTCATGTTCGAGAAATGGGCTGTGCGCCTGGATCGGGTGGCGGTGGATACCTATGTGCAGGCGTATTCGGCGCCGGGGGGCTTGCGTGGCGGGTTTGCCTACTACCGCGCGATACCCGAAACGATTCGCCAGAACCAGCAGCGCGGGCAGGTGCCACTGGGCATGCCGGTGCTGGCGATCGGGGCGCAACTGGCAACCAATGATGCGCCGCGGGCAACCCTGGAGGGGCGCGCCGCCACGTTGCAGGGCGCGATCATCGATGGCTGCGGGCACTTTGTGACCGAAGAGGCGCCCGAGGCATTTGTCGGGCACCTGCTGCCGTTTCTGCGCTGAGGGTTGCGGCGCGGCCTTCGCCAGCAAGGCGCGCGCCTGTCATCGAGCGCGTGCCATTGCCGGCGAAGGGCGTTCAAGGCGCCTGCAATGCCTCCAGCTCATCCGCGCGTTCGGAGGTCATGCGCAGGCGGCAGCCACCGCCATTGAGGATGTCCATGGTGCCGCCGGTCTGCGTGAAGTAGAAATCGCAGTTGCTGTCGATGTACTTGATCCACGCCCGCTGCGCATCCCGGAGCTTGCCCTGCTGCACCGGCCCAAACGCGGCCATGGCCTTCTTGTAGACCTGGTTCAGGCGTTTGTCCTGACGGGCGATCTCGGCGTTGTTGCATTCGTTCATGCTCACCGTGGTGTTCGCGGTGTCCATGCAGGCCTTGTACGCCACCGAAGTCTTGTCCTGCGCCAGCGCCAGCGGCGCAACTGCCGCCAGCGACAGCACCGCAACCCCCATCATCCGCTTGATACTCATGGCTTGCCTCTCCTGTTCTGACTGCCTAGGGCGCACAGGCTCGCATGACCTGCTCGCGCAACCAATGGTGCGCCGCTTCCTTTTTGCGTCGCTCGTGCCACACCTGCTGAAAGGCGAACGCGCGAATCGCCAGCGGCGGCTCGAAACAGCGCAACCCACGCAGCGCCTTGATGTTCTGCACGCTGCGCCGCGCCACGGTCAGCACCAGGTCGGTACCCACCAGCACGTCGCTGGCCGCGGCCCAGTGCGGCAACGCCAGCACCACCCGGCGCTGCTGCCCCAGCGCCGCCAGGGCCTGGTCGATCTCGTTGTCGGCCCCGGGCCGCATCGCCACCAGCACATGGGGGCGCGCCAGCCAGGCGGGCAGTGTCAGCCCGCCACGGGCCGGCAGCGTGGCGCGGTCGGCCACACACACGAACCCCTCCTCGAACAGCGTGGCAGCCTGCAACGGCTCGGCCAGGGTGGGGAATACGCCCAGCGCCAGGTCCACCTCGCCATCGAGCAACTGGCCGAGCATCGCCTCGCGGCTGCCCTGGCTGACCACCAGGTCGATGCCCGGTGCGGTCTCGCGCAGGCAGCGCATCAGGCCCGGCAGCACCACCCGCGCGCCATAGTCCGACATCGCCAGGCGAAAGCTGCGCCGCGCCCGCGCCGGCTCGAAACCGGGGCTGCCCAGCAGCGCATCCAGTTGCTGCAGGGCATCCTGCAACGGCGCCGCCAGTTCCAGCGCACGCAACGTGGGCTGCAGGCGGCCCGCACGGCGCACCAGCAGCGGGTCCTGGAAGATCTCGCGCAACTGCGCCAGCGCATGGCTCACCGCCGGCTGGCTGCGGTGCAGGCGCAAGGCCGCGCGCGAGACGTGCTGCTCGGCCAGCAGCGCATGCAGGGTCAGCAGCAGGTTGAGGTCGATACGGCGCAGATCATCCATGTGGCGAATAGCCCCTGTGCACAATTCGAATTTCCATCAGTGAAACAGATAACCAAGACTGTACCAAGCCCTCCATAGCCAGAAGGAAACCACCATGAACCTCAACCTCGCTGTCGCCATACCGCTGCTTGTCGCCCTGCTGGCCGGTGCCGCCGTGCCGTTCCAGGCCGGCGCCAACGCCGCGCTCGGGCGCCTGCTCGGGCACCCGCTGTGGGCCACGCTGATCTCGCTGGCGGTGAGCGTGCTGATGGTGCTGCCGGCCCTGCTGCTGATGCGCGCACCGCTGCCGCAACTGGCCAACCTCGGCCAGGCGCCGTGGTGGGCGTGGTTGGGTGGCGTGGCCGGGGTGGCCTACATCACCGCGGCGCTGATCCTCACCCCGCGCCTGGGCGCGGCCGGCTTCATCGTATGCGTGATCGCCGGCCAGGTACTCTCGTCGCTGATCATCGACCAGTGGGGGCTGATGGGCCTGCCATCGCGCCCGGTCAACGGCCTGCGCATCGCCGGGGTGGCGCTGATCATCGTCGGCATGCTGGTGGTGCAATGGGGCACCCGCGCCAACCGTTGAGGGCTCACCAGGGGTGGGTGCGCTCGAACACGTAGCCGTGCTGGGGGAACGCATTGAACAGGATCACCCCCAGCACCACCAGCAACAGCAGCCAGTCGACAACGCGCAGACGCGGCACCTGGCGCACCTCGCGCCGGTCACGACAGTGCAGCGCCTGCCCCAGGGTCATCAGTACGAAGGCGCCGATCCACAGGTAGTACCCCACGCCCAGCGCGGTGAGTTGCACGAAATCGTAGGACTGCGGCGTGTTGTCCGGCACCGTGCTCACCACCAGGAACGACAGCCCCAGCAGCAGCGCCAGCACCGACAGGCCCAACCCCACCCGCGGCCACCAGCGATGGGCCAGCAGCGCCAGGCCGAAGACCGGGTTGGCAAACCAGCCATAGATCTGGAACGGGATGCCCCACAGCCCGTACACCAGCAACCATACCGAACTCATGTGGGCACCGTTGTCGGTGTAGTAGGCATTGAAATACAGGCAGGCCACGTACAGCACCAGGCTGAGCGTGAGGTAATGACGTTTCACAGGAGTGTCCGCAGGTCAGATGGAATTGGAGGGTATTGCCGGGGCCGGGGGCGTGACATTGGCGCCGCTGCCCACGCTGAACGAGAACGCCGCCGTGGCATAGATCGCCGCCACCAGCACCCAGGCCAGCCAGCCCTGGCCCGGCCCGCCCGGCGCCTGCCGGCGGTTGAGAAACTGGCCGGCCACGTATGCCGCCAACGCCAGCAACCACAGGTAGTAGGCGCCGAGCAGGTTGGCCTGGCCATTGGCCTTGCGCGGCACCAGCGCGCTGTCGCCCCAGCCGATCACTGGCAGCCACTGCGCCGCCAGCACCAGTGCCGCGACCGCCGCCAACAGCGACAGCAGCGGCCGGTTGCGCCGCAGCATCAGTGCCAGGCACAGCAGCGGGTTGGCCCACCAGGCGCTGCCACCCAGCCAGCCGAGGGTCAGCACATGCATGCCGCGCATGGTCACCTCGCTGACCGGCACGGCATCCAGAAACAGGCTGCCCAGGTACAGCACCAGGCTCAGTACCACGTAATGCCGCTTGAACAGTGCCAGCATCTAGTTGACCCCGAGTTCGCAGTCGTCGCAGGCCGCTGGTGGCTCGCCGAGGTTCATGTAGACCGGTCGCGCCGGCGCGACGGTGGCCTTGACGAACGACAGTGGAATGGTCAGCACGATACCCGCCACCAGCACCCAGTGCAGCCAGCCCAGCGCTGGCTGGGTAAGCCTGGGCTGGCGCCGGTAGCGGTGCTGGCCGATCACGAATGCCAGCATCGAGGCCAGCCACAGGTAGTAGCCGGTGCGCACGTCAGGCCCGCCGTGGGGCGCCGGCGGGATCGGCGACCAGTCGGTCCAGCCCAGCGCCAGGGCCGAGCCCGCCAGCAGCAGTGCGCACCAGCCCAGGCGGTAAGCGGTTTTGGGGTCTTTGCGGTGGGTTGCGAAGGCGCCCAGCAGCAGCGGGTTGGCGAACCACAGGCCGCCGGCCAGCCAGCCCATCGACAGCGCGTGCATGCCGCGCAGCACCGAATCGTGCCCCCAGGCGCAGGCCTCCGGGTACAGGCAGGCGAGGTACAGCAGCAGGCTCAGCAAGCGGAAATCGAAGCGCACCAGTAAGTCCATTCAGCCGGGTGGGAAGCGGGGCGCGACGATAGCCCATCGCCTGCCCCGCTGTCCAAGTCATTCAGGCCGATTCGAGCAGCAGCCCGTACAACGCCGAATCCGACACCTCGCCGGCGATGCACCAGCGCTCGCGCAGCAGCCCTTCACGCTCGAAGCCCATGCGTTCGAGGGTGCGCGCCGAGGCACCGTTGCGCGGGTCGATCTCGGCCTCGAGGCGGCGCATGTTCAGGCCGATGGCAAGGTACTCGACGAACAGCTCCAGCGCCTCGCCCATGTAGCCCTGGCCCTGGGCGCTGCTGGCCAGGCAGTAGCCGATTTCGCCGCGGCGCGACTCGGCGTCGATGTTGAAGAACTGGCACATGCCCAGCAGCAGGTCGCTGCCCTGGGGGTAGATACCCAGCTTGAGGCTGCGCCCGGCCAGGTAGGCGGCGCGGTCGGCCAGCAAGGCCACTTCGGCTTCGTCCAGGGTCTGCCACGGCCCGTGGTGCCAGTAACGCATCACCTCGGGGTCGGCCATGATCCCCAGCCACTGCTCGGCATCGCGGGCCTGCATGGGCCGCAGTTGCAGGCGCGGCCCGTTCAGGCACAGCGCGGTGTCGAAAGCTTCAGGCAAACTCATGAAATTACTCCTGGTGGGTGAACCTGCCACCACGCCACCACGCCCACCGTTACCAGCAGGACCGCGGCCTGGGCCAGGTTGAATTCGTAGAGCCGGTGCAGCGTCACCCACGGCTGGCGCCACACCGGGCCGCCTTCCTGTGGTGGCTGATACGGCAACAGGCCAAGCAGCCCGACAGCGAAGTAGCCCGTCAGCGCGACGATACCGGTCCACGGGTGGGTACCGGCCAGCATCGGGTAGATCGGCAGTGCCAGCAGCAGGCGCGGCACGCCATGGCGCAGCAGCAGACGCTCGCCATCGGGGTTGAACCGACGCGGGATCAGCCATTCGCTCAGGCGCAGGTCCAGCGCCAGCAGGTTCGGCGCGGTCCACAGCCAGAAACGCATGAACACCGCCGACAGTTGCACCGTCAGCAGCGAGCCCACCACGGCGGCAATCAGTACATTGGAGGGGTGCGCGAAGAAATCCGGCCCCGCCAGCCACAGCACGATCACCAGCACCATGCAGCTCATCACCCGCAGGTAGCTGCGCGGGTGCAGCGGGCGCGGCGCCAGCCTGCGCCAGAAGTACAGGTCGCGGTGCGGCACCTGGTCAAGCAGTTCGGGGTAGTGGTAGAGCAGGGTTTGCGTCAGGTGCTCACAGGCTTCCCAGTCGGCCTCGCTGAAGCCCTGGGCCAGCGCCACCTGCTGCTTGAACTCGAGGTTGCGCAGCAGCAGGTAGGCCGCATTGCCCTCGGGGTTGGTGTGCCAGTGCCACTGCTCGGCCAGGGCCTGCTGGCGGGCGAACCAGGTATCGCGACGGCAGCGCTCGTTCAGGCCCTGCCACAGGTGCGCGGGCCGGGGGCCACCGTCATCGTCGCTCCAGTTGAAGTAGCCGCACACGCGTTCGAACAGCGCGGTGCTGCTGCCGGGGTGATCGTGCAGCAGCTCCAGCAGCATGGCCTGGAACTGCTCGCGGCGGTCGAAGGGCTCCAGCCAGGCCTGCCCGCCCCAGTGCTGCAGGCTGGCGAAAAACGCCTGTTCGTCGCCCGCCTGCAAATAGTGCTGCAACTGCGCGTGGCAGGCTTGCCAGAGGCTGCCCAGCAGTTCGTCGCCCTGGTACGCGCCGATCGGCACCGCCTGCCAGGGGGTGAACCAGCCACGCCTCGGCACCGCCCAGTGCAGGATGGGCAGGCGCAGGGTTTCGTCATCCAGGCTGCGCTGCAGCAACTGCTGCTCGAAGGCCGCCTCGCACCCCAGTTCACCGGCCTGGCGCCACAGGTTGTCGAGCTGCGCAGGGTCCAGCCCTTCGAGCAGCGCGCGGGCCTGTTGCTCCCTGGCGGGTGTGGGTTCGACGTCGACGTGCACCGCCGCGGCCTGCGGGGCTGGCACATCGGCCGATTCCAGCGCTGGCGCTGCATCGTCCTCGTGTGCCCAGCGGCTGCGCGCCAGCGCCTGTTCATAGGCCTCGCGCAGGCGCTGGAAGGCCTCGGGGTCCTCGTCGGGGCGGTGCACCTTGAGCAGGCGCGCATACTGGCGCCTGATACTGCGTTCATCAGCGCCCGGGGCCAGGGCCAGCACGCTCCAGCAGTCTTCGATCACGTCACTCATTGCCGCTCCTTCAGCGCCAGCTATCCTGGCCCAGTTCATTCACGCGCTGTTCGAGCTCGTGGCGCACCTCGCGGATCTGGCGCTCGTCCTGGGTTTCCAGCACGCGCTGGAACTGCGCGGCCCAGGCCCCGATCAGCTCACGTACCTCGCCCAGGCTTTCCTGATACAGGCGCTCCAGGCGCGCCAGCAACAGGGTGTTGGGTTGCTGGTCACGCGGGTGGGTCTTGAGCTCGGCCAGCGCCGCCAGGCGTTCGCGTACCTCTTCGGGGCTGAGTACGCCGGGGTTGTTCTCGATCACCAGGGCATGCTGCTCGCCGGTCAGCGGGATGCTCACCTGGGCTTCGAGAATGCCGTTGATGTCGTAGGTGAAGCGCACGTCCAGGGCCACCTCGCCGGCCTTGCGCCGTGGCACCGGAATCTCCAGCACGCCCAGCAGCACGTTGTCGCGCACCAGGCGGCTCTCGCCCTGGAACACCTTGACCAGCACCTGCTCCTGCTGGTCGCCGACGGTGTACACCGTCTGCACCCGGCTCACCGGCACCACGCTGTTGCGCTCGATGATCGGCAGGTAGTGCCCGCTCTCGTGGCGGTCACCGACCTGGCGCACGGTTTCCATGCCCAGGGTGTAGGAGCACACGTCGGTCAGCACCACCTCTTCGAGCGCGGCATCCCGGGCCTTGAGCGCGGCCTGCACGGCGGCGCCGTGGGCCACCACTTCATCGGGGTTGAGGCTGATCGAAGGGAAGCGCCCGAACAGCCCGGCCGCCAGCTTGCGCACCAGCGGCATGCGCGTGGTACCGCCCACCAGCAGCACTTCGTCCAGGTCCGAGGCGCGGATGCGCGCATCGCGCAGGGCGCGTTCGATGGGGGTGCGCAGACGTGCCAGCAGCGGTGCGAACAGGTCGGCCAGGGCGTCCTGGGTGTACACGTGGCGCCATTCGCGGCCCTCCACGCGTACCACGAAGTCGGCCTGCTGGGCCTGACCCAGCTGCCGGCGTACACGCTCGGCCTCGCGGCGCAGTGGCTGCAGCAGCGTGGTCGCGCCGGGGAAGTCGTTGCCCTGCTGGGCCTGCACGAAATGCTCCAGCAGCAACTGGTCGAAGTCTTCACCGCCCAGGTAGTTGTCGCCGGCGCTGGCGCGCACCTCCATCACCCCTTCGAACAGCTCCAGAATCGACACGTCGAAGGTGCCGCCACCCAGGTCGAAGACCAGAAACGAGGTTTCCTTGTCGCGCTGGTGCAGGCCGTAGGCGAGTGCGGCGGCGGTGGGTTCGTTGATCAGTTTGTCGACGCGCAGCCCGGCCAGTTCGCCGGCCACGCGGGTGGCCTTGCGCTGGGCATCGCTGAAGTAGGCCGGCACGCTGATGACCGCCTCGGTGACCGGCTCGCCATAGGCACGCTCGACATCTTCCTTGAGGCTCTTGAGCACCAGTGCCGAGAGTTCTTCGGGGCGGTAGGCACGCCCACCCAGGGTGACCTGCTGGTTGCTGCCCATGTAGCGCTTGAACAATGCGGTGGTCAGGTGCGGATGGGTGTGCAGGCGCTCGCGCGCCGCCTGCCCGACCAGCACCCGGCCCTGGTCGTCGAGCCCCACCACGCTGGGGGTGAGCGTGTGGCCGAGTGCGTTGGCCACCAGTTCAGTGGCGCCATCGCGCCACACCGCCACCAGGCTGTGGGTCGTGCCCAGGTCGATACCGACGATCATCAGCGACTTCCCTCTCATCAAATCAGAGGGCGATGGTACTTGAGGTACCTGCGCTCAAGCCACCGCCTTCACGCGCCGTGATCGTCGTTCGCCGCCTAGAACCCCATGCTGAAACTCACCGTTACCGCATGGTCGCGGGTGTCGCTGGACAGCTGCCCCGAATAGCCCAGGCCCAGTTTGCCGGCCTGCCCGATCGACAGGTCCAGCCCCGCCTCGACCACCGCCGCATCGCGGGCGATCGGCACGCCCTGGGTGGTGAAGCCGGCGCCGCCCTCGATGAAGCGCAGGTCGGCATCGGGCTTGGTGTCGCCGTAGGCATGCCGCCAGCCCAGGCTGCCACGCGGGGTCAGGGTGCTGCCGTTGGCCAGCTTGAACGCCTTGCCCGCCCGCAGGCCCACGGTGGAGAAGGTGATGTCCTGGTCGGCACTGGCCTTGAGCCGCGCCGCGCCGCCCTTCTCGCGTGCAGTGTCGCTGTCGTAGTTGACGTAGGCCAGGCCCGCGAACGGTTCCAGCGCCACGCCGCCTGCCTCGATGGCGTAGCTCACCTCGCCGAACACCTGCGCGGTGCGCGCCTTGTACTTGGCCTTGAGGCGGTCGTCGTAGCTGCCGATGGCGACGTCACGCTTGCTCTCGATGTCGTGCCAGCTGTACGCCGCACCCACGCGGGCCGAGAAGGCATCGAGCTGGTAGCCCAGGTAGGTGGCCAGGTGGTAGCTGTCGATGCTCGCATCGGAACGGCGGCCGCTGGCATCCAGGTCGCTGCGGGTATAGCCGGCGGCCACGCCCACGCGCCAGTCGCTGTTCAGGCTGCGGTCCACCCCGAGCAGGAAGCCCTGCACGTTGCGGTCGATGCTGGCGCTGTTGCTGTTGCCGTCCATCTTGCCCCAGGTGCCCAGTGCCTGCGCCCAGCCCACGGCCTCGTCGTGGCAACCGTCGCTGGTGAGCTGGTTGGCGTTCGGTGCCAGGGCCCGACGCGGATCCTCCTCGCGCATGCAGCCTGGCTGGCGCAGGCGGTCGTTGACCGCTTCGCGCACGTAGCGCGAGTCTTCGATCAGCGCACTGGCGGTACTGGCATGGATCTCGCCCGACAGGCTGTCCAGCGCCGCCTGAACGCCACCACGGTTCTGCGCCATGACCGCGCCCAGTACCGCCGCCGGTGCCCCGCTGCTGCCCAGTGCGCCGGCCACGGCCTGCTGGTTGGGGGTCGAAGCCACATCGCCGAGGCTGGTGCCGTTGCGGCTGATGGTGACGCCGACCTGGTTGCTGCCGTAGTTGAGGGTGGTGTCGTAGAACGGCGTATCCGGCAACTGCACGGTGGTGAAGGTGCCGTTCACCCCGCCGCCGGCAGTCACCACGGTGTACTGCGCGTTGCCCGAGACCGGTGCCGAGTTCAGCACCACCAGGCTGCCGCCCAGGTTGGCCGTGCCGCCCACGGTCAGGCCGCTGCTGGCGGGGTTGCCGACCACCACCTGCAGGGTGCCGCCCGGGGCGTTGGTGAAGTTGCCGCCGACCTTGAGCCCACTGGCCGGGTCAGGCTGCACCACACCGTTGTTGACCAGCGAGCCCACGCTGCCGTTGCCGCTCAGTGCGGCACCGGCCCCCACCGTGACCTTGGCCCCGAGCACCGTGCCCGGGTTGGCCGCATTGCCCACCAGCAGCAGGCCCTGGTTGACCGCCAGGTTGCCGCTGAACGGCTGGTTGCCGGTCAGCAGCAGGCTGCCGCTACCCTGCTTGACGGTGTTGCCGGTGCCGCTGAGTACACCGTTGAAGCGGCCGTCGGTGTCCTGCTGGAACACCAGGCTGGCGTTGTCGACGATGTTGCCCTGCAGGCTGGTGGTGTTGCCCACCAGCGTACCGCCGCTGACCCTGGTGCCGCCGGTGTAGGTGTTGGCGCCGCTCAGGATCAGCGTGCCTGCGTCGAGTTTTTCGATACCGCCCGCGCCCACCAGCGGCGCCGAGATCTGCGTGCTGTCGCCGGTGTTCACGCGCACGGCGGCCAGGTCGCCATTGGCTGCATTGACCGGTGTCAGGCTGCCGCCGCTGCCGGCCACCAGCTGGTAGCCGCCGGTGAGGAACTGCAGGCCGGTGAAGGACTGGTTGCCGGCCACGGTGACGGTCCCCGCCTGACCACCGAACACGCCGAACTGCGCATCCCAGGATTCGCTCAGGTTGCCGTTGACGTCGGTCCAGTTGGTGCCGTTGCCCCAGGTACCGCTGCCGCCACCGATGGTGCCGTCGGCATTGGTCTTGCCGCCGTTCCAGAACTGCAGTGCGCCACCGGCGCCCTGCACCACCAGGTTGATCTGCTGGGCGATGGCCGTCTGCAGGGTCAGTTGGCCTGGCAAGGTGCCGCCTGGCAGCAGGCCGAACAGCAGGCCGTTGTCGGTCAGGTTGCCACCGTAGCTGAACAGCTGGTAAACGCCGCTGCCGAAGCCACCGGCGTTGCTGATGTTGAGCGTGCCATCAAGGGTGAGGTCGCCCGCCACCTTGACCACGGTGGTCGAGGCCGATGCCTGCCCGAGCGCCAGGTCGACATTGCTGCCGGCATCCAGGTTGAGCGCACCGACCTTGAGTGGCGTGGCGCCGCTGCCCGCCGCCAGGGTCGCACCGCTGGCCAGGTTGACCGTGCCGGCGTAGTTGCCACTGCCGCCCAGGGTCGCCCCGTTGTTGACCTGCACCGTGGCACTGGCCAGGCTGCCGTTGACCAGCAGGCTGCCGGCGTTGACCGTGGTGGCGCCGGTGAAGCCGCTGTTGCCGGTCATCAGCAGTTGCCCGCTGCCGTTCTTGATCAACGTGCCGCTGCCGGTGAGGTTGCCGGTGTAGGTACCGTTGCTGGCCTGTTCGAAGGTCAGCGCAGCGTTGTTGAGGATCGCGCCCTGCAGGCTGCTGGTATTGCCCTGCACGCTGCCGGCGTTGAAGGTGCTGCCGCCGCTGTAGGTGTTGGCACCGTTCAGCAGCAGTGCGCCATTGCCGTTTTTCACCAGGCTGCCGTTGCCGCTGATCACCCCGTTCAGGGTCAGGTCGTGGCTGCCGCCCAGGGTCAGTTGCGAGGCCAGGCTGACGGCGTTGCCCAGTTGCAGGTCAAGCGTGCCGTCCAGCTGCGCAGTGCCACCCACCGTAAGCGCGCCGCTGCCCAGTGCAGCGTTGTCGCCCAGGGTCAGGCTGCCGGCATTGAGGCGCGTACCGCCCTGGTAGGTGTTGGCGCCGGCCAGGGTCAGGTCGGCCGTACCGTTCTTCACCAGGCTGCCGCTGCCGCTGACGAGGTTGGTGAGATCAAGGTCATTGCTGCCCGCGATGGTCAGCGCACCGCCGAGCGTCACGGCGTTGCCCAGGGTCACGGCCTGGTTGGCATCCAGCGTGGTGCCGTCGGCAGCCGTCAGCGCACCGCTGCCCAGGGCGGTGTTGCTGCCCACCACCAACGTGCCGCCGTTGAGCTGGGTGCCGCCGGTATAGCCGTTGTTGCCGTTGAGCACCAGGGTGCCGCCTTCGAGCTTGGCCAGGGTGCCGCTGCCGTTGATGTCCACGTTCAGTGTGGCGCTCACGCCGTTGCCGATACGCACGTTGCCGGTGCCCTGGGCACCGTTGGTGAGGTTCAGCGCGTCACCGCTCAGCACGTAGCCATTGTCGAGGAACTGCAGGCCGTTGACGGTCTGCACACCATCGACGGTCACCGCGCCACCCGTGCCCTGGAACACAGCGAAGGTGCCGTTCCAGGCCTGGTTGAGCGCTCCGTTGGCATCGGTCCAGTTGGTGCCGCCAACGCTCCAGACACCGGCGCCGCCGTCGACCGATCCATTGCCGACAGTCTGGCTGCCGTCCCAGAACAGCACGTTGTTGTTGCTGCCGCCCACCACCAGGTTGACCTGGTTGTTGACGGCGGTCTGCACATCCAGATCGCCCGCGATGACCCCATTGGGCACGCTGCCGATGGCCAGGCCGTTGTTGGTCAGCGCGCCGCTGTAGTCGATCAGGCGATACACGCCCGCACCGAAACCGCCCAGGTCGGTGACATTGAGCTTGCCGTCCAGGGTCAGGTTGCCGCCCACGTTGATCAGCGCCGGGGTACCCACCACAGGAGCGCCCAGGGCCGCATCCAGGTTGGCGTCCGCGCCCAGTACCAGCGAGCCGACGCTCAGGGTATCGCCGCTGCGCAGCGACAGGTGCCCGCCGTCGGCGACGGTCAGCGCGCCGCCGAGGCTGCCGGTGCCGCCCAGGGTGCTGCCGCTGTTCACCGTGACCGTGCTGCTGGCCAGGCTGCCATTGACGATGAGGCTGCCGCCGCTGACGGTGGTGGCCCCGCTCAGGGTATTGCCACCGCCCAGGGTCAGCGTGCCGGTGCCGGTCTTGACCAGCGTACCGGTGCCGCTGAGCACCCCGCCGAACGTGCCCTCGCCCACTTGCAGGCCGGTACCGGCGCCCACGTTCACGGTGCCGCTGCCGCTGAGCTCGCCCAGGTTGGTGGTGCCGCCCAGGTTGAGGCTGGCGCCGTTGCCCAGGTTGAGCTCGGCCGGGTTGCCGAGTGCACCGCTGCCCACCGTGCTGAGGCTGCCGGAGAGAATGTTGAGGATGCCGCTGAAGCTGTTGTTGCCGCTGAGGGTGAGGTTGGCCGCACCGTTCTTGTTCAGGGTGCCCGCACCGCTGAGCACGCCGGCCAGGGTCAGGTTGTTGGTGCCCGCCACGTTGAGCGTGCCGCCCACATCCACCGCGTTGGCCAGGGTCATGGCGCTGGTGGTGGTCAGGGTGGAGGTGCCGCTGACACTCAGGGCACCGCTGCCCAGCGCCGAGCCGTTGCCCAGCGTCAGGTTGCCGGCACCCAGCTGGGTGCCGCCGCTGTAGGTGTTCACCCCGGTGAGGGTCAGGCCGCCGCTGCCGGTGTGGTTCAGGCTGCCCGTGCCACTGATGACACCGCCCAGGGTGAGGTTGTTGCTGCCCGGCAGGGTCAGGCCGGCGTTGAGCACGATGGCATTGGCCAGTGACAGCGCACTGCCATTGACCAGGCTGGAGGCGCCACTGACGGTGAGCGCGCCACTGCCCAGCGCCCCGGCGTTGCCGACATTCAGGGTGCCGCTCTGCAGTACGGTACCGCCCGTGAAACCGTTGGCACCATTGAGCGTGAGGCTGCCGCTGCCCTGCTTGGTGAGGCTGCCGGCGCCGTTGACCAGGCCATTGAGGGTCAGGTCGTTGCTGCCGAGCAGCGTCAGGTTGCCGCTAAGGTTGAAGGTGTTGGCCAGCGACAGTGCGCTGCTGCTGTCCAGTTGCGTGCCCGAGGCCGCGTTGAGGGCGCCGACGCCCAGTGCGGTGTCACTGCCCAGTACCAGCGTGCCGGCATTCAGGGCGGTAGGGCCGGTGTAGCTGTTGTCGCCGTTGAGCGTCAGGCTGGCGCCGCCCGCCTTGAGCAGGCCGCCGTTGCCGCTGATGTCACCGTCCAGCGTGAGTGCGTTGCTGCCGGCAATGCTCAGTTGGCCGAGCAGGCCAATGGTGTTGGCCAGGCTCACCGCCTTGTTGCTGTCCAGGGTGGTGCCATTGGCCGCAGTCAGCGTGCCACTGCCCAGCGCGCCGTCATTGCCGACCACCAGGGTGCCGCCATTGAGCTGCGTGCCGCCGGTGTAGCCGTTGGCGCCGTTGAGCACCAGCGTGCCGCTGTCGAGCTTGGCCAGGGTCGCGCTGCCATTGACCGGCAGGCCCAGGGTGGCAGTCACGTTCGGGTCGACACGTACCGCAAAGCTGCCACTGTTGCCGTTGACGGCGTTGAGCACGCCGCCGCTGCCGGCGACCAGCTGGTAGCCGTCGGTGATGAACTGCAGGGCATTGACGGCCTGGCCACCTTCGACCGTGACCACGCCGCCCGCGGCGCCCTGGAACACCGCGAACTGCCCCTGCCAGACGTCGTTGACGGTGCCGTTGAGGTCGGTCCAGTTGGTGGTGGTGGTGTTCCAGGTGCCGCTGCCGCCCTGCACCACGCCATCGGGGACAGTGCCCGCCCCATCCCAGAACTGCACGATCAGGTTGGGCGAGTTGACCAGCACGTTGACCTGGCCGGCAATCGCGGTTTGCAGTTGCAGCTCGCCGGGCGTGACGCTGCCCGGCAGGCTGCCCAGCACCAACCCGTTGTTGGTCAGCGAGCCGTAATCGAACAGGCGATAGATACCATTGCCGAAGCCGCCGTCATCGGTGATGTTGAGCGTGCCACCCAGGGTCAGGTTGCCGGCAACATTGAACAACGAGGTACCGCCGGTGACGGGCGAGCCGAGTGCGACGTCGATGCTGGCGTTGGGCGCCAGCGCCAGCGAGCCGAAGCTGAGCTGGGTGCCGCTGGTGCCGGCCAGGTGGCCGCCGTTGACGATGCTGGTCAGCCCGCCCACGCTGCCGCTGCCGGTCAGGGTCGCGCCGGAATTGACCGTCAGGTTCCCCCCGTTCAGGGCGCCCGACACGTTCAAGGTACCGCCGCTGACCTGGCTGGCGCCGCCCAGGTTGCTGATGCCGGCAAGTTCCAGCACGCCGGTGCCGACCTTGTTCAAGCCGCCGCTGCCGACCAGGGCACCGGCGAAGACGCTGTCCAGGTTGGTACTGCCCAGGCTCAGCGTGCTGCCCAGGCCGATATTGGTGGTGCCGCTGCCGGTGAGTGCACCGATGCTGGTGTTGCCGTTCAGGTTCAGGTCGGTGCCGCTGCCCAGGTTGACACTGGCGACATTGCCCAGGGCGTTGCTATTCAAGGTGGTCAGCATGCCCTGGGTGATATCGAGTGTGCCGCTGAAGGTGTTGTTGCCGAACACCACCAGTTCCTGGGCGCCGCTCTTGATCAGGTTGCCCGAGCCACTGATAACCCCACCCAAGGTCAGGTTGGCGGCCGTGTCCAGGGTCAGGTCGCCATTGACCGCGATGGCATTCAGCAGCGTGACAGCCTGGGTATTGCCCAGGGTGCTGGTGCCCGTCGCGCTCAGTGCGCCGCTGCCCAGCGCAGCGCCATTGGTGACGGTCAGGGTGCCGCCGCCCAGGCTGGTACCACCGGAGTAGGTGTTGGTGCCGCTCAGGGTCAGGTTGCCGCTACCGGTCTTGATCAGTTGGCCGTTGCCGCTGATCACGCCGCCCAGGCCGAAGTCGTTGCTGCCGTTGACGGTGAGGTTGGCATTGAGGCCGATGCCGTTGTTCACCACCACGGCGCTGTTGCCGCTGCTCAGGCTCGAGTTGCCGGTGACCGACAGCACCCCGGTGCCCAGCGCATTGTTGTTGCCCAGCACCAGGGTGCCGGCGGTGAGGATGGTCTCGCCGCTGTAGGTGTTGCTGCCGTTGAGGGTGAGGGTCGCAGCGCCGTTCTTGGTCAGGTCGCCGGGGCCGTCGATCACGCCGTTCAGGGTCAGGTCGTTGCTGCCGCCGACGTTCAGGTTGCCGACGATGTTCAGCGCATTGCCCAGCGTCACCGCCGTGCTGGCATCGAGGATGGTGTTGTTGCTGGTGCGCAGGGTACCGACGCCCAGTGCGCTGTCGCTGCCCACGATCAAGCGGCCGGCGCCCAGCAGGGTGTCGCCGCTGTAGGTGTTGGCGCCGCTCAGGGTCAGGTCGCTGGCGCCGGTCTTGACCAGGCCGCCCGCGCCGCTGATCGCGCCCGTCAGGGCCAGGTTCTGCGCGCCGAGCAGGGTCAGGTTGCCGGTCAGTACAAGGGCATTGTCCAGGGTCAGCGCGGTGCTGGTGTCCAGCGTGGTGGCGCCGGCGGCGGTCAGGGTGCCACTGCCCAGCGCCGTGGCCGAGGTCAGCAGCAAGCCGCCGGCATTGAGCGCTGTACCGCCCTGGTAGGTATTGTTGCCGCCCAGGGTCAGCACCCCGGTGCCGGTCTTGATCAGGCCGCCCGCACCGCTGATGTCGCCGCCCAGGGTCAGGCCGGCGCTGTTGGCGACGGTCAGGTCGGCATTCAGGCCGATGGTGTTGCCCAGGTTCAGCGCGGTGTTGCTGGCCAGGGTGGAGGCGCCGCCGACCGTCAGCGCGCCGCTGCCCAGTGCGGTGGCGTTGCCTACGGTGAGGGTGCCGGCATTCAGGGTGGTGCCGCCGCTGTAGGTGTTGGCAGCGGTGAGGGCGAGGTTGCCGCCACCGGTCTTGATCAGCCCGCCAGTGCCGCTGACCACGCCCGTCAGGCCCAGGTCGGTGTTGCCGGCGACCGTCAGGTTGGCGCCCAGGTTGACCGCGTTGGCGAGGTTCACCGCAGCGCTGCTGGCCAGGGTGGACGCCCCGCCCACGCTGAGGCCGCCGTTGCCCAGCGCCAGCGCATTGCCCACGGTGAGGGTGCCGGCGTTCAGGGTGGTGCCGCCCTGCCAGGCGTTGGCACCGGTCAGGGTCAGGTTGCCCGCGCCATTCTTGGTGAGGCTGCCGGCACCGTTGACCTGGCCGCCCAGGGTGATGTCGTGGGTGCCGCCAACGGTCAGGTTGCCGGCCAGCGATACGGCGTTGAGCACGGTGACATCCAGGCTGCTGTCCAGCGTGGTGCCGCCTGCTGCCACCAGGTTACCCAGGCCCAGCGCCTGGTCACTGCCCAGGACCAGGCGGCCGCCATTGAGCAAGGTGTTGCCCAGGTGGGTGTTGCTGCCCGACAGGGTAAGCGTCGCGCCACCATCCTTGCTCAGCCCGCCGCTGCCGGTGAGGTTGCCGGCAAGGGTCAGGTCGTTGCTGCCGACCACCGTCAGGCCGCCGAGCAGGCCGATGGCATTGCCCAGGGTCACGGCGCTGCTGGCGTCCAGTGACGTGCCGGCCTGTGCAGTGAGCGTGCTGGTGCCCAGTGCGGTGTTGCTGCCGACGATCAGGGTGCCGCCGGCGAGGCTGGTGCTGCCCTGATAGGTGTTGTTGCCATTGAGGGTCAGGCTGGCCGAACCGTTCTTGACCAGCCCGCTGCTGCCGCCGATCACGCCATTGAGCACCAGGTTGCTGGTGCCCGGCAGGGTCAGGTCGGCGCCCAGGTTGATCGCGTTGGCCAGGCTCAGCGGGGTGCTGGTCGCCAGGCTGGACGCGCCGGTGACGTTCAGCGCACCACTGCCCAGTGCCGCACCATTGCCCAGGGTGAGGGTGCCGCCGCCGACGCTGGTGCCGCCCTGGTAGGTGTTGGCACCATTGAGGGTCAGGTTGCCCGTGCCGGTCTTGTTCAGGGCACCGCTGCCGCTGACGATGCCGTTGAGGGTCATGGCGTTGAGGCCGTCGAGGGTCAGGTTGGCGCCCAGGTCGATGGCGTTGGCCAGGTTGGTCGTGGTAGTGCCTGCCAGGCTGCTGGCAGCGGTCACGTGCAGCGCGCCTGTGCCCAGGGCCAGGTCATTGCCCAGCAGCAGCCGGCCAGCGGCCAGGGTGGTGCCGCCGGTGTAGCTGTTGGCGCCGCCCAGGGTGAGCGTGGCAGCGCCGTTCTTGGTCAGGTTGCCGGCGCCGTTGATGCTGCCGTTCAGGGCCAGATCGTTGCTGCCGGCCACCGTCAGGCCGCCGAGCAGGTTGACGCTGTTGCCCAGGGCGATGCTGGCGTTGCTGTCCAGCGTGGTGCCGTTGGCGGCAGTCAGCGCACCGCTGCCCAGCGCCAGGTTGTTGCCCACCACCAGGGTGCCGCCATTGAGGGCGGTGCCGCCGCTGTAGCTGTTGCTGGCGTTTAGCACCAGCGTGCCGCTGTCGACCTTGCTCAGCAGGCCGCTGCCGCCCAGGGCGACACCAACCGTGGCGGTCACACCCGGATCGACACGCACCGTAGTGGCGCCATTGCTGCCATTGACCAGGTTCAGCTGGCCGGTCACGCCATTGAGCAGGCGGTAGCCATCGGTGACGAACTGCAGGCCGGTGATCGACTGCGCGCCATTGACCAGCACGTCGCCTGCGGCGCCCTGGAATACCGCGAAGTTGCTGCTCCAGTCACGGTTGCCGGTGCCGTTGACCGTGGTCCAGTTGGTACTCAGGGCATCCCAGGTGCCGTTGCCGCCCTGGATCACGCCGTTGCCGACCAGGCCGGTGCCGTCCCAGAACAACACGCTGCCATTGGCGCCACCGACCAGCAGGTTGACCTGGCTGCCGATCGAGGTCTGTACCTGCAGGTCGCCCAGCTGCACGCTGCCGGGAATGCTGCCGATCACCAGGCCGTTGTCGGTGAGCTGGCCGGTGTAGTTGATCAGGCTGTAGATACCGGTGCCAAAGCCGCCGATGTCGCTGACATTGAGGGTGCCGTCCAGGGTCAGGTTGCCGTTGACCTTGATCAGCGCATTGCCGCCGGTAGCCGGCGAACCAAGGCCCACGTCCAGGTTGGAGTTGGCGTTGAGCACCAGCGAGCCCAGGGTCAGGCTGCTGCCGCTGTTGGCCGCCAGGTGGCCGCCATCGGCGATGGTCACCGCGCCCAGCACGCTGCCGGTGCCGGTACTGGTGAGGGTGGCGCCGGTATTGACCTGCACCAGGTTGCTGCCCAGCGAACCGGTGACGTTCAGGGTGCCGCCATTGACCTGGGTGGTGCCAGTGAGCAGGCCGTTGTTGCCGGCCAGTTCCAGGCTGCCGCCGCCGACCTTGATCAGGCCACCGGCCCCGGCCAGGCCGCCGGTGAACACGCTGCTGGCATCCCCCGCGCCCACGCTCAGGTTGGTACCGGCCCCCAGGTTCACGCTGCCGCTGCCGGTGAGGCTGGCAAGGCTGCTGCTGTTGCCCAGGTTGAGGCTGGCGCCCAGCCCCACGTTCACCGCCGAGGCATTGCCCAGCGCGCCGGCACCGACCGTGGTCAGGCTGCCGTTGAGCACGTTGACCGCGCCGCTGAAAGTGTTGTTGCCGCTCAGGGTCAGGTCGGCCAGGCCATTCTTGATCAGGCCACCGGTGCCGCTGATCACCCCGCCCAGGCTCAGGTCGTTGTTGCCCGCCAGGCTCAGGTCGGCATTGAGTATCAGGTTGTTGCCCAGTGCGAAGCTGGCGCTGTTGTCCAGGCTGGCGTTGCCGGCCACGGTCAACGCGCCGGTGCCCAGGGCATTGGCATTGCCCAGGGTCAGGCCGCCGGCATTGAGCACGGTGCCGCCCTGGAAGGTGTTGACGCCATTGAGGGTCAGGTTGCTCGCCCCGTTCTTGACCAGCCCGGCGGCGCCGCTGATCACGCCGCCCAGGGTCAGGTCGTTGCTGCCGGCCAGGGTCAGGTTGGCACCCAGGTTGATCGCGTTGGCCAAGGCGAAGCTGGCGCTATTGTCGAGGCTGGCCGCACCGGTCACGTTCAGTGCGCCATTGCCCAGCGCCGAGGCATTGCCCAGCACCAGCGCGCCGGCATTGAGCAAGGTCCCGCCGGTGAAGGTGTTGAGGCCATTGAGGGTCAGGGTGGCGGCACCATTCTTGATCAATTGACCGGCCCCGGCGATCACACCGCCCAGGGTCAGGTCATTGCTGCCGACAACGCTCAGGTTGGCGTTCAGGTTCACCTGGTTGGCCAGGTTGAGCGCCACGCTGTTGTCGAGCGTGGCAGCGCCGCCCACGTTCAGTGCGCCGCTGCCCAGTGCCTGGTTGTTGCCCAGGCTGAGGCCGCCGCCATTGAGGTTGGTACCGCCTTGATAGGTATTGGCCGCGTTCAGGCCGAGGGTGGCCGTGCCCGTCTTGGTCAGGCTGCCGGTGCCGCCCACCACGCCGTTGAGCGTCAGGTTCGCGGCCCCGCCGATGCCCAGGTTGCCGGCCAGGTTGACCAGGTTGGCCAGGCTGACCGCCGTGCTGGCCTCCAGTTGGGTGTTGCCGGCTGCGTTCAGCACGCCGGTGCCCAGCGCGGTGTTGCTGCCGACGATCAATTTGCCGGCGTTCAGGTTGGTGGCGCCGCTGAAGGTGTTGGCGCCGCTCAGGGTCAGGTCGGCACCGCCGGCCTTGGTCAGGCCGCCTGCGCCGCTGATCACGCCGCCGAGGTTGAGGGTGTTGCTGCCCAGCAGGTTGAGGTTGCCGGCCAGGGTCACGGCATTGCCCACCGTCAGGGCTTTGG
The DNA here is from genome assembly GCF_028682105.1 of Pseudomonas sp. 8209. Taxonomy (NCBI): domain Bacteria; kingdom Pseudomonadati; phylum Pseudomonadota; class Gammaproteobacteria; order Pseudomonadales; family Pseudomonadaceae; genus Pseudomonas; species Pseudomonas sp. 8209. The sequence continues at coordinate 58,659 of NZ_JANIAH010000010.1, forward strand.
TGGCGTCCAGCGAGGTGTTGCCGGCAGCAGCCAGCGTACCGGTGCCCAGTGCGGTGCTGTTGCCCAGGATCAGCGTGCCGGCATTGAGCGCCACGCCGCCACCGAAGGTATTGGCAGCGCCCAGCGTCAGGTTGGCCGCGCCGTTCTTGCTCAGGCCCGAGGCGCCGCTGATGACGCCGTTCAGGGTCAGGTTGCTGGTGCCCGGCAGGGTCAGCACGCCATTGAGAACCACGGCATTGGCCAGTACCAGCGGTGAACTGTTGGCAAGGCTCGCCGCGCCGCCGACAGTCAGGGCGCCGGTGCCCAGCGCTGCGGCACTGGCCAGGGTCAGGGTACCGGCGTTCAGGGTGGTACCGCCGATGAAGGTGTTGTTGCCGCTGAGGGTCAGGTTGGTGGTGCCGTTCTTGATCAGGCTGCCATTGCCGCTGATCAGGCCTTGCAAGGCCAGGTCGTTGCTACCGTCGAGGGTCAGCGCGCCGTTGAGCGTGAGGGCGTTGCCCAGGGTCACGCCCGGGGCGGCGTCAAGGCGGGTACCGTCCGCCGCGATCAGTGCGCCCTGCCCCAGCGCCGTGCTGCTGCCGAGCACCAGCTTGCCGGCGTTGAGCCGGGTGTTGCCCACGTAGGTGTTGTTGCCGGCAAGGGTCAGGTCGGCTGCGCCGTTCTTGATCACGCCGCCCGCGCCACTGATCGGGCCGCCCAGGCCAAGATTGGCCGTGCCGCCGACGGTCAGGTCGGCGCCAAGGTTGACCGCGTTGGCCAGGCTGAGTGCCACGCTCGCATCCAGGCTGGCGGTGCCCGTGGTGTTCAGGGCGCCGCTGCCCAGGGCGTTGGCCGCGCCCACCATCAGGCCGCCGGCATTGAGCGTCACACCGCCCTGGAAGCTGTTGTTGCCGTTGAGCGTGAGCAGCGCGGCGCCGTTCTTGACCAGCCCGCCGCTGCCCGACACCACGCCGCCGAGCGTCAGGGCATTGCTGCCGGCCAGGGTCAGGTTGCCGCCCAGGCTGATGGCATTGGCCAGGGCAACCGAGCTGGTGCTGTCCAGCGTGGTGCCATCGGCCACGGCCAGCGTGCCGGTACCCAGCGCCGCATTGTTGCCGACGATCAGCTTGCCGGCCTGCAACTGCACCCCGCCGCCGAAGGTATTGGCCGCGCCCAGGGTGAGGTCGGCCGCACCGCTCTTGATCAGCCCGCCGGTACCGCTGACCACGCCCCCCAGGGTGGTCGCGCTGGTGCCCAGCAGGCTCAGCGTGTTGGCGCCGAGCACCACGGCGTTGTTGAGGTTGACTGCGCTGCTGGCGTCCAGGCTGGCATTGGCGCCCAGGGTCAGCGCGCCGGTACCCAGCGCCGCACCGTTGCCAACGGTCAGGCTGCCGCCGCTGAGCAGCAGGCCGCCGGTGAAGGTGTTGGTGCCCGTGAGGTTGAGGTTGGTGGTGCCGTTCTTGACCAGGCTGCCGTTGCCGCCGATGACGCCGCCGAGGGTCAGGTTGTTGCTGCCGGTGAGGGTCAGCGCACCGCCCAGGCTGATGGCGTTGGCCAGGGTCAGCGCACTGCTGGTGTCCAGGCTGGTGCCGGCGGCCGCAGTCAATGCACCGCCCCCCAGCGCGGCGGCATTGCCGAGGATCAGCTTGCCGGCGCCCAGCGTGGTACCGCCGCTATAGGTGTTGCTGGCGGCCAGGGTCAGGTCGCCGCTGCCGGTCTTGTTCAGCGAACCGGTGCCGCTGACCACACCGCCCAGGGTCAGCGCATTGCTGCCGGGCAGGCTCAGCGCTGCCGACAGCTGCACGGCGTTGCTCAGCACCAGCGGTACCGAGCCCTGCAGGCTGCCGGCCCCGGTAACGCTCAGGCTGCCGGTGCCCAGGGCCGCGGCGTTGGCGAGCGACAGTACGCCAGCATTGAGGAAGGTGCCGCCGGTATAGGTATTGGCCCCGCTCAGGCCCAGGGTGCCGGCGCCTGTCTTGGTCAAGGCGCCGCTACCGCTGACGATGCCGGTGAGGGTCAGGTTGTTGTCGCCGATGATGCCGAGCCCGCCGGCACCGAGGGTGACGGCGTTGGCCAGCGACAGGTTGGCCGCGCCCGCACCCAGCGCGCCACCGTTGGCCGCGATGGTGCCGGTGCCGAAGGTCGAGGCGTCGTCGAACACCAGCGAGCCGCCGTTGAGGCTGGTGCTGGTGACCCCGAGCAACGCGCCGGAGAGTGTCCAGGTGCCGCTCTGCACGAGCAGGTTGTTGAAGTTGATGTAGTTGCTGGCCGAAAGCGTGCCCGTGCCGCCGGTACCGGTGCCCCCGCCGATGGCGTTCTGCAGGGCAAGGGTGTTGCTGCCGCCGGCACCGCCGTCGACCTTGCCGCTAGGCGCATACAGCAGGTTGATGCCGGCGATGCCCAGGTCGACGCCTACACCTCCCCCGCTACTGACACTGGAACCTGTGATTGCGTTGAAGCGGTTGGTGGAGTTCGCCCCCATCGACACGCCGCCACTGATCGCGCCACTGTTGGTGAAGGTATTGCCGGTGGCAGTGCCCGATGCCTGGAACGCCAAGCGACCGATGATGGTGCCGGTGTTGGTCATGTTCACGCTGCCGCCGCCATACACCGCCACCACCGGGGCGTCTGGGGCCAGCACGCTGACGCCGACAATGTTCGATGAACCGATGGTGCCGTCGTTGACCAGCGTGGTAACGCCACCGTTGCCGTTCTGCACGCTCAGGGCCAGGCCGTTGAGGTTGAGCAGGCTGGCACTGAGCACACCGGTGGTGCCCTTGATCACGCCACCGCTGAAGTTGGTGATGCTGACCGTGCTGGCCGCCGCGTTGCCGACCTTGATCCCGGAGCTGAGCCCGCTCAGGATCCCGAGGAATGCGGGGTCGATGGTGCCCGAGTTGTTCAGGGTGACGTTGTTGCCGGTCAGGTTGACTGCCGTGCCGAGCAACGGCGCGTTGATCTGCGAGCCATTGCTCAGGTTAAGGGTCAGGTTGTTGGCGGAGGAACTGACGTTGCCGTTCAACCCCGGGGTGCAGGTGACCGTCGCGCCCGCACCGGGGACCAGTGGGGTACAGGCGGCGCTGGCCGTTGCACTGAACAGGCCGAAAGCGATTCCCGCGGTGGCCAGGCTCACGGCCAGCGACAAGGGGCGAATACGGGTGGGGGCAAGCTTGACGGCACGTCTGTCCACGGGCGACTCCTTCGTGGATCAGGCAGTTCGTTCCTTGAATGCGTGCGACGGGTACGCCGTGGAAACTACACACACTAACGTCGAAATGCCTGACCTTGGCGACTACGATTCCAGTGCTGGAATATGTAGCCGCTTTCCCGGAGCCCTTGCGCAAAGGCGTTACGTCAAATGGTGTTAATACTTTGGCAATGGGTCCCGTGAATACAGGGCCTCGTCAAACTTACAGCGTCAGCCAACCGACGAACGGTCAGGCCACCTCCGGGTCTTCGGCGGGCCAGAACGGCTCGTTGGCTTCCAGAGGGGGCAGGCCGTGGGCGGCCCGCGCCGCGTTGCAGTCGTCGTTGGGCTGGCCATTGACCCAGGCGGCATCGAACTCGCGGCAGGGGCTGGAGCGCTGGGCATAGAGCGAACAGCTGACGCTCTTGCCGATCTCGCCTTCAAGCCCTATGCAGCGACACGGCTTGGCGTCGGTGCCGATCATCGCCACCCGGGTCGGGTTGATCTGCACCACCAGTTCATCAGGCACGACACCCCCGGCCGAGGTGCATTCACCCCAGAAAAAGGACACACGGAAATACGCGCAGCAGGCACCGCAAGTCAAACAAGGATTGTTTTCGGACATGATTTGGGAGGGGGGGAGAAGTATCGTTGGAGGGAGAAACCCGACGATCATTCTATGCTTCGGCGTGGCGTTGAAAAGGGGGGCAGTGAAAGAAATATGGGCGGCCGACGGAAGGCGGTGTCGCGCCCTTCGCCGGCAAGGCCGGCTCCTACGGGAGCAGGCCTTGCCGGCGAGGTGCATCACGACGTGCGTGAAGCTCTGGCCGCCTTCGGCGCCTCGATGCCATCGGCACGGAACATCTGGCGGATGCCGCGCACCGCCTGGCGAATGCGGTCCTGGTTCTCGATCAGGGCAAAGCGCACATGGTCATCGCCATAGTCGCCAAAGCCGATGCCCGGCGACACGCATACCTTGGCTTCGGCCAGCAGCTTCTTGGCGAACTCCAGCGAACCCAGGTGCGCGTACTGCTCGGGGATCTTGGCCCACACGTACATCGAGGCCTTGGGGTTCTCGACCATCCAGCCGGTCTCGTGCAGCCCCTTGACCAGCACGTTGCGCCGCTGGCGGTACTGCTCGGCGATGTCGCGCACGCACTGCTGGTCGCCTTCGAGCGCCGCGATCGCCGCCACCTGCAACGGGGTGAAGGTGCCGTAGTCGTGGTAGCTCTTGATTCGCGCCAGGGCGTTGACCAGCTCCGGGTTGCCGACCATGAAGCCGATCCGCCAGCCGGCCATGTTGTAGCTCTTGGACAGCGTGAAGAACTCCACGGCGATGTCCTTGGCACCCGGCACCTGCATGATCGACGGGGCCTTCCAGCCGTCGTAGACAATGTCGGCATAGGCCAGGTCGTGGATCACCAGCACGTCGTACTGCTTGGCCAGTGCCACCACCCGCTCGAAGAAGTCCAGCTCCACGCACTGCGCGGTGGGGTTGGAGGGGAACCCCAGGATCATCATCTTGGGCTTGGGGATCGACTCGCGGATCGCCCGCTCCAGCTCGTTGAAGAAGTCCACGCCGGGCACCAGCGGCACCGAACGCACCTGGGCCCCGGCGATCACCGCGCCGTAGATGTGGATCGGGTAGCTGGGGTTGGGCACCAGCACGGTATCGCCGTGGTCCAGGGTGGCCAGCATCAGGTGGGCCAGGCCCTCCTTGGAGCCGATGGTGACAATGGCTTCGGACTCGGGGTCGATCTCGACGTCGTAGCGGTCCTTGTACCAGTGCGAGATGGCCCGGCGCAGGCGCGGGATACCGCGCGAGGTGGAGTAACCGTGGGTGTCTTCGCGCTGGGCGACCTGTACCAGCTTCTCGACGATGTGCGGCGGCGTGGCCCCGTCGGGGTTGCCCATGCTCAGGTCGATGATGTCTTCGCCACGACGGCGCGCGGCCATCTTGAGTTCGGCGGTGATGTTGAATACGTAGGGGGGGAGACGATCTATGCGCGCAAAGCGGCGCGGCGAACCTTGGTCAGCCATGGTTACCTCGAGGACGTAAGCGCCCGGAACCGTCCGAGCGACGTTGGCCACTGCGGTGGCCGAGGCAGAAGATAGTGCCTGCAGGCAATGCCTGTAAAGTGGATTCGATCGCGGGCCGCGCAGCGCGGCCGCGACCGATGCCGCGGTGTCAGCACAGACGCTCGAACGACAGCGAGCGCCAGCTCCCCACATCCAGGCCCTCCTCCGGCGCCATGTGGGCCCCGCGCACGAAGCTGAAAGCCTTGCGCATATCGCCCTGGTGGACCAGCCGATGCTCCCCTTCGGACTCGCTCAGCAGCGTGTAGGAGTGCTTGCGCATGGCCCTGTAGCGGGCATCGTCGCGGTCCATGGCATCCAGGTAGTCGGCCACCTGCCCTTCGCTCAGCTCAAGGCGTTTTTGCAGCGTCACGCCCCAGCGGGTCAGGCAGGTTTCGGCAAAATGGCGCACGATCAGGCCCGGGTCGGGCAGCTCGTTGCCGGCACTGGCGCCATCGGCCGAGGCATTGCCCACCAGCGTGGCGTGGCGTCCTGGCAGCGGAAAGATGTGGACACGGGTATCGGGGTAGGTGGACGGGATGACGCAGGCGAAGCCCTTGGAGCGCTCGTCGCGAGAAAAGAAACCCACGTACTCCTTCACGTTGGTGCGCAGGTGCAGGCGGTGTGGCTGCAGGTTGTTGATCCCGGGCACGGGGTCGATGGCAAAGATGTTCACCGGCACGTGGGCCAGTTGCGGGTCGTCGGCCATGGCGTTGGCGAGCATGTGGGCACTGATGCCGCCGCGGCTCCAGCCCACGATATTGACCTGATCGGGAATCAGGCCGTCCTTGCGGTGCATGCGGATGATGCCTTCCTGGAGTTGCTGCGGGGTCACGCCGCGGTCGCCATAGTCGTACTGGCGCCAGAACCAGGAACCCTCCTTCTTCACGTCCTCGATCGGCACGCCGGCTGACTTCAGGCGGTTGTAGTCCTGCTCGGTGAGTTTTTCGCGCTGCCAGGTGCAGGAGCCCTTGATGACCTGCAGGGCGTGGGCCACGTTCTGCTCCCAGCCGGCGCCGAACAGGGTGCCGGTGAGGCCGTATTCCTTGTTTTCGATGAACAGGTCATCGGCCTGCAGGTTGCCGCTGCCCGGGCCGTCGATGGCGATCCAGTTGGCGAACTCGCGGCTCTGGTCGTTGGAAGCAAGGGTGGCGACCAGTTCGCCGTTCCAGAAATTGGGGTTCTGGTCATCGAAACGGTGCGATCCGGTGCCGCAGAAGTAAACGGTCAGAATGCTCATGGCGGTGTGCTCCTTGGGGTGGGGAGCCGTCACGCTAGCAATGCCGGGGGTTGCGTGTTCAGCGGGGAGTGGTGCCCGGGTGGGAGGGATTGCCGGCCGTTGGCACGCACCGATCCAGAGGCCTTGCTCCGGCTCCCGCTCTTGTTCTTGCTCTTGCTCTTGCTCTTGCTCTTGCTTTTGCTTTTGATCTTCTGGCCCTTCAGGAGGCCGAGTGGAGCGCCTGCGTAGTGGGGTGTAGGGCCATGGATGGCCCGGAAAGTGCCGACGGGCAGGGACGCCCGTGCGGCGCGGCCCCCGGAGCAGGTGCGGAGCGAGGGGACCCGGAGCGAAGCGTAGGGCCGTATGCAGGGCCCAGCCTTTTTGGTTACTTTTGGGGCGTTTGCCAAAAGTGACCCGCTGTAAGAGCGGAAGGGGCCGCTCGCAGCGCTATCCATGTCGGATAATCACACCGACATGAAATTCGACAATCATGTGCTTATCCAGCATGGATATCGACATTTAGGGCCCCTTCCGCTCTTACAGCGGCTTACTTTTTTCTTGGAAAAAGTAAGCAAAACCGCTCCGTCCAGCATCCGGCCCTACGCTTCGCTACGGGTCCCCTCATTCCACCCACGCTCCGTGGGGCCGCGCCGCACGGGCGTCCCTGCCCGTCGGCACTTTCCGGGCCATCCATGGCCCTACACCCCACTACACGCGGGCTCCATTCGGCCTCCTGAAGGACGGAAAGATCAAAAGCAAAAGCAAGAGCAAGAGCAAGAGCAAGAGCAAGAACAAGAGCGGGAGCGGGAGCGAAGCCGTTTCTGAAGGGCAAAAAAAACCCCGGCACCTTTCGGCCCGGGGTCTCTTTCAACACATCAGATCAATGCGCGTAGGTCAGCAGCAGTTCGGTCGGCACCTTGGTGTCCAACGACATCATCACGCTCAACGCAGTGATGGTGAAGATAGAAAACACGAACAGCTTGCGCGCCCACAGGCGATCATCCACAGCCTTGTAGCCGGTCCAGGCCATGTACAACCAGTACATGCCCATCGCCGCGGCCACGGCCATGTAGCTCATGCCGGCATAACCACCGATGGTCAGCATCAGGGTCGCTGCCAGGAACGCCACGATGTACCAGAGGATGTGTTTCTTGGCCACCAGGATGCCACGCTTGACCGGCAGTACCGGAATCGAGGCCGCCAGGTAGTCGTTGAAGCGGAAGATCGCGATCGCATAGGAATGCGGCATCTGCCACAGGCTGAACATCACCAGCAGGGTCAACGCAGCCAGGTCGAAGCTGTTGCTCACGGCGCAGTAGCCGATCACCGGAGGCATGGCACCGGACAGGCTGCCTACCAGGGTGCCGTGCACCGATTTGCGCTTCAGGTACAGGCTGTAGAAACCCACGTAGATGATGAACCCGATCAGGCCGAACAACGCTGCCAGGGCATTGGCCTGCACGTACAGCAGGCCAAGCCCGGCCACCCCGAGCAGGGTGGCGTAGGCCAGCGCGATCTTCAGCGAGACCTGCCCTTGAACCATCACACGGTTCTTGGTGCGCTCCATCTTGATGTCGATGTCACGGTCGATGCAGTTGTTGAACACGCAACCGGACGCCACCACCAGCGAAGTGCCGATCACCGTGGCCAGGAACAGCATGAAGTCCACATGCCCTTGCGCGGCAAGGAAGAAACCGCCTACCACAGAAAGCACGTTACCGAAAATGATCCCCGGTTTGGTGATTTGGATAAAGTGCTTAAAGGACATGCCGTCTTACCTCACTTCGCCATCATGCTGGTGTGGATGCTGAACATGATCCACAGCGACAGGCCGACCAACAGTGCAATGACCAACCCGGTGAACAGGAAGGCGCTGACGTTCTCACGCTGCTCTGGCGAACGGTCCAGGTGCAGGAAGTAGTACAGGTGCACGACGATCTGGATGACCGCGAAGGCCACCACGATCAGTACAGTCATGTCTTTGGGCAAGGTCGGGTACATCACCAGACCGAACGGGATCAGCGTCAGGATCACCGACAGTACGAAGCCGATTGCGTACGACTTCACGCTGCCGTGGCTGCCCTCGGCGTGCTCGTTATGTGCGTTAGCCATTTACAGAACCCCCAGCAGATAGACAACGGTGAATACGCAGATCCAGACCACGTCCAGGAAGTGCCAGAACAGGCTCAGGCAACCCATGCGGGTCTTGGCCGAACCGGTGATGCCCTTCTTCTGGATCTGGTACATCATCACGGCCATCCAGATCAGACCACCGGTCACGTGCAGACCGTGGGTGCCGACCAGGGCGAAGAAGCCCGACAGGAAGCCGCTGCGCTGCGGGCCGAAGCCTTCGCTGATCAGCAGGTGGAACTCGTTGACTTCCATGACGATGAAGCCAAGGCCGAGCAGGAAGGTGACTGCCAGCCAGGCCAGTACACCGTTCTTGTTGCCCTTGTACATCTGCAGCATGGCGAAGCCGAAGGTGATACTGGAGAACAGCAGCAGCGCGGTTTCAGCCAGTACATACGGCAGTTCGAAGATGTCGTGACCCGACGGGCCGCCGGCAAAGTTGCCGGACAGCACCGCGTAGGCTGCGAAGATCGACGCAAACAGGATGCAGTCGGTCATCAGGTACAGCCAGAAACCGAATACGGTCATCTGGCCCGAGTCGTGGTGTTCTTCGTGCCCATGGTCGTGACCATGAGCAGCATCAGCATTGATTACATGACTGGACATTGATTAAACCCGTTCAAACGATTCGACAGGCGCACCGACTGGCGAGCCGGTAGCCAGACCGAGGTGCTTCAGACGCTCACCTTCGATACGTGCCACTTCCTCGGCAGGAACCATGTAGCCCTGGTCGTCACGCGCAGCGTGAGCAACGAAGACAGCGATGGTGCCGATCAGGCCGACCGCGGCCAACCACCAGATGTGCCAGATGGTGGCGAAACCGAAGACGGTCAACAGCGCGCCCATGTACAGACCGGTAGCGGTGTTGTTCGGCATGTGGATCGGTGCGTACTGGGCCGGAGCCTTGTAGGCGATACCGGCGCGCTTGGCTTCGGTCCATGCGTCCAGGCCGACTTTTTCCGGCATGGTGGCGAAGTTGTAGAACGGCGGTGGCGACGAGGTCGACCATTCCAGGGTGTGCGCATTCCATGGGTCGCCAGTGACGTCCATGTTGTCCTTGCGATCGCGGATCGACACGTACAGCTGGATCAGCTGGCAGGCGATACCGAACAGGATCAGCACGGCACCGACCACGGCCACGTACAGGTACGGTTCCCAGGCAGGGTTGTCCGAGTGGTTCAGACGACGGGTCATGCCCATGAAGCCCAGTGCGTACAGCGGCATGAAGGCCACGTAGAAACCGGAGATCCAGAACCAGAAGGCAGCCTTGCCCCACTTCTCGTTCAGGGTGAAACCGAAGGCTTTCGGGAACCAGAAGGCGAAGCCGGCAATGTAGCCGAACACCGCACCACCGATGATCACGTTGTGGAAGTGAGCGATCACGAACAGGCTGTTGTGCAGCACGAAGTCAGCACCAGGTACGGCCAGCAGTACGCCGGTCATGCCGCCGATCGAGAAGGTCACCATGAAGCCCAGGGTCCACAGCACTGGCGCGGTGAAGCGCAGACGGCCCTGGTAGATCGTGAACAGCCAGTTGAACAGCTTGACCCCGGTCGGGATCGAAATGAGCATGGTCGCCAGACCGAAGAAGGTGTTGACGCTGGCGCCCGAACCCATGGTGAAGAAGTGGTGCAGCCATACGCCGAAGCCCAGAACCGAGATCGCACCCGAGGCGTAGATCATCGACTTGTGACCGAACAGGCGCTTGCCGGTAAAGGTCGAGATGACTTCCGAGAACACGCCGAACGCCGGCAGGATCAGGATGTACACCTCAGGGTGACCCCATGCCCAGAACAGGTTGACGTACATCATCGGGTTCCCACCAAGCTCGTTGGTGAAAATGTGGAAGTCCAGATAACGGTCAACGGTCAGCAGTGCCAGGGTCGCGGTCAGGATCGGGAACGAAGCCACGATCAGGATGTTGGCCCAGGTGCAGGTCCAGGTGAAGATCGGCATGTCCATCAGCTTCATGCCAGGGGCGCGCATTTTCAGCACGGTGGCCAGGAAGTTGACACCGGTCAGCGTTGTCCCCAATCCGGATATCTGTAGCGCCCAGATGTAGTAGTCGACACCGACCCCAGGGCTGTACTGGATACCCGCCAGCGGTGGATAGGCCACCCAGCCGGTCTTGGCGAACTCGCCCACGCCCAGGGAGATGTTGACCAGCGCAACGCCGGACACCAGCAGCCAGAAGCTCAGGGAGTTGAGGAACGGGAAGGCAACGTCACGTGCACCGATCTGCAGAGGCAGGGCCAGGTTCATCAGGCCGGTGAAGAATGGCATCGCCATGAAGATGATCATGATCACACCGTGAGCGGTGAAGATCTGGTCATAGTGTTCAGGAGGCAGATAGCCCTCGGCGCCGCCAGTGGCCATGGCCAGCTGGGTACGCATCATGATGGCGTCGGCAAAGCCGCGCAGCAGCATGACCATCGCGACGATGATGTACATCACCCCGATCTTCTTGTGGTCGACCGACGTCAGCCACTCGGTCCACAAGTAGGTCCACTTGCGGAAATAGGTGATTGCAGCAACCAACGCGAGACCGCCGAGCGCGATCATGGCGAGGGTCACCATGACTATCGGCTCGTGATACGGGATCGCGTCCAGACTAAGTTTACCGAACATCTTTTACTCCTCTGCCCCAGCAGCTGAATGCATACTCACGTCCATCGCTTCGGCCGCTTCTTTGTGCTCTTTCTTCTCGTGCACCACCGGCTTGCCACGGTTCATGCCCTCGTACTTGTCGACGATGGACTGGAACATGTTTTCCGGGGCCACGCTGTAGAGCGCAACCGGGTTGTTTTCGCTAGGTTTGGCCAGAGCCTCGTAGGTGGCCTTGTCCAGTTGTTGCGGCGACTGCTTGACCTCGTTGACCCACGCCTCGAAATCTTCCTGGGACGTGGCGATCGCCTTGAACTTCATGCCGGTGAAGCCGGCACCGCTGTAGTTGGCGGAGATCCCGTCGAACTCGGCGTTCTGGTTGGCAATCAGGTGCAGCTTGGTGGTCATGCCCGCCATCGCGTAGATCTGGCCGCCCAGGCCCGGGATGAAGAACGAGTTCATCACGGCGTCGGAGGTCACGCGGAAATTGACCGGGGTGTTGGCCGGGAAGACGATCTTGTTGACCGTGGCAATGCCCTGTTCCGGGTAGATGAACAGCCATTTCCAGTCCAGCGCGACCACGTCGATCTGCACCGGCTTCACGTCGGAATCCAGTGGACGGTACGGGTCCAGCTTGTGGGTGGAGAGGTAGGTGACATAACCCAGGGCGATGATGATCAGCACCGGGATGGACCATACGGCCACTTCGATCTTGGTCGAGTGCGACCAGTCAGGGGTGTAGGTGGCAGCCTTGTTGGAGGCGCGATACTTCCACGCGAACGCGATCGTCATGAAAATGACAGGAATCACCACCAGCAACATCAGGCCGGTAGCGATCAGGATCAGGTTCCTTTGCTCAATGCCGACCTGGCCCTTCGGGTCGAGCAGGGTCCAGTTGCACCCACTGAGTAAAAGCATGCCTAAAAAGGGCAGAATGCCAAACAGTCTGGGGTAACGCTTTTTACTCATCTCACGACCTCTAGAGCAGCTTGCTTCAATGCAATTTGTGTTTTGGTCGCCAACACTTCGTCCTGCCAAGCGTCAGCATTTATGGGATCGAATACGGTCACGCCGGAATTCAGCTGCGGCTGCTCGGCAGAACCGGTGTGCAACGGTGCTTATTGTTTTGACTTCGTAGGCAATCAGGCCTGTTTACAGACCAATTCCATTTGGTGCGGAAAATCACGGGAGGGGGGTCAGCCCGGCATCGCCGCAGGCGATGCTCGTCAGAGTCACGAAAGGGGCCGGAGCTCCTTTAATCCTGCAACTCGCAAGCGGTGCCGAACGGAAATTGGGGGCGATTGTAGTGACGTAACATGGCCATGACTATGACTTATTGAGCAACAGTCCTTTACAGAAAACGTAACAATAGCGCAGCAAAAATCAATTTCGCGACAGTTTGTCGCACCCCTGGCTGTAGCCCTGAAATGCCCGTACCGCAAGGGTTGGGACTTGATCCAGGTCAACCTGGAGGCGACTTCTTCGGAAAATTCTCAAGCCCTGCGCACTTGCCTCGACACGGGACTTTTGTCTAACGCTGGCGACGGTTGCGGTAGATGCCCAGCGGCACCAGCACGGCGGTCAGCACGAAGGCCAGCAGCGCCCATTGCGCCAGCGACAGCCCCAGCACCGGCGGGTACGGCGTCGAGCAGAAACCATCCACCTGGAACACCAGCGGCAGCACCGAGGCCAGCGGCAGGCCGTCGACGATCGGCTGCAGTGTGTCGATGCCGCAGCTGACGGCCGGGTTGGCCAGAATGTAGGCGTGGTTGCCCGCTGCAGCAATGCCGCCGATGGCGCTCAGCACCACCAGGGCCTCGAACAGCGTGAGGCTGCGCCGCCCGGGCATGGCCGCACCGATGAAGGCGAACAGGGCGATGAACAGCAATGCATAGCGCTGCAGGATGCACAGTGGGCACGGTGCCTCGCCCAGCACGATCTGCATGTACAGGGCACCGCCGATCAGCGCCAGGCAGATGGCGCCCAGCAGTACCAGAAAGCGCCGTTCCCGATTCAGGCGCTGCGTTAGATCGTTCATTCCCGTTCCCTTCACTAGATAGGTGGCTCAAGCCTGGGCGCAATTCTACACGCCGACCATGACCACAGGGAGTGAAGGTTAAACCGATTAAAAGAAGATTAAGGTCGGCAGCTTAGCCGGCGCCTGCAGCACATTCGTGCACCTGCAGGCGCCGGCATTGCCGGCGAACAGGCCCCGGCCCTTACTCGAGTGCTGCCGCCGGCCCGAAGAACTCGTAGCGGCTCTGCTGCTCCGGCACCCCCAGGGCCTTGAGCTGACGCCTGATCGCCGCCATGAAGCCCTTGGGCCCAAGGAAGTACGCGTCCAGGTCACGCTCGACCGGCAGCCACTGCGCCAGTTGATCCTGGCTCAGCAGCCCCACGGCGTCGGCCGGCAGGCTCACCCCGTCATCCTCGGCGTAGCAATAGAAGCGCTTGAGCTGCGGATGACGCGCCGCGCGTTCGTCCACCCAGTCGCGAAACGCATGCACAGCACCGTTGCGCGCGCAATGAATGAAGTGCACCAGGCGACCGCTGGCCAGGGCCGCGTCGAGCATCGCCAGGGTCGGGGTGATCCCTACCCCGCCGCTGATCAGCACCAGCGGCTTGTCGCTGGCGCTCAGGGTGAACTCGCCCGCCGGCGGGAACAGCTCCAGGGTATCGCCCACCTGCAGGTGCTCATGCAGGTAGTTGGACACCTTGCCGCCTGCCTCGCGCTTGACGCTGATGCGGTACTCGCGGCCGTCACCCAGCGCCGACAATGAATAGTTGCGCCGATGCTCCTGGCCATCGATCTGCACCTTCAGGCCCAGGTACTGGCCGGGCTCGCCCTTGAGAACCGGGCCGCCATCGAGCGGGGCGAAGTGAAACGAGACGATCTCGCTGCTCTCCTGCACCCGCGCCGCCAGCCGGAACGCCCGCGCACCGCGCCAGCCACCCGGCGCCTGGGCCTTCTGCTGGTACAGGCCCTCTTCGGCGCCGATCAGGATATCGGCCAGTTGCTGGTAGGCCGCGCCCCAGGCCGCGATCACCTCGGGGGTGGCGATCTCCTTGCCGAGCACCTCTTCGATGGCACGCAACAGGCAGGCGCCGACGATCGGGTAGTGCTCGGGCAGGATCTGCAGCGCCACGTGCTTGTTGATGATCTGGTTCACCAGGCCGCCCAGTTGCTCGAGCTGGTCGATATGGCGTGCATACATCAGTACGCCATTGGCCAGCGCCCGCGGCTGGTCGCCGCTGGCCTGGTTGGCCTGGTTGAACAACGGACGCACCTCGGGGTATTCGCTGAGCATCAGTTTGTAGAAATGCGTGGTCAGCGCCTCGCCGCCGCTTTCCAGCAGCGGAACGGTGGCTTTGACGATGGCACGATCTTGGGCATTGAGCATGGGTAACTCCCGGGCCTTATGGCTTCTGGATAATCTGCCCGGGTTGTTTCAGCTTTCGTGCCAACTATTAAATCCATATAAATCAATAGCTTGAATATTTTTGAGTCAAATTGACCACAGCCCTGCTAGAGTCATAAAGACTCGAAGGAGTCATCATGACCGCAAAATCCCTGCTTACCGCACTGCTGCCCCTGGTCAGCGACCTGTCTCGCGAGCTGCCCGAACGCGAACGCTACCGTCGCCTGCTCGAAGCCATGCGCGCCCTGTTGCCATGCGACGCCGCCGCGCTGCTGCGCCTGGATGGCGAATGGCTGGTCCCCCTGGCGGTGGACGGCCTGAGCCCCGACACCCTGGGCCGGCGCTTCAAGGTCAGCGAACACCCGCGCTTCGCCGCCCTGCTCAGCCGCAGCGAGCCGACCCGCTTTGCCAGCGACAGCCAGTTGCCCGACCCCTACGACGGCCTGGTCGAGGGCCTGCACCAGCACCTGGAGGTACACGACTGCATGGGCTGCCCGCTGTTCGTCGACGAACGGCCCTGGGGCCTGATCACCCTCGATGCGCTGGCCCCGGAGCGCTTCCAGCAGGTCGAGCTGGACGCCCTGCAGGCCTTCGCCAGCCTGGCCGCCGCCACGGTCAACGTGGCGCAACGTATCGAACGCCTGGCCCTGCGCGCCGAAGACGAACACCAGCGCGCCGAGATCTACCGCCAGGCCAGCGGCCAGCAGCACCAGGAACTGATCGGCCAGAGCAAGGCCCACAAGCACCTGCTCGAAGAGATCCGCCTGGTCGCCGGCAGCGACCTGACCGTACTGGTCACCGGTGAAACCGGAGTCGGCAAGGAGCTGGTGGCCCAGGCCATCCACCAGCAGTCGGCGCGTGCCGACAAGCCGATGATCAGCCTCAACTGCGCCGCCTTGCCCGACACCCTGGTCGAGAGCGAGCTGTTCGGCCATGTGCGCGGCGCCTTCACCGGCGCGGTGGGCGAGCGACGCGGCAAGTTCGAGCTGGCCAACGGCGGCACACTGTTTCTCGACGAAGTGGGCGAACTGTCGCTGGCCGTGCAGGCCAAGTTGCTGCGCGTGCTGCAAAGCGGACAGCTGCAGCGCCTGGGCTCGGACCAGGAGCACCAGGTTGATGTGCGCCTGATTGCCGCCACCAACCGCGACCTGGCCGAGGAAGTGCGTGCCGGGCGCTACCGCGCCGACTTCTACCACCGCCTGAGCGTGTACCCGCTGCGGGTGCCGGCGCTGCGCGAGCGCGGGCGCGACGTGCTGCTGCTCAGTGGCTACTTCCTGGAGCAGAACCGCTCGCGCATGGGCTTGAACAGCCTGCGCCTGAGCAGCGATGCCCAGACCGCGCTGCTGGCGTACGACTGGCCGGGCAATGTGCGCGAACTGGAGCACCTGATCGGCCGCTCGTCGCTCAAGGCGCTGGGCCAGCACCCCGAGCGGCCGAAGATCCTGACCCTGGAGGCCCGCGACTTCGACCTGCCCGGCGCCGGCCCGGGGGCAGCGCCCAGCGTGGCGGCGCCACTGCCACCACCGCCCGGCACCGACCTGCGCCAGGCCCTGGACCTGTACCAGCGCCAGCTGATCGAGGCCTGCCTGGAGCGCCACCAGCACAACTGGGCCAGTGCCGCGCGCGAGCTGGGCCTGGACCGCGCCAACCTCAGCCGCCTGGCCCGCCGACTGGGGCTACGCTGAAGTGCAGTGGCGGATTAAAGCCTGGCGCGCTCGGGTCGATAACCCGGCAGATCCCTTATTCTCTTTGCCCTGAAGGTGCCTATGGCCTCGCAAAATGCCCGCGCCGACTCGCTGTCGCTGCTGCTGTTCACCCTGCGCAGCGGCAAGCTGATGGCAATCAACCTGCTCAAGGTCAGCGAGATCATCCCTTGCCCGCCCCTGACCAAGCTCCCGGAATCGCACCCGCACGTCAAAGGCGTGGCCACCCTGCGGGGCAACTCGCTGTCGGTCATCGACCTGTCGCGCGCCATCGGCGAGCGCCCGTTGGAAGACCCCAACGGCGGCTGCCTGATCGTCACCGACATCAGCCGCTCCAAGCAGGGCCTGCACGTGCAGGCGGTGAGCCGCATCGTGCATTGCCTGAGTACCGACATCAAGCCGCCGCCCTACGGGTCGAGCAGCAAGGCATTCATCACCGGGGTAACCCAGGTGGACGGCACGCTGGTGCAGGTGCTGGACATCGAAAAGGTCATTCACGGCATTGCGCCGCCGCCGCGTGAAGTGAGCAGCAGCGAGCTGAACCCCGAAGACGCCGCCGTTCTGCAGGCCACCAACATACTGGTGGTCGATGACAGCCATGTGGCACTCCACCAGTCGGTGCTGACCCTGCGCGGCCTGGGGCTGGAATGCCACACCGCCAAGAGTGCCAAGGATGCCATCGACACCCTGCTGGAGCTGCAGGGCACCGACCGGGAGATCAACGTGGTGGTCTCGGACATCGAGATGTCCGAGATGGACGGCTACGCCTTCACCCGCACACTGCGCGAAACGCCTGACTTCCAGCACCTCTATGTACTGCTGCACACCTCGCTGGACAGCGCGATGAACAGCGAGAAAGCCCGGCTGGCAGGGGCGAACGCGGTGCTGACCAAGTTCTCCTCGCCGGAGCTCACCGATTGCCTGATCGTGGCAGCGCGGGCGGTGGCTTTCGCCGAGCGCTGAGCCGCCCCCCTTCGCCGGCAAGGCCGGCTCCTACAGGCACCGCGTACCCTTGTAGGAGCCGGCCTTGCCGGCGAAAAAAACCGGACAAACGCTGAAACGCTCCCGCTCCTGCAAAAATCGACGCTCTGGCATAATCAGCGGCCTGCCCCTCATGAGCCGCCCATCATGAAAGCCCTCACCTTCGCCCTGCTGGCCCTGTTCAGCCTCGGCGCCCATGCCTCCAGCGACCAGGCCTGGGCCGACCACGAACAAGCCCTGACCAGAGCCTGCCTCGCCGCCAGCCAGTTCAAGGATGCCCGGCCCGCCAGCAAGCCGGCCGAGTTCGACGACCGCGTCGGCTACAGTGCCCTGCTGATCAGCGGCCACTACCCGCAAAAGCACATGAAGAACCAGAAAGGCAGCGAGCTGTGCCTGTTCGACAAGCAGCGCAAGACTGCCTTCATCACCGAATGGACCCCCGCCAAACCGTGACCAGCGCTGCAACCTCACTCCAGTTCGACTGCACCGGCTGTGGCAAATGCTGCAATGGCCACCACGTTCCCCTGACCCTCGACGAAGCGCGCCACTGGGTGGCAGATGGCGGCCAGCTCATCGTGCTGGTGGAAGCCTTTCTGGCCAACGGCCTGGGCCTGCCCGACGCCCAGCGCGAGCACGCCACCCGCCGTGCCTGCGCCGTGCCCTGCGGCAGTACCCAGGCACACGTGGCCATCACCTTCGCCGCGTTCAACCCCGGCGCCTGCCGCAATCTGGATGCCGACAACCTGTGCCGCATCTATGAGCGCCGGCCGCTGGTGTGCCGTATCTACCCGATGGAAATCAACCCGCACATCCCGTTGCGCCCCGACGCCAAGGACTGCCCGACCGAAGCCTGGCAACGCGGCCCGGTACTGATCCACGGCAGCCAGTTGATGGACCGCCAACTGGCCGAGCTGATCGAGCGCTCGCGCCAGGCCGACCGCGACGATATCCACGCCAAAGTGCAGATCTGCCAGCAACTGGGCATCACCACCAGCGCGCTCAAGGGCAACGGCTTCACCGCCTACCTGCCCGACACCGGGGCGCTGCACGCCGCCCTGCACGCCCCGGGCAACGCCGCGCTGGCGCCCTGGACCCTGCACGTGGAAAACCCGGCACTGGTCGAGCAACTGCATCAGGCCGGCGCCCGGGTGTGCAGCACATCGGCTGGCCACTACAGCTTCATCGGTTTCTGAGCGGCGCCTAGCGGCGCTGCCAGAACTCCTCGGCCAGGCGCCGCAGGTCTTCGGCCAGACCGGCCACGTCGCTGGCGTTGGCATGCCCGTGCTGACCGGCCACCACGCTCTCTTCGCTGGCCTGGCGAATGCTGATGATGTTGCGGTTGATATCTTCGCTGACCAGGCTCTGCTGCTCCACCGCCGCAGCAATCTGCAGGCTCATCTCGCTGATCTGGTTGACCTGCTGGCTGATGCCGTCCAGCGCCACCGCCGCCTGCTGCGCCTGCTCGACGCTCTGCCCGGCATGCTCGCGGCTCTCGTGCATGGCCTGCACCGCATCGCGGGTGCCGCGCTGCAAGGCGCTGATCATGCGCTGGATTTCGCCGGTGGACTCGGCCGTGCGCTTGGCCAGGCCGCGCACCTCATCGGCGACCACCGCAAAGCCACGCCCCTGATCCCCCGCCCGCGCCGCCTCGATGGCCGCGTTCAGTGCCAGCAGGTTGGTCTGCTCGGCGATGCTGTGGATAACCGACAGCACTCCGGAAATTTCCATGCTGTGGCCTTCCAGGGTGTGGATAACCTCGGTGGCAGCGCTCAGTGCGCTGGCCAGTTCGAGGATGCTGCTGCGGCTGCGGTCCACCAGCTGATGACCATTCTGGGTGGCATCCTCGGCATGCTCGGCGGCCTCCGAAGCCTGCTGGGCATTGCTGGCCACCTCGGCCACGCTGGTGGTCATCTGGTTGATTGCCGCCGCCACCTGATCGGCCTCGCCCTGCTGGCCCAGGGTGGTGGTGTGGCTGTGCTGCAGGTGCTGCGCCAGCTCTGCGGTGTGGCCGGCCAGGCGCTGCGAGGTGTCGCCAATGCGCCCCACCACCGCCCCGATCTGCGCCTCGAGCATCAGCAGGGCGAATTCGATCTGCCCCACGGCGCCCGCCTTGCCGGTATACAGCTGCTGGCTCAACGGGTTGTCGGCAATCGACTGCGCCCGCACCCGTAGTTGTTCCAGTGGGCGCAGCAGCACCGACACCAGCAGCGCACTGAGCCCACCGGCGGCCACCAGCTCCAGCAGCCACTGCCACGGCAGCGCCGGCAACAGCAGGCGGCTGGTGCCCAGCACCACTGCCAGCACCAGGCCTGTGCCCAGCCCCAGCTGCAACGCCAGGCCAGGGCGCGGCAGGCGTTGCCACCAGGGCAACGGGCGCTGCTGGCGCAAGCGTGCATAGCAGCGTTCGGCGGCCTCCACCTGCGCCGGGGTGGGCTTGGTGCGCACCGACTGGTACTCCACCGTCTGGCCCTGGCTGGTGACCGGCGACACGAATGCGCTGACCCAGTAATGGTCGCCATTCTTGCAGCGGTTCTTCACCAGCCCCATCCACGAGCGGCCGGCCTTGAGGGTCTGCCACATCTGCGCAAAGGCCTGGGAAGGCATGTCGGGATGGCGTACCACATGGTGCAACTGGCCAATCAGCTCGTCGCGCTCGAACCCGCTGACCTTGAGAAAATCCTCGTTGGCATAGGTAATGGCGCTGGTCAGATCGGTGGTGGAAAGGATATTCGCGTCACCGGGGTAATCTACATTGCGGCCGGTCACAGGCAGATTGCTCTTCATCGAAAGCGCTCGCGTTTTTATAGGTGGAGGGGCGGCAGGGCGAGAGACTCTACGGGGCAACATTTAGTAAAACCTTGATCCAGCGCAGACTATTGGCACTTGGCCATCTGCCAGCTGACAGCGCTGACAGGTGGGCGTCACACTGCTGACCCCCAGTAGCAGCTATAACCTACTGACAGCCCTCCTTTTTCTGCCCTGGCGCCGTGCACGCATGCGAATTTCCAGCTCTCGAGTGTTTTTTTTCGGCCTGATAGCGTTGCTGCTGGGCCTGGCGCTGTACCTGACTTTCGGTCGCCACACGGCCAGCCAACCGGCCATGCCCGTGGCCACCCCGGTCAGTGTGATCCAGGTGCAGCAGCAGGATGTGCCGCACTACCTCAGCGCCATCGGCGCGGTGCAGTCGCTGCACAGCGTGCAGATCCGCCCCCAGGTGGAGGGCGTGCTGACCCGGATCCTGGTCAAGGAGGGCCAGTCGGTGCAGGCCGGCGACCTGCTGGCCACCCTGGATGACCGCAGCATCCGCGCCAGCCTCGAGCAGGCCCAGGCGCAACTGGGCCAGAGCCAGGCCCAGCAGCAGGTGGCCGAGGTCGACCTCAGGCGCTACCGCCTGCTCAGCGAAGACAATGGCATCTCGCGCCAGACCCTCGACCAGCAGCAGGCGCTGGTCAACCAGCTCAAGGCAAGCATCCTCGGCAACCAGGCAGCAATCGCCGCGGCCAAGGTGCAGTTGTCGTACACCCAGATCCGCTCGCCGGTCACCGGACGGGTGGGCATTCGCAACATCGACGAAGGCAATCTGGTGCGCACCAGCGACGCCCAGGGCCTGTTCAGCGTGACCCAGATCGACCCCATCGCGGTGGAGTTCGCCGTGCCGCAGCAATGGCTGCCGACCCTGCAGGGGCTGGTGGCCGCCGAACCCCCGGCGCCGATCCGTGCCTACCTCGAAGGCAACGGCGACAGCGGCGGCCTGCTGCTGGGTGAAGGGCACCTGAGCCTGATCGACAACCAGATCGCCGCCAACACCGGCACCCTGCGCGCCAAGGCCGCGTTCGACAATGCCCAGGCCCGCCTGTGGCCGGGGCAACTGGTGAGCCTGAAGATCCAGACCAGCATCCAGCGCGATGCGCTGGTGGTGCCCCCCGGCGTGGTGCAGCGGGGCATCGACCAGCACTTCGTGTACCGCGTCGAGGGCGACAAGGTCGCGGTGGTGCCGGTCAAGGTGCTGTACCAGGACAGCAACCTCAACGTGATCAGCGGCGTAGCGGTCAACGACACGCTGGTGGCCGACGGGCAGTCGCGGCTCAGGCCCGGCGCCCGGGTCGAGGTGCTGGCAGCCCCGCCCGCCGCGCCCGTCGGCGACGATGTTGCCGGCAGCGGTGTGCAGCCATGAGCGGGCGCAGCTCGATCAGTGCGTGGTGCATCGACCGCCCGGTGGCCACCCTGCTGCTGACCTTCGCCCTGGTGCTGCTGGGCGTGGTGGCGTTCCCGCAGTTGCCGGTGGCACCGCTGCCCGAAGCGGACTTCCCCACCATTCAGGTCAGCGCGCAGCTGCCCGGCGCCAGCCCCGAGACCATGGCCTCGTCGGTGGCCACACCGCTGGAGGTGCAGTTCAGCGCCATCCCCGGCATGACCCAGATGACCTCCAGCAGCGCACTGGGCTCCACCAGCCTGATCCTGCAGTTCACCCTCGACAAGAACATCGACACCGCCGCCCAGGAAGTCCAGGCCGCGATCAACACCGCCTCCTCGCGCCTGCCCCAGGACATGCCGAGCCTGCCCACCTGGCGCAAGGTCAACCCGGCCGACAGCCCGGTGCTGATCATGACCGTCAGCTCCGCGCAGATGCCGGCCAACGAACTGAGCGACTACGCCGAAACCCTGCTGGCACGCCAGCTGAGCCAGATCGACGGGGTCGGGCTGGTCAACATCACCGGCCAGCAGCGCCCGGCGATTCGCGTGCAGGCCCAGCCGGAAAAACTCGCCGCCATCGGCCTGACCCTGGCCGACCTGCGCCAGGCCATCCAGCAGACCAGCCTCAATCTGGCCAAGGGCGCGCTGTACGGCGACAGCAGCGTGTCGACCCTGGCCACCAACGACCAGCTGTTCCACCCCGATGAATACGCCCAGCTCATCGTCGCCTACCGCGACGGCGCCCCGGTACACCTCAAGGACGTGGCCACGGTCATCAACGGCGCCGAAAACGCCTATGTCAAAGCCTGGTCCGGCGACCAGGAAGGCCTCAACCTGGTGGTGTTCCGCCAGCCCGGGGCCAACATCGTCGACACCGTGGACCGGGTCATGCAGGCGCTGCCGCACCTGGAGGAAATGCTCCCGGCATCGGTGCAGGTGTCGGTGCTCAGCGACCGCACCCAGACCATCCGCGCCTCGCTGCACGAGGTGGAGATCACCCTGCTGATCGCCGTGCTGCTGGTGATCGCGGTCATGGCGCTGTTCCTGCGCCAGTGGTCGGCCACGCTGATCGTCTCCAGCGTGCTGGGGGTATCGCTGGTGGCCAGCTTCGCGCTGATGTACCTGTTCGGCTTCAGCCTGAACAACCTGACCCTGGTGGCCATCGTCATCGCCGTGGGGTTTGTGGTGGACGATGCCATCGTGGTGGTGGAAAACATCCACCGGCACCTGGAGGCCGGCGACGACAGCCGCACGGCTGCCCTCAAGGGCGCCGGCGAGATCGGCTTCACCGTTGTCTCGATCAGCTTCTCGCTGGTGGCCGCGTTCATTCCGCTGCTGTTCATGGGGGGCGTGGTGGGGCGGCTGTTCAAGGAGTTCGCCCTCACCGCCACCTCCACCATCCTGATTTCGGTGGTGGTCTCGCTGACCCTGGCGCCGACCCTGTGCGCGCTGTTCATGCGCCGCCCGCAACACCCCGAGCACGCCGCGCCGACCTTCGGCGAACGCCTGGTGGCCGGTTACGATCGGCTGCTGGTCAGGGCCCTGGCGCACCAGCGGCTGATGCTCGGGCTGTTCTTCGTGACCCTGGCCCTGGCCATCGGCGGCTACGTGGCCATTCCCAAGGGCTTCTTTCCGGTGCAGGACACCGGCTTCATCCTCGGCACCACCGAGGCCGCGGCCGACGTGTCGTACCCGGACATGGTGCGCAAGCACCAGGCGCTGGCGAAGATCATCGAGGCCGACCCTGCGGTACGCGCGTTCTCGCACTCGGTGGGGGTTACCGGCAGCAACCAGACCATCGCCAACGGGCGCTTCTGGATCGCCCTCAAGGACCCTGCCCAGCGCGATGTGTCGGCCAGCGAGTTCATCGACCGGCTGCGCCCCAAGGCCGCCCAGGTGCCGGGCCTGGTGCTGTACCTGCGGGCCGGGCAGGACATCAACCTCAGCTCCGGGCCCAGCCGCAGCCAGTACCAGTACGTGCTCAAGAGCAACGACGGCCCGGCACTCAACCTGTGGACCCAGCGCCTGACCGAACGTCTGCACGCCAACCCGGCGTTCCGCGACCTGTCCAACGACCTGCAACTGGGCGCCAGCGTGACCCGCATCGACATCGACCGCCAGGCCGCCGCGCGTTTCGGCCTGACCACCGCCGACGTCGACCAGGCGCTGTACGACGCCTTCGGCCAGCGTCAGATCAGCGAGTTCCAGACCGAGACCAACCAGTACAAGGTGATCCTGGAAATCGATGCACGCCAGCGTGGCAAGGCCGAGAGCCTGGCCTACTTCTACCTGCGCTCGCCCCTCAGTGGCGAGATGGTGCCGCTGGCGGCGCTGGCCAAGGTCGCGGCGCCCAGCACCGGGCCGCTGTCGATCAGCCACGACGGGCTGTTCCCGGCCGCCAACCTGTCGTTCAACCTGGCACCGGGGGTAGCCCTGGGCGATGCGGTGAGCATCCTCGAACGCACCCAGCGCGAGCTGGGCATGCCGGCCTCGATCATCGGCACCTTCCAGGGCGCGGCCCAGGCCTTCCAGAGTTCGCTGTCGAGCCAGCCGTGGTTGATCCTGGCCGCGCTGGTGGCGGTGTACATCATTCTGGGGGTGCTCTACGAGAGCTTCGTGCACCCGCTGACCATCATCTCCACCCTGCCTTCGGCGGGCCTTGGCGCACTGGCGCTGCTGTGGCTGATGGGCCAGGACTTCACCATCATGGGCCTGATCGGCGTGGTGCTGCTGATCGGCATCGTCAAGAAGAACGGCATCCTGCTCATCGACTTTGCCCTGGAGGCCCAGCGCCAGCGCGGGCTTGCGCCAGAGGCGGCGATCCACGAGGCGTGCCTGACGCGCTTTCGTCCGATCATCATGACCACCCTGGCCGCCCTGCTGGGCGCGGTGCCACTGATGCTCGGCGCCGGGGCCGGGGCCGAGCTGCGCCAGCCGCTGGGCATCGCGGTGGTGGGCGGGCTGCTGGTCAGCCAGGCGCTGACACTGTTCACCACGCCGGTCATATACTTGGCCCTGGAGCGCCTGTTCCACCGCCGCCGCAACGACCTGCCGGCGGCCCGGCCGATCGAGAACTGAGAGCCGACCATGCGCGTGCTGATTATCGAAGACGAACAGAAGACCGCCGACTACCTGCATCGCGGCCTCACCGAACAAGGCTTTACCGTGGACCTCGCCCCGGACGGCATCGAGGGCCTGCACCTGGCCCTCGAGGGCGACTACTCGGTGATCGTGCTCGACGTGATGCTGCCGGGCCTGGATGGCTACGGCGTACTGCGCGCCCTGCGTGCACGCAAGCAGACCCCGGTGATCATGCTCACCGCCCGCGAGCGCGTCGAAGACCGCATCCGCGGCCTGCGCGAAGGCGCCGACGACTACCTGGGCAAGCCGTTCTCGTTCCTCGAACTGGTGGCGCGCCTGCAGGCGCTGACCCGCCGCAGCGGCGGGCACGAGCCGGTGCAGATCCAGGTCGCGGACCTGTGGGTGGACCTGATCAGCCGCAAGGCCAGCCGCGCCGGCCAGCGCCTGGAACTGACCGCCAAGGAGTTCTCGCTGCTCAGCGTGCTGGCGCGCCGCCAGGGCGAGATCCTGTCCAAGACCGCGATTGCCGAGCTGGTGTGGGACATCAACTTCGACAGCGACGCCAACGTGGTGGAGGTCGCCATCAAGCGCCTGCGCGCCAAGCTCGACGGCCCGTTCGAGACCAAGCTGCTGCACACCATCCGAGGCATGGGCTATGTACTGGAAAGCCGTGCGCACTAACTCCATCGCCCTGCGCCTGAGCCTGCTGTTCAGCCTGGTGGCGCTGGGCGTGTTCCTGCTGATCGGCGGTGCCCTGTACAAACAGGTCGACCGCAGCCTCGACCTGCTGCCGGAGGCCGAGCTGGACGCCCGCTACAGCGTGCTGGAATCGGCGCTGACCCGCTATGGCACCCGGGAGCACTGGGCCAAGATCACCAACAAGCTCAACCTGCTGGGCGAGGAAGACCGGCGTATCCGCTTCTGGGTGGTGAGTGGCGACGCGCACTACGAGTACGGCCAGCCCGACGCCGCGCTACGCGACTTTGCCGCCGGCCCGCTGGGCATGCGCGACCTGCAGATGGAGGGCCGGCCGTACCCGTACAAGGTGCTGGTGAGCGAGCTGCCGGCGCTGGACCGGCGCCCTGCCCTGCGCTTTCTGCTCGGCATCGATACCGAAACCTTCTGGCACACCCAGCACACCCTGCTGGGGGCATTGATCAGCCTGGCGGTGATCGGCGTGCTGCTGGCCTCGGCCCTGGGCTACTGGGCTGCCCGCATCGGCCTGCGGCCGCTGCGGGCGCTGTCGGCCGAGGCCCAGCAACTGGCGCCACCGCACCTGAGCGCACGCCTGTATGCGGCCGACCTGCCGCCAGAGCTGCAACAGTTCGCCGGCACCTTCAATGCCACCCTGGAGCGGGTCGAGCAGGCCTATTCACGCCTGGAGGGGTTCAATGCCGACGTGGCCCATGAGCTGCGCTCGCCCCTGACCAACCTGATCGGCCAGACCCAGGTGGCGCTGACCCGCGGTCGCAGCGCCGAACATTACTTCGAGGTACTGCAATCGAACCTGGAGGAACTGGAGCGGCTGCGCAGCATCGTCAACGACATGCTGTTCCTGGCCAGTGCCGACCAGGGCAACAAGGCCACAGCGCTGACCAGCAGCTCGCTGGCCGAGGAAGTGGCGACCACCCTGGACTACCTGGACTACATCCTCGAGGACGCCCAGGTACGGGTGCAGGTCAGCGGCGATGCACGGGCGCGCATCGAGAAGGCGCAGTTGCGCCGGGCGCTGATCAACCTGCTCAACAATGCGGTGCAGCACACGGCCCGCCAGCAGGTGATCCAGGTGCATATCGAGCGTCAGGGCGAGCAGGTATGCATTGCCGTGAGCAACCCGGGCCCGGCCATCGAGGCCGTGCACCTGCCTCGCCTGTTCGAGCGCTTCTACCGGGTGGATGCCGCGCGCAGCAACAGCGCCGTGGGCAACCATGGGCTGGGGCTGGCGATCGTCAAGGCGATTGCGCTGATGCATGGCGGCAGCGTGTTTGCCCGCAGCCAGGCGGGGGCCAATACCTTCGGGATTCTGTTGCCGGCCTGAAGCCCCCATCGCTGCGCTCGACTGTTGCCCGAAATGCAACAGTGCATTGCCCAATCCCCTCTGTTTCAACCCCCCACCGAGGACTATCGTACCCACACCAAATAGATAGCTTGCTATGCAAGAAGGTAGCTTCAAATGTCCAACAGTATGGGTATTGCCAGTATTTTCGTCCTGTCGTCCGTATTGCTCTCGCCCCTGGCCATGGCCGAGGAGTCCCCTGCTTTCGTGGCGCAGTACGCCGCCCGCGCCGCTGCCGCGCAGCAAGGCCGCGAAGCCCTCGCCCAGCAGCAGGACCACGCCAAAAACCTGGAGCAGACCGCGTCCAAAGGTTCTGCGAGTGCCGACAAAGACAGCTGATACGCTGCCTCTGCCTCTCTCCTATTCCCTCGACTGCTGCGCTGGCGACGTGTTCGCCTGCGTGGCCGTCTTTCAAAGCCGCTGCTATCAGCGGCTTTTTTTTGGCCTGGACAAAAGGTTCTGCGGCCAGAGATGTGTCCTCACAAGAAAACACCGCTTCGCACAATAAAAAGCTGCATCCCTCACCTCAAGGAGTCCACACCGGTGATCCACGCGTTTCGCTTGACCCCGCTGTTCGTTGCGCTGGCTGCAACGATGCCCCTGCACGCCCAGGCCGACGAGGCCGAAGGCTTCGTCGAAGGTGCGCACCTCGACGTGCTCAGCCGCAACTACTACCTCAACCGCAACCAGCTGCAGCGCGGCAACCACGACAACCGTGAATGGGGCCAGGGCTTCATCGGCAAGTTCGAGTCCGGGTTCACCCAGGGCACCGTGGGCTTTGGTCTGGATGCCCATGCCATGCTCGGCCTCAAGCTCGACGGCGGTGGCGGTACGGCGGGTTCGAGCATCCTGCCCTACCACTACAAGGACGATGGCGAACTGGGCAAGGCCCCGGATTCGTTCTCCAATGCCGGCGCTGCCATCAAGCTCAAGGCCTTCGACACCGTACTGCGTGCCGGCGACCTGTTCCTGACCAACCCGGTGATCGCCGGTGGCGAAACGCGCATGCTGCCGCAGACCTTCCGCGGCGTCAGCCTGACCAACAACAGCATCGACGGGCTGCAACTGGAAGGCGGCCAGGCCAGCTTCACCAAGCTCTACAACCAGAGCGGCCACAAGCGCATCGGCGCTACCTACGGCAACCTGCCAGATGACCGCGAAAGCCGTCACCTGAACTGGGCCGGCGCAGCCTGGGCACCGGTCGAAGGTTTTACCAGCAGCCTGTACGCCGCCGAACTCAAGGACGTGTGGAACCAGTACTACCTGGACCTGGACTACACCTGGCAGCTCGCCGACGGCGTCAGCCTCAACCCCGGCCTGCACTATTACCACACCCAGGACACCGGCGATGCGCTGCTGGGCAGCATCGACAACAACACCTACAGCCTGCATCTGGCGCTCGGCGTGGGTAACCACACCGTCACTGCGGTGTACCAGCGGGTCAACGGCAACACGCCGTTCGACTACATCACCCTGGGCGACAGCGTGTACCTGGACAACTCGCAGATGTATTCGGACTTCAACGGGCCTGGCGAGCGTTCGTGGAAACTCAAGTACGCCTATGACTTCGCCGGCGTCGGCATGCCCGGCCTGACCACCGCCGTGTCGTACTCGCGCGGCAAGCTGGACCTGAGCAAGGTCGACCCGGCCAGCGCCGGCTACAGCAACTGGTACAGCGCCGACGGCGACAATGCGCGCCACTGGGAACGCGACATGGACCTGGCCTACGTCTTCCAGCAAGGCTCCCTCAAGGACCTCAGCGTGCTGCTGCGCTGGGCCTCGCACCGTGGCAGCCAGGGCTACGCCCAGGTCGACAACGATGTGGACGAATACCGCGTGATCGTCGAATACCCGCTCAACGTCTTCTGATCCCACCGCCATGCGCCAAAGAGCTTGCAGGATGCAGGCTCTTTTCCTGCAAATAGCCCCAAGATGCCGTACATCAATCGGCACCAGCAACAGCTTGTCCGACAATCTGCACCCGCCTAGAATACCGCCGCCTCGCACCTGCCCTTTCAACGACAGCGGTACGAATCACCTCCATCATGCCTTCGCGCCTTCCGCCCCAGCGCCCGACCCTGTACAGGACTCATCCGGAGTTGATCCTTAACCTGGGCAGTTGCCTGGCGGTTCTGGCCATCATCACCATCGTGACTTTCCTGCTGGTACGCGAAAAAGCCAACGTGGGCCAGGCGGCCGCACGCTCGGCCAGCAATATCGTGCAGTTGATCGACACCGACATCGTGCGCAACGTCGAGCTCTACGACCTGTCGCTGCACGGACTGATCTGGGCCATCCAGCGCCCTGAGCTGGCCAGCGTGGCCGCGCCGCTGCGCCAGCAACTGCTGTTCAACCAGGCCTTCACCGTGCCGTTACGCGGCGACATCCTGTGGCTGGACCGCAACGGCAACGTGGCGGCCGACTCCACCAGCGTGGTGCCACGCAGCGCCAACTTTGCCGACAGCAGGGTGTTCCAGGCCCATCGCGACAACCCCGGCCTGGGCCTGGTCATCAGCCCGCCATTCAAGGCACGCCTGGGCGAGTTGGACTGGTGCATCAGTTTCAGCCGGCGCATCAACGATGCCGATGGGGCCTTCGCCGGTATCGCGTCAGGCGCCCTGCGCCTGGCCTACTTCAGCGAGCTGTTCCAGCGCCTGGACATCGGCCGCGACAGCAGCGTCAACCTGTTCAACAGCGACGGCGTGATGCTCGCCCGCCACCCTTCGCTGCCCAGCGACCCGCTGATCGGCGCCGACCTGTCCGAGCAACCCAACTTCAAGCGCGCAATGGCCCAGGGCAACGGCAGCTTCACTGCGCGTTCGAGCCTGGACGGCAAGCATCGCCTGTACACCTTTTCACGGGTGGACGACCTGCCGCTGTTGGTGGTGGTGGCCTTGTCCACCGACGAGGTCTATGGCTCGTGGCGGCGTACCGCACTGGTGGTCAGTATCGCTACCGGCCTGTTGTGCATCGGCATCCTCTGGCTGTCGTTGCTGCTGGGGCGCGAATTGCGCAGGCGCCACAGCGCCGAGCAGGGCCTGGCCGAACTGGCAGCCACCGACAGCCTCACGGGGCTGGCCAACCGTCGTCAGCTCGACCAGGTACTGCGCCGCGAATGGGCACGTGCCCAGCGCAGCCAGCGGCCGCTGGCGGTACTGATGGTGGATGTGGACCACTTCAAGGCGTTCAATGAACGCCACGGTCACCAGGGCGGGGACGAAGCGCTACGCCAGGTGGCGACGACGATCGCGCACAGCATCCGCCGCCCGGCGGACCTGGCTGCGCGATATGGCGGGGAGGAGTTTCTGGTCATCGTGCCCGAGACCGACCTCAACGGCGTGCTGACCCTGGCCGAACGTATCCGCAGCAGCGTCGAGGCACTGCCGCCGTTCGGCGACGACCAGCACCCGGTGACCGTCAGCATTGGCGTGGGCCTGCAGACGCCAGAAGCCCAGCAGGATCTTTCGACCTTGCTGGGCTGTGCGGACGATGCGCTGTATTGCGCCAAGCGCAACGGGCGCAACCGGGTAGAGGTGTACGCCGGTTAGGAACGTGCGCGGGCCGCGTCGCGCAGCACCTTGACCTGGTCATGGTTGCGCTGCACGCCATGGTACTGGCGCTCGACCAGGGCATATGCCGGGTCACCTGCCGGTACATTCAGCTTGGCCAGTTTTTCCAGGGCATCCTTGTAGGCTTTGAGGGCGTGGTCTTCACCGCGCTCCACTTCTTCCAGCACCGCCTTGTCGTCGTTGCTGGTCAGCGAAGACTTGAGGTTGACCCAGGCGCGGTGCATGTCACCGCTGAGGCTGGTGGTGGTTTCCGGGTCGCCGCCCAGGGAACGCACGTGCTGCTGCAGATCTGCGGCGGCGCTACGGCATTCGCCTTCACGCTGCAGGAAGAACGCCTTCAGGTCCGGGTTCTTGGCATCCTCGGCAGAAGTCTTGAAGCCCTTCTCGCCATCCTTGCTGTACTCGATGAGGTTGTTCAGAACCGAAATAACGTCTTTGTTCACGTTGGTCATGACAGTGCTCCTTTGCATGAGGGTGGTTGCGTAGTACAGGAGCAGTGTTCATGCCAGCTTTTCTTTAAAAATTAAATCTTTTAAAATCAACAACTTATAAAAATTTTGAACCTTCCCCAAGCAGCGTTTTGCATGAACGGACCTTTGGTCTCGTGCAGATTGCATGTATTGTCGGGCCTTTCCTGCACTGCTGCGCCGAGCCCATGACTCCCGAGACACTCGAACTGCTGGTCACCCGCGAAATGCCCTATGGCAAGTACCAGGGCCGGCTGATCGCCGACCTGCCCGGCCACTACCTCAACTGGTTCGCCCGCCAGGGCTTTCCCAAGGGCGAACTGGGCGGGCTGCTGGCGCTGATGCACGAGGTCGACCACAACGGCCTGGCCGACCTGCTCGAACCGCTGCGCAAGAAGCACCCGCGCCCACGCCCCTGATCAGACCTTGGCCGGCTCCAGTGCCAGCTCGGCCACGTCCCTGCGCTTGAGCACCGCGTACACCACAGCGGTCAGCAGGCTGCCGGCGGCGATGGCCAGCAGGTACAGCAGGGCGTGGTTGATCGCGTTCGGAATCAGCATCACGAACAGCCCGCCGTGGGGCGACATCAGCTTGCAACCGAAATACATCGACAGCGCGCCGGTCAGTGCACCGCCGACCACGCTGGCGGGGATCACCCGCAGCGGGTCCTTGGCCGCGAACGGGATCGCCCCCTCCGAAATGAAGCACATGCCCAGCACCAGCGCCGCCTTGCCGGCCTCGCGCTCGCTCTGGGCGAACTTGCGTCGCGCCAGGAAGGTAGCGATGCCCAGGCCGATCGGCGGCACCATGCCGGCGGCCATGGTCGCGGCCATCGGCGCCATGCTCTGGTTGGCCAGCAGGCCCACCGAGAAGGCATAGGCGGCCTTGTTCACCGGCCCGCCCAGGTCCACGCACATCATGGCGCCGAGCAGTATGCCCAGCAGCACCGCGTTGGCAGTGCCCATGCTGTCGAGAAAATGCGTCAGGCCATCGAGCATGCCGGCCACCGGCTTGCCCACCACGTAGATCATCACCAGGCCGGTGAACAGGCTGGCCAGCAGCGGGATGATCAGGATCGGCTTGAGACTCTCCAGGCTGCTGGGCAGGCGGACCCAGTGGCTGATCGCCTTGGCCGCGTAGCCGGCCACGAAGCCTGCGACGATGCCGCCGATGAAGCCGGCGCCCAGCGAACTGGCGAGCAGCCCGCCGATCATGCCCGGCGCCAGGCCCGGGCGGTCGGCAATCGAATAGGCGATGTAGCCGGCCAGCAGCGGCACCATCAGCTTGAATGCGGCGTCTTCGCCGATCTGGCGCAGGGCGGCGGCCAGGGTGCCCGGCTCCTTGTAGGCATCGAGCCCGAACATGTATGCCAGGGCGATCAGCAACCCGCCTGCCACCACCATCGGCAACATGAACGACACCCCGGTCAGCAGGTGCTTGTACACCCCAGCCCTTTCACTGCGTGCAGGTGCGGTGCCGGCGCTGCCGGCGGCACGCTCTTCGCGACCTTCGGCCAGCGCCCTGTTCAAGGTGGCCTGGGCCTGCTTGAGGGCCACGCCGGTGCCACAGCGGTAGATGCGCTTGCCGGCGAAGCGCTCGGTGGGCACTTCGATATCGGCGGCCAGCAGTACCACGTCGGCTTCGGCGATGGCCGCGGCGCTCAGCGGGGTGCGTGCCCCCACCGAGCCCTGGGTTTCGACGGCCAGTTGATAACCCAGTTGCCGCGCCGCCTGCTGCAAGGCTTCGGCGGCCATGAAGGTGTGCGCCACCCCGGTGGGGCAGGCAGTGACCGCAACGATCTTCTTCACCGCCCCCGCTGCGGCCGGCGCAGGCGCCACGGCTTCGGGGTGGTGCACCTGGGCCTGTTCGGCGGCCAGGCGCAGAAAGCTCTCCACATCCTGCAGGGCCTGGGCCGGAGTGCTCTGGAACAGGCGTTTGCCGGCAAAGCGCTGCAGGTCGAACGGGCCGGTGCTGATCACCAGCACCCAGTCGGCGGCGGCGATCACTGCCGGCGAAAGCTGGCGCTCGGGATGGTCGGGATCGTGCACCTCGACACTGGTGCTCCAGCCCTGGCGCTGCGCGGCCGCATCCAGCAGGCGCGCGCTGAGCAGGCTGGACACCTGGCCGTTGGGGCAGGCGGTGACGATGGCGATCTTCATTGTTCACCCTCTTGTCGAGCGTGGGGAATCTGCACCCGGACGGCATCTTCGAGCTGCGCCAGTTGCACGCGGTCGCCGATGCCGAAGCCGATCTGGGTCACGGCCTGGGCGGCAATCGCGGTGGCGCGGCGCAAGGTCTGCGCGGCAGGCTCGGCATTGAGCAGGCCGTGCAGCATGCCGGCCAGCAACGAATCGCCCGCGCCCACCGTGCTGGCCACCATCACCTGGGGCGGCAGCGCCTGCAGGGCGCCGTCGCGCCGGAACCAGATCACCCCCTGCTCGCCCTGGGACACCACCACATGCTCGACGCCCTGGTCGATCAACTGGCGGGCAGCGGCCTGCTGCTCGGCAATGCTGTGCAGCGGGCGGCCCAGCGCCTCGGCCAGTTCGTCGGTATTGGGCTTGACCAGCCACGGCGCGCTCTTGAGCCCGGCGATCAAGGCCGCACCACTGCTGTCCAGGATCACCTTCAGGCCCAGCGACTTGAACCACGCCAGCAGCATCTGCAGCCACTGCGGGCTCACACCCGGCGGCAGGCTGCCGGCCACCACCACCGCGTCATGCCCGCTGGCCAGGTGCTGCAGGCGAGCCAGCAGCTCGCCCTGGGCGTGTTCGTCGACCTGCGGGCCCACGCCGTTGATATCGGTGACCCGGCCATCGCCCTCCACCAGCTTGAGGTTGCTGCGGGTTTCGCCGGGCACCCGCACGAAGCAATCGGCAAAGCCGCGACGGGCCATCAGGGCCTCGAAGGGCTGCAGGTTGTCCTGGCCCAGGAAGCCGCCCACCGTCACCGAATGCCCCAGGTCGGCCAGCACCTGCGCCACGTTCAGGCCCTTGCCCGCCGCGTGGCTGTGCTGCGCGTGGCTGCGGTTGACCGCGCCGGGCTGCAGGGTGGCGAGGCTGACGGTAAGGTCCAGCGCCGGGTTGAGGGTCAGTGTGAGTATCCGTGCCATCAATGCATCTCCACCCGTGCGCGCACATCGGCGGCACTGCCCTGCACCAGCGCATCACGCGCCAGTTGCCGGGCCTGTTCAAAATTCAGTTCGCGCACCACCGCCTTGACCTCGGCAATGCTGCGCGCCGCCACGCTCAGTTCATCCACGCCCAGCCCCACCAGCACCGCCACCGCCTGGGGGTCGGCGGCCAGTTCCCCGCAGATGCCCACCCACTTGCCGTGGGCATGCGCGGCGCGCACGGTGATGTCGATCAGCTGCAGCACCGCCGGGTGCAGGCCATCGGCCTGGGCCGACAGGCTCGGGTGGCCGCGGTCGATGGCCAGGGTGTACTGGGTCAGGTCGTTGGTGCCGACGCTGAAGAAGTCCACCTCCGGCGCCAGCACCGGTGCCAGCAGCGCGGCCGAAGGCACCTCGATCATGATGCCCACCTGCAGGTCGCCGACCGGGATCTCCCGGCGCAGGCGCTCGACCATTGCTCGGGCCTGGCGCCACTCCTCCACCTGCCCGACCATCGGGAACATGATGCGCAGCGGTCGCTCGCCCGCCGCGCGCAACAGGGCGCGCAACTGGCTTTCCATGACCTGCGGCCGTTGCAGGGTCAGGCGAATGCCGCGTACCCCCAGAAACGGGTTTTCCTCCTTGGCGATGGGCCAGTAGGGCAACGGCTTGTCGCCCCCCACATCCAGGGTGCGCACCACCAGCGGCCGGCCCTGCAGGCCGTCGAGCACACGGCGGTACTCGGCTTCCTGGGTGGCCTCGTCGGGCACCTGTGGATGGGCCATGAAGATCAGCTCGGTGCGCAGCAGGCCGATGCCTTCCGCGCCCAGGTCGATCACCTGTTCGATACCCGCGCTTTCACCGATGTTGGCGAACACTTCCACGGCATGCCCGTCGCGGGTCACGGCAGGTTCCAGGCGACGCGCCCGGGCCGCCTGCAGGCGCTGTTCGCGCTGCTCGCGCTCGGCCAGGGCGCGCTGCAGCTCGTCCGCCGCCGGGGCCACGGTCAGGCGTCCACGCTGGCCGTCCAGCAACAGCTCGGTGCCGGCGGCGATCAGCAGCACCGCCGCGCCGGCCCCCACCACCGCCGGGATGCCCAATGCCCGCGCCACGATCGCGCTGTGCGCGGTGGCGCCACCCCGTGCGGTGAGAATCCCGGCCACCCGCGCCGGATCGAGGCGCGCCACATCGGACGGGCCGACTTCGTCCATCACCAGCACATAGGGCTGTTGCGGCTCCGCCACCTCGGCGGCCCCGCACAGGGTGGCCAGCACACGGCGGCCCACGTCGCGCAGGTCGGCGGCGCGTTCGGCCAGCAGGGCGTCGTGCAAGGCCTCCTGCTGCCGCGCTGCGGCCTCGATCACGGTCATCCAGGCCGCTGGGGCGCTTTCGCCCTGGAGCAGACGCAGCTCGACTTCATCGCCCAGCCCCGGGTCGCTGAGCATTTCCTGGTGAGTGACGAAGATCTCGCGGATGGCCTTGGCCGGGCTGCGCCGGATCAGCGCTTCGAGCTCACTGGCCACCGCGGCCAGGGCACGTTGCAGGCGGTCGCGCTCGATCACCGGCGACTCGCCCCGCAGCGGGTAGTCGAAATGGCGCAGCACCTGCACATGCGCCGGGCCGCAGGCGATGCCCGGCGATGCGGCCACGCCCTGGACCTGCGTGCCCGGCAGCGGCGCGCTCAGCACCGGCTCGAGCACCTGGGGCGCCGCTACCTCGCTCACCGGTGCCAGCGCCTCGACCGCTTCGCCCAGCCCGGCCTGCACCGCCGCCAGCAACGCCGGCAGCGCGCTGTCGGCCACGCTCGGCTCGGCAATGAACTCCAGTACCTGGCCACGGCGTGCGCCCAGGCTCAACAACTTGCTCAGGCTCTTGACCGACACGGCGGCCTCGCCGCTGTCGACCACGCGCACGCGCACCTCGCCCTCGAAGGCCTTGGCCAGTTGCGCCAGCTCCTTGGCCGGGCGCGCATGCAGGCCGTGGGCATTGGCCAGGCCGACGCGAACGCTGGGCCAGTCGGCCGGCAGCTCGCCGCCCAGCACCTCCAGCACCGCACGGCTGCTGGTAGCGCGAAACAGCTCCTGCGCCCGACCTTCGATCAGCAGGGTACACAGGCGTTCGAGCAGGGCCTGGTGCGCCGCGCCCAGGCTGGCCAGGCAGAACAGGCCGTTGAGCGGCTGGCCCAGGTAGCGCAGCGGCCGCTGCGGGGTGACGAACGCCAGGCCCGGCTTGCGCACGGTCTGCTCGCTGTGCAGCCACCACAGGCCATCGCCCAGGGGTAGCGCCTCGACCTGCTGCAGCACGGCGGCAAAGCCATTGCCGGCGCAATCGGCGCGGCGCAGCAGGCGGGCGCCACGCCATACCAGCTCTTCGAAATCCTCGGCGGGCACACCCAGGCCGATCATCTGTGCATCCAGTGCCAGCTCCTGCGGCGCCCCCTGCAGCAGCTTGAGCAACGCCTCGGCGCTGCCGGCCCGGCGCAGCGCCTGGGCCAGGTCGGTCTCGCCCAGCGCGCGGGTGAGCAATTGCAGCAGGCGCAGGTGCTCGTCGGAGCGCGCGGCGATGCCGATGGCCAGGTACACGATCTGCCCGTCGCCCCAGTCCACGCCCTCGGGGAACTGCAACAGGCGCACGCCGGTGGCATGCACCAGCTCGCGGGTCTGCGGGGTACCGTGGGGGATGGCGATGCCCTGGCCGAGAAAGGTCGAGCCCTGGGCTTCACGCGCCTGCAGCCCGGCCAGGTAGCCCTCGGCCACCAGCCCGTCGGCCACCAGGCGCTCGGCCAGCAGCTGCAGCGCGGCGGTCTTGTCCACAGCCGACTGGCCCATGGAAATCTGCTCTATGGTGAGCTCGAGCATGAACCTCTCCTTTGCAGCGCCGGGCCGGCGCCGAGGTATTGTTGTGAATTTAGCAGCACCCGACACTTCGCAGGGCCGGGCGCAGGCGAAGGCCACGGCAGAAAAATCGCCTGCTGAATCGTTTAACCTAGAATAGCGTGCACGTTACTCGATAACCTGCGAACAATGAAAGCCCCATTTTGTCGGACAATTGCGACAATGGTCGTCTGCGCCGATGCTTCGCAATCGGCGACAATACCCGGTCAGGCTCTGCAGCCAACCCCGGTAATAACAAGGAAAATTCGGTGAAACTCAGCGATATCGCCCGTCTGGCCGGTGTGTCCGTTACCACTGCCAGTTATGTCATCAATGGCAAGGCCGAACAGCAACGCATCAGCAGCAGCACGGTAGAGCGTGTGCGTGCGGTGGTCGAGGCCCATGGCTTCACGCCCAACCCGCAGGCGGCCGGGCTGCGCAGCCGTCACACGCGCACCCTTGGCTTCATCCTGCCAGACCTGGAAAACCCCAGCTATGCGCGCATTGCCAAGCAACTGGAACAAGGCGCAAGGGCCCAGGGCTACCAGCTGCTGATCGCCAGCAGCGACGACCAGCCCGACAGCGAGCGCCAGTTGCAGCAGCTGTTTCGCGCACGGCGCTGCGACGCCCTGTTCGTCGCCAGCTGCCTGCCCGAAGACGACGACAGCTACCGCACGCTGCAGGCCAACGGCCTGCCGATCATCGGCATCGACCGCAGCCTGGACCCGGCGCAGTTCTGCTCGGTGGTCAGCGACGACGAGCATGCCTGCCTGCACCTGACCCGCAGCCTGCTCGAAAGCGCCCCGGCGCATATCGCACTGATTGGCGCACGCCCGGAGCTGAGCGTCAGCCGCGCTCGCGCACGTGGTTTCGACCAGGCCCTGCAAGGCTTCGACGGACGGGCCAGCCAGCACCAGGGCGAAGCCTTCAGCCGCGAGTGCGGGCGCCGCCTGATGAGCGAGCTGCTGGCCGACCTGGGGCGCCTGCCCGACGCACTGGTGACCACCTCCTATGTACTGCTGCAAGGCGTTTTCGATGTGCTGCAGACCCGCCCGCCAGCATCGCGCAGCCTGCACCTGGGCACCTTCGGTGACAACCAGTTGCTGGACTTCCTGCCCCTGCCGGTCAACGCCATGGCCCAGCAGCACGGCCTGATGGCCGAAACCGCCCTGCGCCTGGCGCTGGAGGCGGTGGAGAAGCAGCACTACACGCCGGGTGTGCACGCGGTGGCGCGCACCTTCAAGCAACGCCTCTTCAAGGCCTGACCATGCGCCTGGTAGACACACACACCCACCTGGACTTTCCCGACTTCGATGCCGACCGCAGTGAAGTGCTGGGGCAGGCGCGCCGCGCCGGGGTCGAGCGCATGGTGGTGCTGGGGGTGTACCAGGACAACTGGCAGCGGGTATGGGAGCTGGTCAAGAGCGATCCGCAGCTGTATGCGGCGTTCGGCCTGCACCCGGTGTACCTGGAACAGCATCGCCCGGAACACCTGCTGGCGCTGGGCGACTGGCTGAGCCGCCTGCGTGGCGACCGGCAGCTGTGCGCGGTGGGCGAGTTCGGCCTGGACTACTACGTGGCCGAGCTGGACCGCGAGCGCCAGCAGGCGCTGTTCGAGGCCCAGTTGCAGCTGGCGGTGGACTTCGACCTGCCGGCGCTGCTGCATGTACGGCGCAGCCATGCCGACGTGATCGCCCGGCTCAAGCGCTTCAAGCTGGCGCGTGGCGGCATCGTGCATGCGTTTGCCGGCAGCTACGAGGAGGCCCGCGAGTACCGCCGCCTCGGGTTCAGGCTGGGCCTGGGCGGTGCGGCCACCTGGCCCCAGGCGCTGCGCCTGCGCAAGGTGCTGCCGCGCCTGGGGCTGGACGGCGTGGTGCTGGAGACCGACTCGCCGGACATGGCCCCGGCGATGTACGCCGGGGTGCGCAACAGCCCTGTGCACCTGCCGCAGATTGCCGTGGCACTGGCTGAGGTGATGGGGGTTGCGCCCCAGGTGCTGGCCGAGGCCAGCACGCGCAATGCCTGCGAGCTGTTTGGCTGGTAATACCGCCCCTGCGCCTTGCCGGCGAAGGGCCCAGCCCTCGCTCAGACCCTGAACGCCCCGATCAACTGCTTCAACTCCATCACCTGCGCCGACAGCTGCCGGCTCGCATCTTCGGTCTGGTGCGCGCCCTCGGTGGTGTGCTCAGCCGCGCGGTTGATCTGCACGATGTTCAGGTCGATGTCATGCGCCACCGCCGTCTGCTGCTCCACTGCCGCCGCAATCTGCTGGTTCTGCTCCACGATGCTGCCCATCGCCCCCAGAATGTTGACCAGCGCCTGCTGCACCTGCTGCGACTGCCCCACGGTGCCCGCCGCCATCTGGTGACTGCTGTCCATCGCCCGCACCGCCGCCTCCACCCCGCCCTGCAGGCGTGAGATCA
The DNA here is from genome assembly GCF_028682105.1 of Pseudomonas sp. 8209. Classification (NCBI taxonomy): domain Bacteria; kingdom Pseudomonadati; phylum Pseudomonadota; class Gammaproteobacteria; order Pseudomonadales; family Pseudomonadaceae; genus Pseudomonas; species Pseudomonas sp. 8209. The sequence goes on from NZ_JANIAH010000010.1 coordinate 97,732, forward strand.
TCTGGTCGATTTCCTCGGTCGACTGCTGCGTGCGCTTGGCCAGCGTGCGTACCTCGTCGGCCACCACCGCGAAGCCACGCCCCTGCTCCCCGGCCCGCGCCGCCTCGATGGCGGCGTTGAGCGCCAGCAGGTTGGTCTGCCCGGCGATGCTCTTGATCACCTCCAGCACCTGGCTGATCTGCTGGCTGTCGCTGACCAGCTGGTTGATCACCCCCACCGACTGGTCGATTTCGGCCGCCAGCCCGGCAATGCTGCCCTGCTGCGACTCCACCAGCTCGCGCCCGCTGACCGTCTCGCGGTTGACCCCGTGGGCGCTGTTCACGGCTGCCGCAGCGCTGCGCGCCACTTCCTGGGCAGTGGCCGACATCTGGTTCATGGCCGTGGCCACCTGCTCGATCTGCCCGCGCTGGCCGCTCACCGCCTGGTTGCTGCGCGCCGATACCGCATGCACCTGCTCGGCCTGGTGTTCCACCTCGGCCACCGTCTGCCCGACCCGCTCGATCAGGTCATGGATGCGCCGCACCGTGGTGTTGAACACCTCGCCCAGCTCGCCCAGCTCGTCGCGACTGCGGGCCTGGAAGGTCACCGTCATGTCGCCCCCGGCCACCTTGTCCATCACCTTGCCCAGGGTACGCAGGGTGCTGCGGGTGGAGGCGTAGAAGCCGCCATACAGGTAGCCGATCAGCATGAACACTGCCGCCAGGGCCAGCACCAGCAGCACCATGTGCTGGCGGTAGTCGCCCAGGCGCGCCTGCAACTGCTGTTCGAGCACCTGCAGGGTGGCGCCATTGAGCAGGTAGGTCTGCTCGATCAGGCCGCTGACCTGCTGGTAGAACGCCGGCCACGGCGCGTCGAGGGTATCGGCCATCACCACCTGGTCTTCGAGCAGCTCGCTGGCCTGCTTGAGCGACGCCTGGCTGCTGGCGGCCTGGCTGGCCAGCCGCGGCTCGTCGCCCAGGGCGTCCTGCAGGCGAATGGCGTAGTCGGCCGACAGCTTGTCGAGGCTTTTGAGCAATTCTTCGAAACGGGTACTGGCCGATGAGTTGAGAAACCCCTGGCCCAGCGAGTAAGCCCCGATTGCGCGGCCTTCACCCAGGGTCTGGGTGACCTGGGCGGTGACCGTGGTCAGCAGCTCGCCCATCTGGCGCACGCCGGCATCGCTGTCCTGGCCAAGGCCCGACTGGCTGACCACCAGCTTGCCAAGCAGCTGCGCCTGCGCCAGCAGGGCGTCGTACAGGGCTGCACGGGTCTGCAGCGAGGAGTCGGCTCGCGCCGCCTCGAGCCCTGCCAGCAACTCGTCGCGCCGGGCGGTGAAGGCCTGCACCTGGGCCGGGTCCTCGGTCATCGGGGCCAGCGCGGCCACGCGCTTTGCCACCTGCTGTTCCAGCGCATCGATGCGCGCCTCCAGGTCGTCGGCCTTGCCGGACTGCCCCAGCACCGCGTTGATCTGCACCAGGTTGCCCAGGCTCTCCAGATCACCGCGCACGGCCAGGCTCTCGCTCAGCAGGCCGAGGCTGTGCAGCTCCACACGGGTGGCGTGGAACTTGGCATAGGCGTCGCGCACCAGATAGAAATTGGTGACCAGCATGGGCAGAAAGAACAGCACGCTGATCAGGCTGAACTTCATGCCGAAGCTCAGCCGGTTCATCAATGCGATTGCCGGATACAAGAGGCGCTTCAAGGGTCGTCTCCTTTCGATTTCTTATTGTTTTCTGCGCAATAGCACTAGGCCACTGGCGATCGTCAGCAGCCTCTGTATAGCGCATATCGAAGGGAAGTTTTGTAACTTAAGGTTAACCACCAGTCGCGGCGGCCTGTAGGAACGAGCCGCCGTTGCGGCAGCCCGTTTACACGTTGTGAGTCAGCCGAGCACGGTCCACAGGGCAAAGCCCGCGTACCAGAGCACTGCGGCACGCAGCAGCAGTTCCCACAGGCTGTCGAGCCCGGTCAGGCCTTGCGGGCCGGCCTCGACGTCGGCGGGAATCTCCGCCGCTGCCGTGCCCGCCTGCTCCACCAGGCGCGGCGCACCGATGTGCCAGTTGAGCAGTTCGTGCAGCATCATGCGGCTGACCGCCACAAAGTTGCCCACCAGTGCAAAACTGGCGGCCAGTACCCGCACCGGCGCCCAGTCGAAGGCGTGGCGCAACTGCCGGGCGCGTTCCTGTACCGCCGGGTTGCCGGCCCGCTCGCCCGTCAGCGCCAGCAGCCGGTAAGCCAGCGCTGCAGCCGGGCCCAGCAGCACATACCAGAAGATCACCGCAAAGAAGCTCTGGTAGGCCTGCCACAGCAGGTGCCCCTGCACCTTCTGGATCAGGCCCTGGCTGTCGTCGGCCGTCACCCCCAGGTCGCGCTCGGCCACGTGCACGGCCGCCTGTTCATCGCCGCGTCGCCAGGCATCGCGAAACGGCCCCAGCGCCGCCTTCACATCGCCCCGGCCCAGGCTGTAGATCAGCACCAGCAGGTGCACCGGCAGGGCTAGCAGGCCATAGGCGACCGGGTCGAGCACGTGCAGCAGCAGCGCCAGTACCGCCACCGGCAACAACACCAGAATGCCCAGCACCCACCATGGGTCGGCCTTGGGCCTGCGCTCCAGGCGGGCCAGTTCGGTGAGAAAAAAGCCGTCGCGTTGCAGGCGCTGGCGCAGCGCCGAGAACTTCTCGACCCACAGCACCAGCAGTAACACCAGAAAACTCATGATCTGTCCTCGTTGACGTGCAGGCTGGCGCGATAGCGTTCCCAGTCGAACGCCGGCCCCGGGTCGGTCTTGCGCCCCGGCGCAATGTCGCTGTGGCCGCGGATTCGCCCCGCGATGGGCCAGGCAGCCTGCAGTTGCAGGGTCAAGTGTTGCAGGGCAGTGTACTGGGCGTCTGTGAACGGCGTCTGATCGGTGCCTTCGAGTTCGATGCCCACGGAAAAGTCGTTGCAGCCCTCGCGGCCCTCGAAGCGCGATACCCCGGCATGCCAGGCCCGGTCCAGGCACGAGACGAACTGGGTGACCCTGCCGTCACGCTCGATCAGAAAGTGCGCCGATACACGCAGGTCCTTGATCTGCTCGAAAAACGCATGCTCGGCGATGGGCAGGCGGTTCTGGAAGAACGCCTGCACCTTGCCGGTGCCGAACTGCCCGGGCGGCAGGCTGATGTTGTGGATCACCAGCAGGCTGATGGCTTCGCCCTCGGGGCGCGCGTTGAAGTTGGGGGAAGGGCAATGGGTGACGCCAGCGACCCAGCCAGTAGCGTGGTCAAGTTGCATAGAAGATCCTGAAGCATGAGGGCTCTGGCGCAGTATGCCCCGAGGAATCGAAGGTTGTATCGTTAAAAAGTGCGGGCGCTCAGGGTTGGCGCTGGCGCAGTTGGCTGACCACCGAACCCAGTGCACGCTCGAACAGCTGGGTGGCATCGAGCAGGCGTACCTGGCCCTGGCTCAACGCCGCGGCAAGCCCCTGCTGCGACCATTCGCGCAGCTTGCGCCCGGTACGGTCGACGAACACGTAGGTGTGGGTGCTGTCGATGATCGCGATCAGCTTGCCGCGCACCGGCTCGTCATCCTCGTCGCGCAGCTCGATCCAGGCCCCCGGGCGCAGGTCGCGCACCTGGTGCAGCGCCGGGTCGTCGTCGGGCAGGCTGGAGCACAGCCCGCCCGACGCCACCGACTCCGGCCCCAGCAGCACGATGCGATCACGCACCAGCACCCGCTCGATACGCGCCTGGCCGGGGTGCCCTGCCCCTTCCACAGCCTGCAGGTGCAGCGCTTCGAGCTGGGCGAAGAACTCGCTGGTGGCAAAGGGGTCGTAGGCAACCCGGGTCAACCCCTCGCGCAGGGCCTTGAGCAGGCCCGGCACCTGCTCCAGCAGCCGTGCACGGTCGTCGCCTGTGTGTGACTCGACGCTCCAGAGCAACAGGTCCATGTTGGCCAGCGCGTCCTGCCACTGGGTCGAACCCCGCCCATGCTTGAGGCAGGCCAGCAGCAGCACCTGGCTCCAGGCCTGCTCGATCACCCGTACCACGCCTTGCGGCAGGCACTTGCCGAGCAGGCGCAGGTTGAGTTCGCTTTCAACCTGCTGGCGCGCCAGCACGGTGCGTGCCCGGCCCTCTTCGGCATCGCGGGTGCGCTGTTCGAGCAACTCGGTACGGCGGCGCTCATCGGCACTGAAAGCAAGGAACTCGGCCAGCAGCTCGGCGAAGATCTGCGGGTCGTCGGCAAAATCGGTGAGCAGGCGCTGCACGATGGCCTCGACCCGCAGGTACAGCTCGTCGCGCTGCACGTCATCACGCGCGCCCCAGCCCATCGCCACTGCGGCAATCTCGTCGAGCAGGCGGCGCGCCGGGTGGGTGGCGCGGCTGAAGAAGCTCTTGTCGAGCAGCGCCACCTTGAGCATCGGGATCTGCAGGCGTGCGATCAACTGGCGCAGCGAATGCGGCAGGTTGCGATCGCCGAGGATGAAGTCGAAGAGCATGGCGATCAGGTTGATCACATCCTCATCGATCACCTCGACCCTGCGGTACTTGCCACTTTGCACGCTGGCCCGGGTCAGCAGCTGCTCCAGCTGGTGGCGCAGGTCGAAGTCCTGCACCTCCCCCGCTGCCGGCACGAACTGCTGCAGGTGCGAGAGCAGGCGCAGCAGATCCTGCCTGCTGATCGGCTGCACCCGGTCATAGGGCTCCAGGCGCGGGGCCACCCGACCGCGCACCGGGGACAACAGCACCTGCAGCGAGGCGAAGGCAGCCTGCGCCCCGGCATCGGCCATCAGCGGGGCTGGCTTGACCTCCGGATCGCCGGCCGGGTGCGCCGGTTCGGCCGCCGGGGTGCGCCAGCCCGGCGCGCTCTTGAGGTCGGGCAGGATCCCGGTGGCGCTCAACAGCTGGTTGGCTTCGCCGTACAACCGGCCGACGTCGCACAGCACGTAACGCTCGAACAGCTTGAGCAGTATCAGCTTGACCTTGATGCCCACGCCCAGGCTGCGCCCGGCCTGCAGAAAGTACTCGCACAGCAGCGCCGGCCCCAGCGGGTTGGCGCGATCGTCCAGGCGCTGGCTGATCAGGCTGTTCATGCGCAGGGTCAGTTGGCCGAGGGCGAAGCCGTCACGCGTGGCCACGCGGGCCACCATCGTCTCCACGGCCTGGGCCCGCTCACGCGCATCGTCGGCCATCAGCGCCTGCCTGTCGTAGCCACGGCGCGCCAACGGCGCGGTCGGGTCGTTGCCGGCAATATCGATGAAGGCGTCATAGAACAGGTCGAGGAAGGCACGCTCGATGCTCTTGCGCTTGAGGCGAAGGTCGCGCATCGCTTCGAAGAACAGGCTGCGGTCATGGTTGTCGGCGGCCGTGTCGGCCATTTCGAAGAGCGTGTCGTCGGCGTTGTCGAACAGCCCCTGCAGCGCCTGGCGCAGGTGCTGCGCTGCCTTGTCGCGCACTTGCAGCAGGATGACCGGCAGACGAGCGAACGGCGTGCGTGACGCCTGATCGGTGGCCGCCTTGAACGGCACCACCTTCCCGTCATTGGGCATCCCGGTCTCCTTGCTGGGTTGGCTACGAAGTGGATTGAATGGCTGTCAAAGTCATGACGCCAATTACAAGGCGCGCATTATCTGGCAAAAACGCGCGGCCTGCCAGCGAACTGTGCAGTACGTTTCGGCCAGCCTGTGGATAGACCGCCATGGGGCGCAAATGCTCATTTGCTGCGACCAAAGGCGGATTGCTGCACGCCCGCCCCGGGCTGCCCTATAATCGCGGCCACCTAGCTTGTGGAGCCCACCATGCCGAATCTACGCCTCGCCGACCTGACCGCCGAAATCGAAGCCAACGTGCGCCGTGCGTTGCTCGAAGATGTCGGCAGCGGCGACATCACCGCCCAGCTGATTCCTGCCGAGCGCCTGGCCAAGGCCACCATCATTACCCGCGACGACTGCGTGATCAGCGGCACGGCCTGGGTGGACGCGGTGTTTCGTCAGCTCGACCCGCGGGTGGCGGTGCACTGGCAGGTCAAGGACGGCGACCGGGCCACGGCCAACCAGGCACTGTTCCACCTGGAAGGGCCGGCCCGCTCGCTGCTGACCGGCGAGCGCAGCGCGCTGAACTTTTTGCAGCTGCTGTCGGGGGTGGCCACCCATGCGCGGCACCTGGCCGACCTGGTGACCGATACCCAGGTCAAGCTGCTGGATACGCGCAAGACCCTGCCGGGCCTGCGCCTGGCGCAGAAGTACGCAGTGACCTGCGGCGGCTGCCACAATCATCGCATCGGCCTGTACGACGCGTTTCTGATCAAGGAAAACCACATTGCCGCCAGCGGCGGGATTGCCGAAGCGATCGCTGCGGCGCGCCGCATTGCGCCGGGCAAGCCGGTGGAAATCGAGGTGGAGAGCCTGGATGAACTGCAGCAGGCGCTGGAGGCCGGGGCCGACATCGTCATGCTCGACGAGCTGAACCTGGACGAAATGCGCGAGGCGGTGCGCCTCAATGCCGGCAAGGCCAAGCTGGAAGCCAGCGGCGGGATCAGCGAAAGCACGTTGCGCGCAATTGCCGAGACGGGGGTGGACTACATCTCGATCGGGGCAATGACCAAGGATGTGAAGGCAGTGGACCTGTCGATGCGCCTGAGCCTGTAAGAAACATCGCCGGCAAGGCCGGCTCCTACAGGGTTGTGCATGAACCTGTAGGAGCCGGCCTTGCCGGCGAAGGGGCCAATCAGAACGAAGCGTTCTGCAGGCCGTCCAGGTAACGCTCGACATCCAGTGCCGCCATGCAGCCGGCACCGGCCGAGGTGATTGCCTGGCGATACACGTGGTCGGCCACGTCGCCGGCGGCGAATACGCCCTCGATGCTGGTGGCGGTGGCATTGCCGTCACGCCCGCCGTTGACCACCATGTAGCCATCCTTGAGCGCCAGCTGGCCTTCGAACAGCGAGGTGTTGGGGGTGTGACCGATGGCGATGAACACGCCGTCGACCTTCACTTCATCGAAGCTGCCGTCGTTGTTCTTCAGGCGCGCACCGGTCACACCCATGTTGTCGCCCAGCACTTCGTCCAGGGTGGCGTTGAGCTTGAGCTCGATCTTGCCTTCGGCCACGCGGGCGTGCAGCTTGTCGATCAGGATCTTCTCGGCGCGGAAGGTCTCGCGGCGGTGCACCAGGGTCACCTTGCTGGCGATGTTGGCCAGGTACAGGGCTTCCTCGACGGCAGTGTTGCCACCACCGACCACGGCCACCGGCTTGTTGCGGTAGAAGAACCCGTCACAGGTCGCGCAGGCCGAAACGCCCTTGCCCATGAACGCCTCTTCCGACGGCAGGCCCAGGTAGCGCGCGCTGGCGCCGGTGGCGATGATCAGTGCGTCGCAGGTGTAGGTGGCGCTGTCGCCCTTGAGGGTGAACGGCTTGTTGGCCAGGTCCACGGCGTTGATGTGGTCGAACACCACTTCGGTCTCGAAACGCTCGGCATGCTCCTGCATGCGCTGCATCAGCGCAGGGCCGGTCAGGCCATGTGCATCGCCCGGCCAGTTGTCGACTTCGGTGGTGGTGGTCAGCTGGCCGCCAGCCTGCATGCCGGTGATCAGCAGCGGCTTGAGGTTGGCACGGGCCGCGTACACGGCGGCGCTGTAACCGGCAGGGCCGGAACCGAGAATGATCACTCGCGAATGACGAACTTCAGACATGAAACGCTCCTGTCGAGCTGGCGAGCCAGCCACATGACGCCGGGGGCACCGGCTGGAATAAAAAAGAACCCGCGAAGCACTTGGGGAAGGCTATTGGCCGCAGGTTCTGGAAACCGTGAAATTGGTGCGACTGTAACGAGGAGGCAGAGATTAAGGAAATATCCTTAGACAATCCACCTTATAGACGACCTCTATTCACCTGCCGAGCACCGGCCGCTTTGCCTATTAAATGATCGACAGGGTTTTGTTACCGGGGGTTGCGCGCATTTCGCCGCGCTTTCGCCCAGGCGTCAAACTCGGTAAGGTCGGCGCGTTTACCACCGCTCGGAGCCTTTTATGCAAGCCCCTGTCCTGTCTGGCCCCCAATACCTGCGCGAGGGCCTGAAACTGGTCCTGAGCCCGGGCCTGCGCCTGTTCGTACTGCTGCCGCTGGCGGTCAACCTGCTGCTGTTCGTGGGCCTGATCTATTTTGCCGGTCACCAGTTCAGCCTGTGGGTGGACTCGCTGATCCCGACCCTGCCGGGCTGGCTGAGCTTTCTCAACTATGTGCTGTGGCCGCTGTTCGTGGTGCTGGTGGTGCTGATGGTGTTCTTCACCTTCACCATGCTGGCCAACATCATCGCGGCACCGTTCAACGGTTTTCTGGCCGAAAAGGTCGAGGTGGTGGTACGTGGCACCGACCCGTTCCCGGCCTTCAGCTGGGGCGAACTGGCCGCCATGGTGCCGCGCACCCTGAGCCGCGAACTGCGCAAGCTGGGCTACTTCGTGCCGCGCGCCCTGGCGCTGTTCATCCTGTCGTGGATCCCGGTGGTCAACATCGTGGCCGCACCGCTGTGGCTGCTGTTCGGTGTCTGGATGATGGCCATCCAGTACATCGACTACCCGGCAGACAACAACAAGATGAGCTGGCAGGACATGCTCGCCTGGCTGCGTGCCAAGCGCTGGCAGAGCCTGGGCTTTGGCGGCTCGGTGTACCTGGTGCTGCTGATCCCGTTCGTGAACATCGTGATGATGCCTGCCGCCATCGCCGGTGCCACGCTGTTCTGGGTGCGCGAACGCGGCTGACGGTTGCCGGGGCGACGGTGGCGACGGTGCAAGGCCGCCGCCACCGCGCCGTCAGGGCGCCAGCTGGTTGGAGAACTGGCCGACCGCGTCCACCACCTTCTGCGCCCCGTCCTGAATCTCGACGATCACCGTGCCGGTCTGCCCGGCCAGCGACAGGCCCTCTTCGGCCTGGCGCTTGCTGTTGTCGATGATGTCGACCGCCGCCTTGGCCAACTGGGCGTTCTGCTGCACCACCCGGGCGATTTCCTCGGTGGCGCTGCTGGTGCGCGAGGCCAGTTGCCGCACCTCGTCGGCCACCACCGCAAAACCCCGACCCTGCTCGCCGGCACGCGCGGCTTCGATGGCCGCATTGAGCGCCAGCAGGTTGGTCTGCCCGGCAATGTCGCTGATGGTCTTGATGATCGAACCGATCACCTGGGACTGCTTGTCCAGCGCCTCGATGCCGTCGGCGGCCTGCTGCATGTACGTCTCCAGGCCACGCATGACCTCGACCGTCTGGGTCACCACCTCGGTGGCGCGACGTGCACTGGAGTCGGTGTCCAGGGACGTGGTGTAGGCGATGTCGGCGGCGTGGGCCACCGCCGCTTCCTGGTTGACCTGGTCGGTGATCACGGTGGCGAACTTGACCACCTTGTACAGCACGTCATGGGCGTCGATGATCGGGTTGTACGACGCCTCCAGCCAGACCACGCGGCCATGGGCATCGATGCGCTTGAAGCGCTCGGCCACGAACTCGCCACGGCGCAGTTTTTCCCAGAACTGCTGGTAATGCGCCGAGTTGTACTCTTCCGGCTCGCAGAACATGCGGTGGTGCTTGCCGCGCACCTGCTCCAGGGAATAGCCCATGGTCTTGAGGAAGCGGTCGTTGGCAGCCAGCACCTCGCCATTGAGGTTGAACTCGATCACTGCCGTGGAGCGCATCAGGGCCTTGATCAGGCTCTCGTGCTCGCGTGACGTCTCGATGGTGCGGGTCAGGTCGCTGGAGTGCAGGGTGAAGTAGCGCAGGCGCCCGTCGCTGCCCTTGACCGGCTGCAGGATCGAGCGCAGCCAGGCTTCCTCGCCGTTGCCGCGCAGCAGGCGAAACGCGCCGTTGAGGTGCTCGCCGCGGTTGATCGCCTGTTTCATGCGCTGGTAGAAATCCAGCGGCTTTACATGCGCCGGCACGATCTCTTCGATGTTGCGGCCCAGCAGCTGCTGGCTGCTGTAGCGCATCTCTTTCTCGAAGTTGCCGTTGACCGCTTCGATACGGCCCTGGGGGTCCAGTTGCAGCACCAGCATCTCGCTGTCCAGGCTGCACTTGACCTGCTCCATGGTCATCAGCTCTTCGCGCAGCCTGGCATTTTCTTGTTTCAGTTTGCTGTTGAACATCACCGCTCCTGGAGCGAAAGTCTCATTCGAATGCAACTTCATCGGCTGGCGATGCGGCATTCTTGAGGCGCCGGCCAAGCTTATTTTCACAGCGCAAAAGCGCCAATGATCGGGCGTCATGTATCCGTCATTTTGCTGTCATCCGGGCGCAATCGGCACCTCGGAAAATCCCCCCATGACCAGTCCCGCCGCCCTGCACATTACCCTTGTCAGCGAAACCTTCCCACCCGAAATCAATGGCGTGGCCAACACCCTTGGCCGCCTGCACGAAGGCCTGCGCCTGCGCGGCCACCGGGTGGAGCTGGTGCGCCCGCGCCAGGCCGGCGATGCCGCCGGCCCTGCGCAGGCCGACCTGCTGTTGTGCCGTGGCTGGCCCCTGCCCGGCTACCCCGGCCTGCAGTGGGGGCAGGTGTCGATGCACAAGCTGCTGCGCCGCTGGCGCCGCGACCGCCCGGACGTGCTGTACATCGCCACCGAGGGGCCACTGGGCCTGAGTGCACTGCGGGCGGCGCGGCGCCTGGGCATCGCGGTGGTCAGCGGCTTTCACACCAACTTCCAGCAGTACTCCGGCCAGTACGGCTTCGGCCTGCTCACGCGGCTGGTCACCCGTTACCTACGTGGCTTCCACCATCGCTGCCACAGCACCCTGGTGCCCAGCGTCAGCCAGCGCCTGGAGCTGCAGCGGCGCGGCTTCGAACGCCTGACCCTGCTGTCGCGCGGGGTCGACAGCAGCCTGTTCAACCCGGCCCGGCGCCGCCAGAGCTTGCGCGACCAGTGGGGCCTTGGGCCCGACGACATCGCCCTGCTGCATGTGGGGCGGCTGGCCACCGAGAAGAACCTGGGCCTGCTCGGCCAGTGCCTGGACACCCTGCGCAAGGCCTACCCCCTGCGCAACCTGCGCCTGATCGTGGTGGGGGACGGCCCGCAGCGCGGCGCACTCGAGCAGCAGTTGCCAGGTGCCGTGTTCTGCGGGGTACAGCGCGGCGAATGCCTGGCCGAACACTACGCCTCGGGGGATATCTTCCTGTTCCCGAGCCTGACCGAAACCTTCGGCAACGTGGTGCTGGAGGCGCTGGCCTCCGGCCTTGGGGTGGTGGCCTACGACGAGGCCGCAGCAGCCCAGCACATTCGTCATGGGCACAGTGGCGCACTGGCCATGCCGGGGGATGCAGAGGCCTTCATCGATGCCGCCAGCTGGCTGCTGGAAGACAGCGAGACCTTGCGCCGGGTGCGCCTCAATGCCCGCCAGCATGCCAGCCGCCAGGGCTGGCCGGCCATCGTCGAACAGTTCGAGGCGCACCTGCGCGGCGCCTGCGAACAGGCACCGGCACCGTCTCAGCGCCGCGTCGATGCGGCGCTGCTGGTCAAGCCAGGCTCGTCAGCGCCTCGCGGCTGAACGGCAGGATGTCCTGCTCGCGCCCCTCACGCACCTTGGCCGCCCACTGGGCATCCACCAGCAAGGCACGCCCTACGGCCACCAGGTCGAACTCCTGGTCGCCCAGGCGCTGCAGCAGTTTCTCCAGGCTGGCCGGTTGCGCCACCTTGTCGGTGTCGACCATGAACTGCAGAAACTCCCCATCCAGGCCCACGCTGCCCACGGTGATGGTGGGCTTGCCGGTGAGCAGGCGGGTCCAGCCAGCCAGGTTCAGGTCCGAGCCTTCGAACTCAGGCTCCCAGAAGCGGCGCGTGGAGCAGTGGAAGATATCCACGCCGGCGTCGGCCAGCGGGCGCAGGAACTCGCCCAGCGCCTCGGCGTTGTCGACCAGGCGGGCGCTGTAGTCCTGCTGCTTCCATTGCGAGAAGCGCAGGATGATCGGAAAGTCCGGGCCTACGGCGGCGCGTACCGCCTGCACCAGCTCGATGGCAAAGCGCGAGCGGCCGGCCAGGTCGCCGCCGTACTCATCGCTGCGCTGGTTGCTCGCAGCCCAGAAGAACTGGTCGATCAGGTAGCCGTGTGCGCCGTGGATCTCGACGCCATCCATGCCGATGGCCTTGGCATCGCGGGCAGCCTGGGCGAACGCCTCGATCACGTCGCGGATGTCGGCATGACTCATGCCGTGCACCACCACCTGGCCATCCTTGAGTTTTTCGCTGGGGCCGTAACCCGGCACGCTGGCGTCCGGCTCGGTACCCAGGCGGCGCACGCTGCCCACGTGCCACAGTTGCGGCACGATCCTGCCGCCTTCGGCGTGTACGGCATCGACGACCTTCTTCCAGCCCGCCAGGGCATCTTCACCATGAAAGCGCGGCACGTTGGGGTAACCGTTGGCGGCCGGGTGGTCGACGGTAGTGCCTTCGGTGATGATCAGGCCGACATCGGCAGCGGCGCGGCGGCGGTAATACTCGACCACCTGCGCATGAGGCACACCGCCGGGGCAGAAGGTTCGGGTCATCGGTGCCATGACCACACGGGTCGGCAGCTCGAGGGCGCCCAGCTTGAAGGGGGTGAACAGGGCTTGAGCAGGCATTCGGCGCTCCTGGGAAAGGGATGGCGCCTGAGCATAGGGCGGGATTGTCGCTGACCCCAGTACTATTGATAGCGGTGATCGGGGTGGATTTTTCGCCGGCAAGGCCGGCTCCTGCATACGACGGTGCATCCATTGCAGGAGCCGGCCTTGCCGGCGAAGGGGCACGTCAGGCCAAGGCTTTCTCGATAGCCTGCACCACCGTGGCATCATCCGGCGCAGTACGCGGCGCAAAGCGCGCCAGCACGCGGCCGTCCTTGCCTACCAGAAACTTCTCGAAGTTCCAGGTGATATCCCCCGGGAACTCGGCGCCTTCACCGGCCAGCAGGCGGTACAGCTGATGCCGCTCCGGGCCGTTGACCTCCAGCTTGCTGCCCAGCGGGAAACTCACCCCGTAGTTCAGGCTGCAGAACTGGGCGATCTCCTGCTCGCTGCCCGGCTCCTGCCCGGCAAACTGGTTGCACGGCAGGCCCAGCACGCTGAAGCCCTTGTCCTTGTAATGCTGGTAGAGATTCTCCAGCGCCGCATATTGCGGGGTCAGGCCACATTTGGAGGCGACATTGACCACCAGCACCACCTGCCCCTTGAACGGCGCCAATGGCAACTCCTGGCCATCCAGCGCCTGCAATTTCAGGTCGTGAAATGCACTCATGACGTACTCCCCTTTCCAGTTCCCGGCCAGTTACCGGCATCGGTCCCGGCTGGCGCAACAAATGCTGCCCACTAAAAAAGCGCCCGGCCAAGCCGTCTGCCTCCTGGGAGAACACGACAGACTTGCCCGGGCGCCTTAGCGACCTTCTGAGCTTAGCGCAGAAATCAGTGCTGATGGCCACCTTCGCCATGCACGTGACCATGGGCGATTTCTTCTTCGCTGGCATCACGCACGGCAACGACCTTGACCTTGAAGTTCAGGCGCTGGCCAGCCAGTGGGTGGTTGCCGTCGACGGTCACGTCGTCGCCGTCCAGGTCACGGATGGTCACGATCTGCATCTGGCCATCAGGCGCGGACGCGTGGAACTGCATGCCCACTTCCAGCTCGTCGACACCTTCGAACATGCTGCGGTTCAGGGTGCTGACCAGTTCGGCCAGGTATTCGCCGTAGGCGTCTTCCGGCTCGATGGCAACGTCCAGCTCGGCGCCGGTATCCTTGCCTTCCAGGGCTTTTTCCAGGCCCGGAATGATGTTGCCTGCACCGTGCAGGTAAACCAGCGGCGCGCCGCCGTTGGAGCTATCGATGACCTCACCAGCGTCGTTGGTCAGGGTATAGTCGATGGAGACAGCCTTGTTGGCGGCGATCGGCATGGGGCGAGACCTTTTGCATAAGAATGTAGAACGAACAAGTGTAACCAACGCATCGCCTGAAAGCGAACGCAACCCGGACAAACGGGAAGCCGCTTTTCCCAGCCGGGTGCTGGGTTTTCATCAGGACGAGCATGGCCACTGGGTGGTCGAACTGTCGTGCGGGCATACCCAGCACCTGCGCCACGAACCGCCGTGGCAGTCGCGTGGCTGGGTGCTGGACGCAGACCTGCGCCAGCAACGAATCGGCCAGCCATTTGCCTGCGGCTGGTGCGCTCAGGGGGTCGATAGCGCTACCCTTGGCAATTGATTCTTTTGCAACAGCTCACTTCGAGAAGCTCGCATGCAGACATTTTTCATCGCGCCGACCGACTTTGGTGTCGGCCTGACCTCCATCAGCCTGGGCCTGGTGCGCACACTGGAACGCGCCGGACTCAAGGTCGGCTTCTTCAAGCCGATCGCCCAGCCCCACCCCGGCGACACCGGCCCGGAACGCTCCACCGAACTGGTCGCCCGCACCCACGGCCTCAAGCCGCCGCAACCGCTGAGCCTGGCGCATGTGGAACGCATGCTCGGCGATGGCCAGCTGGACGAACTGCTCGAAGAGATCATCACCCTGTACCAGCAGGCCTGCATCGGCAAGGACGTGCTGGTGGTCGAGGGCATGGTGCCGACCCGCCATGCCAGCTACGCCGCACGGGTCAACCTGCACCTGGCCAAGAGCCTGGACGCCGAGGTGATCCTGGTGTCGGCGCCGGAAAACGACGTGCTGGCCGAGCTGTCGGGCCGTGTCGAGCTGCAGGCCCAGCTGTTCGGCGGCCCGCGCGACCCCAAGGTGCTGGGCGTGATCCTCAACAAGGTGCGCAGCGACGAACCGATGGACACCTTCGCCAGCCGCCTGCAGGAGCATTCGCCCCTGCTGCGCAGCGGCGAGTTCCGCCTGCTGGGCTGCATCCCGTTCCAGGCCGGGCTCAACGACCCGCGCACCCGCGACGTGGCCGAGCTGCTCGGTGCCCAGGTACTCAACGCCGGCGACTACGAAACCCGGCGCATGAACAAGATCATCATCTGCGCCCGCACCGTGGCCAACACCGTGCCGCTGCTCAAGCCCGGCACGCTGGTGGTGACCCCGGGTGATCGCGACGACATCATCCTGGCCGTCAGCCTGGCGGCGATCAACGGTGTGCCACTGGCCGGCCTGCTGCTGACCAGCGACAGCAAGCCCGACCCGCGCATCCTCGAACTGTGCCAGGGCGCCCTGCTGGCCGGCCTGCCGGTGCTGTCGGTGAGTACCGGCTCCTACGACACCGCCAACCAGCTGAACCAGTTGAACAAGGAAATCCCGGTGGACGACCGCGAGCGCGCGGAGATCATCACCGACTTCGTGGCCAGCCACCTGGATGCCGACTGGCTCAACCAGCGCTGCGGCACCCCGCGCGAGATGCGCCTGTCGCCTGCGGTGTTCCGCTACCAGCTGATCCAGCGAGCCCAGCAGGCCAACAAGCGCATCGTGCTGCCCGAAGGCGCCGAGCCGATGACCGTGCAGGCCGCCGCCATCTGCCAGGCCCGCGGCATCGCCCGCTGCGTGCTGCTGGCCAGGCCCGAGGACGTACAGGCAGTGGCCCGCGCCCAGGGCATCAGCCTGCCCGAGGGGCTGGAGATTCTGGACCCGGACCTGATTCGCGAGCGCTACGTCGAGCCTATGGTCAGCCTGCGCAAGAGCAAGAGCCTGAACGCGCCGATGGCCGAGCAGCAGCTCGAAGACCCGGTGGTGATCGGCACCATGATGCTGGCCCTGGACGAGGTCGACGGCCTGGTCTCGGGCCTGGTGCACTCCACCGCCAACACCATCCGCCCGGCCCTGCAACTGATCAAGACCGCCCCCGGCTGCAGCCTGGTGTCGTCGGTGTTCTTCATGCTGTTCCCCGAGCAGGTGCTGGTGTATGGCGACTGCGTGATGAACCCGCACCCCACTGCCGGCGAACTGGCCGAAATTGCCCTGCAAAGCGCCGATTCGGCCGAAGCCTTCGGCATTACCCCGCGGGTGGCGATGATCAGCTATTCCAGTGGCGATTCGGCCAGCGGCGAAGAGGTCGAGAAGGTGCGCGAGGCCACCCTGCTGGCCCAGGAAACCCAGCGTGGCCTGCAGATCGATGGGCCGTTGCAGTACGACGCCGCCGCCAACCAGGACATCGCCCGCCAGCTGGCGCCCAACAGCAAGGTGGCCGGACGCGCAACGGTGTTCGTGTTCCCCGACCTGAACACCGGCAACACCACCCACAAGGCCGTGCAGCGCAGCGCCGATTGCGTGAGCCTGGGGCCGATGCTTCAGGGCCTGCGCAAGCCGGTCAACGACCTGCCGCGTGGCGCCCAGGTCGACGACATCGTCTACACCATTGCCCTGACCGCGATTCAGGCCAACCGCTCGCTGGATAACTGACCATGCTCGCTTTTCTGCCCGCGCCCGTGCGCGGAGTCATCGGCTCGCTGCTGCTGGCCGCCAACACCATCCTGTGCTGCACACCGCTGTTCATCGTCAGCCTGTTCAAGCTGTGCCTGCCCTTTGCCGCCGCGCAGCGCGTCACCGACGAACTGATGCGGCACATCCACGAAGCCTGGATCAGCAACAACAAGGGCTGGATGAACCTGGTCGGGCGCACCCGCTGGGACATCGAGGGGCTGGCCGGGCTGGACTACCAGCACAGCTACCTGGTGACCAGCAACCACCAGAGCTGGGTGGACATCATGGTGCTGCAATACGTGCTCAACCGACGCATCCGACCGCTCAAGTTCTTCCTCAAGCAGGTGCTGATCTGGGTGCCGGTGATCGGCCTGGCCTGGTGGGCGCTGGGCTTTCCGTTCATGAAGCGCTACAGCAAGGCCTACCTGGCCAAGCACCCAGAAAAACAGGGCAAGGACCTGCAGACCACGCGCCGTACCTGCGCCAGGTTCCGTGGCAAGCCCACGGCGATCTTCAACTTTGCCGAAGGCACGCGTTTCACCCCCGCCAAGCATGCCGAACAGGGTTCGCCGTTCCGGCACCTGCTCAAACCCAAGGCGGGCGGCATTGCCTTCGTGCTGGATGCGATGGGCGAGCAACTGGAGTCGATCATCAACGTGACGATCCATTACCCGCAGGGCACACCGGGCTTCTGGGACCTGCTGTGCGGGCGAGTGGCGCGGGTGGAGGTGACGTTCGAGGCGCTGGCGATTCCCAAGGAATTCCTGGGACGCAGCTACGACCAGGATGAAGCCTACAGGCTGGCGTTCCAGCAGTGGATCAACCGGTTGTGGGAAGAGAAGGATGAACGGCTGGAGCGGATGCGCCAGCAGTGAGCCCTTCGCCGGCAAGGCCGGCTCCTACAACGGCGTGAGCCCCCTGTAGGAGCCAGCATTGCTGGCGAAAAGATTTACTGGTACTGCTGCCCAGGAATCGGCTTGAGGTTCACCTCCACCCGACGGTTCTGCGCACGCCCGTTGGCATCGGCGTTGCTCGCGATCGGCTGGTCCGGGCCCAGGCCACGCGCACTCACGCGCGAAGGGTCGACGCCCTGGGAGGTCAGGTAGGTGCTCACGGCCTGTGCACGACGCTGCGACAGGTCCATGTTGTGCTGGCGACTGCCGGTGCTGTCGGTGAAACCGACCACCTCGATGGTGTTCTGGTTGAACTGCTTGAACGAGTTGGCCAGGTTGTTCAGCGGCGCGTAGAAGCTTGGTGCAATGCTCGCCGAGTCGGTGGCGAAGGTGATGTTGCCCGGCATGATCAGCTTGATCTGGTCGCCTTGACGCTGCACTTCGACACCGGTGTTGGCCATGCTCTCGCGCAGTGCCGCTTCCTGGCGGTCGGCGTAGTAGCCGTAGCCGGCGGCGGCGGCGCCCACCGCGGCGGCGCCGATCAACGCACCCTTGCCACGGTTGTTGTGGTCGATGGCGGCACCGGCAACGGCACCGGCCAATGCGCCCAGGCCGCCGTACTTGGCGGTCTTGCTCATCCCGGTGGAGCCTTGCGCCTGGCCCTGGTTGTCATAGGGGTTCTGACTGGCGCAGCCAGTCATCAGGGCAGCAGCAGTAGCGACGATAATCAGACGACGCATGGTGAACATGGACAAGCTCCTACAGAATTCGTGTATGCAGCGGACCGACGGCGGTTCCCTGCCAGGCTTGGAACGCGAGCTGCGATAAAAATTCCCTCGGGACAAACTGTAGTCTACTGGCTGCCACGGTAAACCCGAAAAGTGCGAAGCCGGCGGCCCCCCAAACAAACAGGATGTTCATCACGCGCACCGGTCAGAACCGAGTGCACGTCTGCGCCCTGCAAATTCGACGCTGTTCAGCCCATGCACGGCAACCGGAAACCTCCTACACCCGTTACAAAAATGACGTCAATTAGCCATCACCTCGACGCTTTTTTGCAGTATCCTGCGCCGCGTTTGTAGGAAACAGACGTTCTTTTTGCATAACGAGTGATGGATCACCCTCATGCTCTACCTCTTCCGTCGCCTGGCTTTCGGCCTGGCGCTGCTGCCGTTTTTCGGCTCGGCCGACCCGCTGCAAACCCCAGGCGACCGCGACCTGATCCGCGACCGCCAGGAGCGGCTGCTGCAGGAACAGCGCAAACGCCTGCAGGAGCTGCAAAGCCTCCCAGGCAGGGCTGCGCCCCAGGTGCCAGCCAGCACACCTGAAGACACCCGTTGCTTTACCATCCGTCACATAGTGCTCGAGGGCGCCGAGCACCTGGGCGAGCGCGAGCAGCGCCGTCTGCTCGAACCCTACGAAGGCCAGTGCCTGGGTGTCGGCCAGCTCAATGCGCTGCTCAAGGTGGTCACCGATCACTACCTCAACCGTGGCTACATCACAACCCGCGCCTACCTGCCCCAGCAGGACCTGTCCTCCGGCACCCTGCAGATCACTGTCGTCGAAGGGCGCCTGGACAGCCTGGACAGCTCCAGCCTGGCCAGCCCGCGCGAGCTGGCCATGGCCTTCCCCGGCACCACCGGCGAGGTACTGAACCTGCGCGAACTGGAACAACTGGTCGACCAGCTGACCCGCCTGCCCTCGCGCCAGGCGCAACTGGAACTGGTGCCGGGCGACGAGGTGGGCAGCAGCCGGGTGCAGCTGCAGGGGCAGCGCGACAAGCCCTGGCGCGTGTCGGCCACGCGCAACAATGACGGCGACCGCAGCAGCGGTGAACAGCAGATGGGCCTGGGCCTGGACTGGGACAGCCCACTGGGCCTGGCCGATCAGTTCAGCCTGAGGGCCAATCAGGACGCGGTCAGCGACCACTGGCGCCACTCCGACAGCCAGTACCTGAACTACAGCGTGCCATGGGGCTGGTGGACCTTCACCTACAGCTATAACCAGAGCTACTACCGTACCCGCGACGATTCCAGCGGCTTTCCCTTCAAGCTCGATGGCGACAGCCAGATGCACCAACTGCGCGTCGAGCGCGTGATACACCGCGATGCCCTGAGCAAGACGGCGGTCAACTTCGGCATCAGCCACCTGCGTACCAACAACTACCTGGACGACAGCCTGATCGACGTGTCGAGCACGCGCCTGAGCGAAAGCCAGCTGGGCGTGAACCATGGGCGGCGCATCGGCACCGCCTTCCTCAACCTCGACGCCGGCTGGCAGCAAGGCATCGGCGCCTTCGACGCCCAGGGCGCGGGCGACCCGCACGGCACCGAACCGGTTGCCCGCTACAACAAATACAGCCTGACCCTGAGCTACCTGCAGCCGTTCACCCTGTGGGGCGAAGCCTTCAGCTTCGACAGCCTGGCCACCGGCCAGCGCAGCGAAGACCCGCTCTACAGCCCGCAGCGCATCAGCGTGGGCGGGCTCAACTCGGTACGCGGGTTCAAGCAGCAGACCCTCACCGGCAACAGCGGCGGCTACTGGCGCAACCAGTTGCGCTGGCGTCGCCCGGTGAGCTGGGCGCCCTTGCAGCCCTTCGTGCAGGAGTACGGCGCGGCACTGGCCTACGACGTGGGCGTGATAAAGGGCGACCACAACAACCCCGACACCCATGGCCGCCTGAGCGGCAACGCCGTGGAACTGAACCTGCGCGGGCAGTACTTCGCCGCCAGCGTCAGTTTTGCCCGCTCGTTGCAGCGGCCCGACAGCCTCGAACGTCGTGAACACCCGATCTACGTGCGCATGGACGCGTTCTTCTGACCGGCCCCCCAGCCGATTAACGTGCCCTGATGGAGGGGCACCGATTTTCCGGAGTTTTGACATGGACGCCCGCAGCCCGTTGAACCAGTACCTGGCCCTGATCGTTGCCGGGGTCATGTTCCTCAACCCGATCGTCGCCACCGCCGCGCAGGTTACCGTGGATGCGGCGGCCAAGGCCGGCACCACCGTGGGCGCAGCCGGCAACGGGGTGCCCATCGTCAACATCGCCCGCCCCAACGGCAGCGGGCTGTCGAGCAACACCTTTCGCGACTACAACGTCGGCAAGCAGGGGCTGATCCTCAACAATGCCACCAACAAGACCCAGAGCACCCAGCTGGGCGGCATCATCGTGGGCAACCCCAACCTCAAGGGCCAGGCGGCCAAGGTCATCCTCAACCAGGTGACCGGGGGCAACCGCAGCACCCTGGCGGGCTACACCGAAGTGGCCGGCTCCGCTGCGCGGGTGATCGTGGCCAACCCCCACGGCATCACCTGCAACGGTTGCGGCTTCATCAATACCCCGCGCGCCACGCTGACCACCGGCAAACCGATCATGGACGGCGAACGCCTGGACCGCTTTCAGGTCGATGGCGGCGACATCGCGCTCGAAGGCGCCGGGCTCAATGCCAGCAATGTCGAACAGTTCGACCTGATCACCCGCAGCGCCAAGCTCAACGCCACGTTGCACGCCCAGCAACTGAACATCGTCACCGGACGCAACGACGTCAAGGCCGACAGCCTGCAGGTCACGCCACGGGCGGACGACGGCAGCGGCAAACCCTTGCTGACCATTGACAGTTCCGCACTGGGTGGCATGTACGCCGGCGCCATCCGCCTGGTGGGCACCGAAAAGGGCGTGGGGGTGAAACTGGCCGGCAACATGGCCTCCACCGCCAGTGACGTGCAGATCGACGTGAACGGCAAGCTGAGCCTGGGCAATGTCACCGCCGAGCGCGACCTGAAAATCGCCGCCCACCAGGTGGAGCTCGAAGGCAAGACCTACGCAACGCGCAACGCCGAGATTCGCAGCGCCGAGCAACTGGTCAACCGGCAAAGCCTGGCTGCTCGCGAACGCATCGACGTGGCAGCCAGGCAGATCGACAACCGCGGCGTGATCGAAGCCGGTGTCGAAGCCAACAACACCCGCAACAACCGCGGCGACCTGCACCTGGCCAGCCAGGACCTGCGCAACAGCGCCAGCGTGGTTGCCAGCCGCCAACTCGAAGTGACCGCCCGCGCCAACCTGGACAACCAGGGTGGCAGCCTGAAGGGCGCTACCACCACGGTGACCGCCGGCAAGCTGGACAACCGCCAGGGCCAGGTACTGGCCAGCCACACCCTCACGCTCAAGGCCGACACGCTGGACAACCGCGACAAGGGCCTGCTGCATAGCCAGCGCAGCACCGTGGTGCAGGCCAACTCCGGCCTGAACAACCAGGGTGGTCGAGTGATCGGCCTCGACAGCCTGGCCATTGACGCACCGCAGCTGGACAACAGCAACGCAGGATTGCTGGCCAGCAACCGGCAGGTGGTGATTCAAAGCCACGCGCTGAACAACCAGGCCGGCGAGGTTTCCGGCGCACGCAACGAAGTGCGCAGCGCCAGCGTGAACAACCAGGGCGGCAAACTGCTTGGAGGCGACGTGCTGCTGATCGCCAGCGCTGCCATCGACAACCGCCTGGGCCTGATCTCGGCCAGTCAGCACCTGGACATCCAGGGCCTTGGCCTGAACAACAGCAACAAGGGCGCCCTGCTCAGTCAGGGCACGCTGAACACCCGCATCAGCGGCCTGCTGGACAACCGCAACCAGGGCAACGTGGTGAGCGAAGGCGCGCTGCAGGTCACGGCCGGCCAACTGAACAACAGTGGCAGCGGCCTGCTGTCGAGCAAGGCCACACTGACGCTTTCGGGTGAGCGGCTGGACAATCGAGGCGGTGTACTGGTTGCCGATCAGGGACTGACGGTGGTCGGCGACACCCTCGACAACAGTGGCGGCGGCAAAGCCAGCACCCAGGCCGACCTGGTCGTTGACGTGGGCACGCTGCGCAACCATGACGCCGGCAAGCTGCTCGGCCAGGGCCGCGTGACCCTCGACGCCAAGCACATCGACAACCAGCGCGCCGGGCAGATCGTCGGCAACGATGCGGTGACTATCACCACCCACGACCTGCTCAACCAGCAAGGTGTGGTGTCGAGCATCGGCACGGTGGGCATCACAGCTACCGGGCAACTGGACAACACCAGCGGCAAGGTCATCGGCGACAGCGGCCTGACCCTCACCGTGCAGCGTCTGCTCAACCAGAGCAAGGGCCTGCTGGCTGGACGCGATGGGGTAGTACTGCGCGGCGCCGAGTTGCTCAACAGCGATGCCGGCCGGGTCAGCAGCCTGGCTTCGGTCGATATCGAACTCAGCGGCACGCTGGACAACAGCGTGGGCGGCGAGCTGGTCAGCGAGGGCCGCCTGAGCCTGAGTGCAGCTCAGTTGGACAACCACAACAAGGGCCTGGTATCGGCCATCGATACCTTGAATGTGGTCAGCCACGGCGCCCTGAACAACCAGGGCGGGACCCTGGTGACCGACGCCGCGTTGTCGATCCGCAGCGCGAACCTGGACAACCGTCATGGCGGCGCAATCAGCGCGGTGGGCGCACTCGAGCTGCGCAGTGGCGGGCTCGACAACCGCGACAAGGGCCGCATCGGCAGCGACACCGGCATCACCCTGCATGGCGCCCAGTTGTACAACGGCGAACAGGGCCGCATCACTTCCAGGGGCAAGATCGAGGCCACCCTCAGCGGGCTGGACCAGCGCGATGGCGGCTACCTGTTCAGCGCAACCGGCATCAGCCTGGACCTGCAGGGCGGCACACTGATCAACCGCGACAAGGGCGTGATCGCCAGCCCCGGCCAACTACTGCTGCGCCAGATCGGCGCGCTGGACAACAGCGCCGGTGGCGAGATATCCAGTGACCTCGGCTACAGCCTGCACACCGATCGCCTGGACAACCAGGGCGGGCGCCTGATCAGCGCCGACAGCCTCATCCTGCGCATCGCCAACGCCCTGGACAACAGCCGCAACGGCGTACTGTCGGCGGGCGCCGGGCTGGATATCGAAGCCGGCAGCCTGAGCAACACCCATGGCGGCACCCTGGCCAGCCGTGGCGACATCGGGCTGACCCTCGAAGGCCTGCTGGCCAACCAGCATCAGGGCACCCTGTCGGCAGGCGGCAATCTGCGCCTGAACAGCGGCGTTTTCGACAACAGCGACCAGGGGCTGGTATCCGCCAACCTGGGCTTGCACATCGACACCGGCACCCTGGACAACAGCCAGGGCGGCCAGTTGATCAGCCAGGGCGATGCACGCATCGACAGCACTACGCTGGATAACCGCAGCGGCGCCATCACCAGCGCCAAAGCCTTGCTGTTGAACAGCACCGACCTGCGCAACGGCGCCTACGCCAACGCCCTGCCCGGTGGCCGCATCAGCAGTGACGCCAACCTCACGATCACTGCCCGCCACCTGGACAATGGCCCGCGCGGCGAACTCTCGGCCAAGGGCGACCTGCGCCTGAGCGTACAGCGACTGATCCAGCAGCAAGGCCGCCTGATCGGCGAACAGGCCGTGCACCTGAACCTGCAAGGCGGCACGCTGGACAACCAGGGCGGGCTGATTCACGCCCGCGGCCCGCTGACCTTCGAGCACCTGGGGCTGGTCGACAACAGCAATGGCGGTGAGATATCCAGCGAGCAGGCATTCAGCCTGCTCGCCACGCAACTCGACAACCAGCACAAGGGCCGCCTCATCAGCGCCGGCACATTGCAGGTCGAGGCCACCAGCATCGACAACAGCAACGCGGGGCTTGTCTCGGGCCTGCAGGGCCTTGAGGTCAGGGGCACTACGCTGGACAACCGCGGCGCCGGCACCCTCTCCAGCCAACATGGCCGCCTCGACGTGCACCTTGAAGACACCCTGGACAACCGCGACCAGGGCGCACTGGTCAGCCTTGGCAGGCAGCAGATCACTGCCACGCGCCTGGATAACCGACACGGCATCATCGCCGGCGAAGCCGATGTGACCCTGAGCATCGACGGCCGGCTCGACAACAGCCAGGGTGGCCTGATCGCGGCCACCCAAACCCTGAGCCTGAACCGTACCAGCAGCGTGATCGACAACAGCGGCGGCCAGCTCAATGGCCAGCGCCTGGAAATCGACGGCAAGCAGCTGAACAACCAGAACGGCCAGGTGACCAGCCAGGGCGCACTGCGCGTCACCCTGCTCGGCGCGCTGCTCAACACCCAGGGCGCACGCCTGGCCAGTGGCGGCGACCTGCTGCTAAACAGCGCCAACCTCGACAATCGCGGCGGCAGGCTGGTCAGCCAGGCCTTGCTGCGCATCGACGCCGACAGCCTGAACAACAGCGCTGGCGGCACACTGGCCAGCCAGCAGAACCTGGTATTACGTCTGAAGGGCGACCTGCTCAACCAGCAGGACGGCCTGGTATTCAGCGAACGCGGCAGCCTCGACATCCAGGCCCAGGCCCTCGACAACCAGGCGGCGAGCCTCAAGGCCCAGGGCAATATCCTGCTGCGCCTGGGCGACGACCTGCGCAATCAGGGCGGGCGCGTGGACAGCGTGGCCGGCAACCTCGATATCCACAGCACCCACCTGAACAACAGCGCCGGCGGCATGCTCAATAGCAGCCAGGGCCGGCTCACGCTGGTCAGCGGCCTGCTCGACAACAATGCTGGCACCCTCCAGGCCCAGACGCTGGACCTCGAGGCCCGCGACGGCCTGCAAAACCGCAAGGGTTTCATCTCTGCCTTGTCCGGCGACAACCGCATCGCCACCGCCACATTCGACAACCAGGGCGGCGGGCTGTATGCCGCAGGATGGCTGGGTGTGAACGCCGGGCAGTTCCTCAACCAGGCCGGCAAGGTGGGTGCCGGGCGCATCGACTTCGACCTGTCGGGCCTGCTCGACAACCAACTGGGCCATCTCGAGAGCGAGGCTGACCTGGCCCTGCGCAGCCAGACGCTGAACAACGCCAATGGCAGCCTGCGCGCGCTGGGGCGCAGCGGCACCACCCTGATCAGCACCCGCGAGACGTTCAACAACAACGCTGGCCTGCTGGAAACCGCCAACCAGCACCTGGACCTGCAAGTCGCCGGCCTGAGCAACAACAGCGGGCAGTTGCTGCACACCGGTAGCGGCAACTTCGGCCTGGCCGCCGACAAGGTGATGCGTGCGGGCGGCCTGCTGTACACCAACGGCCTGCTCGACATCAAGGCCGCCAACTGGACCAACAGCAGCGTATTGCAGGCCGCGCGCCTGAACCTGGACATCGGCCAGTTCACCCAGACCGCGAGCGGCAAGCTGCTGGCGGCGCAGAGTTTCACCGGCAAGGGGGTCAATTGGCGCAACGACGGCCTGCTGGCCAGCGACGGCAGTTTGCGGCTCGACCTCACCGGCACCTACAACGGCACCGGGCGCACCACCAGCCTGGGCAACCTGACCCTGAACGCGGCCAGCATCGACCTTGCCAGCACCAGCACCCTTACCGGGGGCGCCACCAGCGTGGTGAGCGCCACCAACACCTTGACCAACCGCGGGCGGATCACCTCGGCGGGCAATCTGACCGCCACGGCCGGCACGCTCGACAACTACGCCACCCTGGGCGGCGCCACGGCCTTGCGCATCAATGCCGACACCCTGCGCAACGACCGCGGGCTGATCTTCAGCGGCAACGATATGACGCTGCGGGTAGGCACCTTCACCAACACCTATGCCGACCTGTACAGCCTAGGCGGGCTGAGCATCGCCCGTAATGACCGAGGTACCCGTGCCACGCACGTGGAGAACATTTCCGGCAGCCTGGAAAGCGCCGGCAACATGAGCCTGCTGGCCGACACCCTGATCAATCGCAAGGACAAGCTCACGGTCCGGACCGAACGGGTATCGGGGAGCATCAACACCTATGCCGACGACCATTGCAAGGGCAAGGGCTGCGAGTTCCAGTTCACCGCCGTCGAGATCTCCCACGATGTCATCGACCAGGACAGCCAGGCGGCATCGATCACCACAGGTGGCAGCCTGACGTTCAGCGGCAACGAGTTCAGCAACCGTTACAGCAGCGTCTCTGCCGCCCGCAACATCAGCATCGACACTGCCGTACTCAACAACATTGGCGTGAGCGGTGGCGAGCAGCGCAACTTGAACGGCAGTTTCTACAGCCGTAACCGGTCGCACTATTCCGGCTTCATGCAAAAGAAGAACGCGTTCAACCAGTCCGGCGTACCCGGCATGGAAACCCTGGACCAATTCCTGGCCGCCGGCGGCTACCCCGGCAAAGGCGTATACAGGTTGAGCGACAACCGCACGCCCATCGCTGGCGCCGTGGTCTCCCCTGCCGTCATCCAGGCTGCGGGCGCCGTCAGCATCAACGCCACCGAGCGCATCGACAACAGTGTGGTGCGCGCCAATGCCAGCGGGGTCGGCGGCATCGGCCAACGCGGTGCCAATGCCGACAAGGCCACCGCGCAAACCTCGGTACGTGCCGTTACCTCGCAGTTGCCGCCCGACCTGGCACAGCGCCAGGTCAACCCGGTCACGCTGCCAAGCTTCAGCCTGCCGCAGAGCGAGCACGGCCTGTTCCGCCTTAGCGGGCAGACCGGCCAGACAGCCCAGGCCAGCGGTGCACTGGCCGCAGGTGCCGACCTGACTCAGCACGGGCAAGCCGGCACGCTGGGCAGCCTGGCCAACACTGCCACCGGCAACGCCGGCCAGGGTTACTGGGCAGGCCCTGACGCACAGGCTGCCAGCGTTGCCGGGCAAACCGGTACGGGCCTGGACGGCTTGCCGGCAGGCGTGAAGCTGGTACAGGGCGTGCCAACCCCGGCAACTGCCAGCCAGCCGCACAAGTACCTGGTGGAAACCAACCCGGTGCTCACCGACCTGAAGAAATTCCTCAGTTCCGACTACCTGCTGGGCAGCCTCGACATCGACCCCGACGCCACCAAGAAGCGCCTGGGCGACGGCCTGTACGAACAGCGCCTGATCCGCGAAGCGGTAGTGGAGCGCACCGGGCAGCGCTTGATCGCCGGGCTGGACAGCGACGAGGCGATGTTCCGCTACCTGATGGACAACGCCATTGCCAGCAAGGATGCGCTGAGCCTGAGCGTAGGCGTGTCGCTGAGTGCCGAGCAGGTGGCCGCCCTCACCCACGACATCGTGTGGATGGAAACCATCGAGGTCAACGGCGAGCAGGTGCTGGCCCCGGTGCTCTACCTGGCCCAGTCCGAAGGACGCCTGGCGCCCAACGGCGCGTTGATCCAAGGGCGCGATGTCAGCCTGATCAGCGGCGGCGAGCTGAACAACGTCGGCACCCTGCGCGCCAGCAACAACCTTTCCGTCACCGCCGGCAACATCGACAACAGCGGCCTGATGGAAGCCGGCCAGCGCCTCGACCTGCTGGCCACCGATTCCATCCGCAACAGCGCCGGCGGCATCCTCAAGGGCCGCGACGTGAGCCTGTTGGCCCTGACCGGCGATGTCATCAACGAGCGCAGCGTCACCCGCCTGGACGATCGTGTCGGCGGCGAGCATGTGGTGCAGAACATCGTCAACAATGCGGCGCGCATCGAGGCTGCCAACGACCTGACCCTCTCGGCCGGTCGCGACATCGGCTTTGTCGGTGGCGTGGCCACCGCCGGCGGCAACATTGCGCTGAGCGCCGAGCGCGACCTCTATATCGCCAGCCAGCAAGTCACCGACAGCCACGAGTACCAGCGTCGCCGCGTCAGCGGCTACGACAGCACCACCACCCAGTACGTCAGCCAAGTGCAGGCTGGCGGCAGCTTCAGTGCCTCGGCCGGGCAAGACCTGTCGGTCATCGCCAGCGAGATCGAGGCACGTCGCGACATCGCCCTGGATGCTGGGCGCGACGTGTTCATCGCTGCTGCGGCAGACGAAGACCATGCCTATTCCAAAGGCAAAAAAGGCAACACCAAAACCGAGAAACAGCACGACAGCGTGCGCCAGCAGGCGGCCGAACTGACTGCCGGCGGCTCGCTCAGCATCGAGGCCGGCGACAACCTGCTGATGGTTGCCAGCAAGGCCACGGCGGGCGGCGAGGCCTACATCTCCGCCGGCAATACCCTGCAGCTACTGGCCGCCAACGACAGCGAGTACTCGCTGTACGACATGAACAAGAAAGGCAGTTGGGGCAGCAAGAAGACCCAGCGTGACGAAGTCACCGATGTAAAGGCGGTGGGCAGCGTGGTCACCAGCGGGGGTGACCTGACCCTGGTGAGCGGCGGTGACCAGTTGTACCAGGGCGCCGCCCTGGAGTCAGGCCGCGACCTCACAATAGAAAGCGGCGGTGCGGTGACGTTCGAAGCCGTCAAGGACATGCATCAGGAGAGTCACGAAAAGAGTAAGGGCGACCTGGCGTGGACCAGTGCCAAGGGCAAGGGGCAGACGGATGAGACGCTGCGCCAGACGCAGATGGTGGCCAACGGGGAGCTGATGATCAAGGCCGTCAATGGCCTGAAAATCGATATCAGGGATGTCGACCAGAAGACCGTCAGCCAGACCATCGATGCCATGGTGCAGGCCGACCCCAAGATGGCCTGGCTCAAGACGGCCGAGCAACAGGGTGACGTGGATTGGCGCAAGGTCAAAGAGCTGCATGACAGCTGGGATTACAAACATTCCGGCATGGGTGTGGCGTCCCAGCTGATCGTCGCAATTCTGGTGACGTACATTACGGCCGGTGCCGCCAGCGGCGCCATTGCTGCCGCCGGCACCGGCACGTCCATGGCCGGTGCCACGGCAGCAGCGACCGCAGGCGCCTCGGCCGGCTGGGCCAACGTCGCGGGCACCGCCATCCTGAGTGGCATGGCCAGCAATGCGGCCATCAGCACCATCAACAACCGCGGCAACCTGGGCCTGGTGTTCAAGGACGTCACCTCTTCCGACGCACTCAAGGGCTACGCAGTCAGCGGCATCACCGCCGGGTTTACCGCAGGCGTGCTGGACGAAGCATTCGGGGTGACCGGCGACAACGTCAACAAGGTCACCAAAGGCTTTGACCTCGGTAAGCTGGATGAGTTAGCCAAGTTCGGCACCTACCTGGGTGCGCAAGGCGTGGTGCAGGCCGGCGCACAGACAGCCGTCGGTGGCGGCAGCTTCAGCGACAACCTGAACGGCGCCTTGACTGCCCAGGGCCAGCACCTGTTGCAGGCTGGGGTGTTCAACTGGGTTGGCGACACCTCCAGCCACTTCGGCTGGAAGGACGGCAGCCCGGAAAAGGTCATATTCCACGCCTTGGTCGGAGGCGCGCTGAGCAAAGCCACTGGCGGTGATTTCGCAACCGGTGCGGCGGCGGCCGGTGCCAGTGAAGCGTTGATCGCACAGCTGTCGGAAAGGGTTCGCCAGGACCAGAAGCTGGAACTGATGATTTCCCAGCTCATCGGTGTGGGCGCTGCCGCAGCGGTCAATGGTGACGTGAACAAGGGCGCCGAAATCGCCAAGAACGCGACCGCCTACAACCGCCAACTGCACCCGGAAGAACGCAAGCTCATCTCCGAGCAGGCCAAGGCGCTGGCGCAAGAGCAGAACATCAGCGTGGCCGAAGCCGAGCGGCGCATGGCCGAGGCATTTGCCTACTACACCGACAAGGACTGGCAGACCACGATCAGCGCTGCGGGCGTGAAGTTCGACGACAGCACCCTCGCCCACCTCGGGCAGGCGCTGGCGCCGCTGGGGGCGAACTATGCGACCACGGACAAAGGGGATGTGCCGAGCATCAGCGACCCGCACAAGGTGTATACCGCCTCGGAAACGTTGGCGTTGCTCAAGAACTACGAGATCAACCACGCAAATTTCTATGATCCGAAGGTGAATCAGGAATACCTGATCAACGACAGATTCCTTCAGAACTGGGAACAACTCGCCTATTACGACCGCAACCTCAATTACGGCAAAACCGATCTGCTGGGTGGCGGGATTGGCGTAGGGCAAGGCATTGCGGCGGCAGTGGCAGAGTCAGCCAAAAACATCTACGGCTTGGGTGAAGGGCTGGTCACGGACTTTAGTGGCACCAGTTCTCGTATTACCAACGGACTGATTCAGAAGGCCAGCAATCCGTACGAAGTCGCACAAGCCTTCGAGAGCGCCAAGCAGGACGCGAAAGTCCAGGCGTTTGTTTTGCGCCTGCAAGGCCAGGAACAGGCTGCCCTGCGGGTGGAAATGCAGTGGGAGACCGAGTTCGCCCTGAGCTTTGCGGTGATCAACAAAGCAGGGAAGCTGGGGCAGGTTGCGAAAGCGCTTGGGGAGCGGGAGACGGCTTGGAAGGCGTCGAGCCTGGTGGACAACGCTGGTGGTAAAAATGGGCCACCTGGAAAGAATCCGAATTCGACAAGTGGTATAACGGATGCGGAGGCAGGGATGCCTTATGCGCATTCGGTGGGTGGTGCAAAAGCGACAGGTTCAGTGTTAACGCCTGTATTCAAAGACGCAGATACGGGGCTGAATTCAATCAACCCGGTTACGTCAATAAATACGGGAAGGATTCAAGACTTAGCTAAAGATCTGGATACTGGAAAGCTAGCTTTGCACGAAGGGCAGGCTGCCGTTCAACTGGAGAATACCTTCGGCAGTACCCTGAAACGCGTAGAGCCTACTCAAGGGCAGAAAAATCCTGACTTTATTTTCACTGACGGCCCAAATGCTGGGAAAACGGTCGATTTCATGTGGACTGACTCTACCAGGGCAGAGCAGATAAATAAATTTTTCACAAACAATGCTGCTCGAAATCAAGCCCAGTTAATAGATCATATAAACAAGGCTGATATAGTTCCGTTGGACTACAGAAATCTCACGCAGGCAAACCAAAATATGGTTAACGGCTGGATAAAAGCGCTCCCTGAAAGTCAGCAAAATAAGGTTTTAATACTTAGGTGAACCGTTATGGGTATGTATGTTGCAATTAGCAAGAATGTAGGTTGGGGAACCTCTGGAGGCGTTTTTGATTGCATAGTCGAGGCAACCAGAAAGCAATTTAGTGGTAGTCAGGCGGGTTGCATGAGTGAGATTTATAGGCCGCTGGACGAGCAGGGGCAGAGTTTTATCGCTTTAGATGAGGTGGATGCACATTGCTTCAAATTGTTTTATGAGAATTGCAAACTTGCTATGGAAAAATTTCCAAACTCTGAACGTGGGAGGTTTGTCCCGAGGGATCATCTTCCTGGCATACTTTGGAACTGGTCAGAAGTTTTAAGACTTATGAGTGAGGATCCTAGGTTTCTTATAGTTAAATAGACAGTAGGCAAAAATTGGTGTTGAGAAAATAGGATTAAAAATGTAAAGAGGCGCCAAGGCGACAGGCGGTGCTGCAGAAAAGGTAGATGATGTTGTAGCTCCATCGTCTAAACCTGAATGGTTGCAGCGGCTTGATGCGGGTAATGAGTTTAATAAGGTACAGTATAAAAATTACTCGAATAACTAAGTTTATATTCAGCGACCTGACGGGAATGGCTATTATCGTGTTGATTCGTATAATCCCATAAAAGGCGAAATCGCCTCTCGTAAATTGACACAGCTTTCTGAGGTTTCAGAGGCGACAGCAAAGAGCTACATAAGTGAGGCCATTACGAAATACCCTTCTGGCGCGACCATTGCGAATGGTCCATCTAGTGGGGCTTTGGGTGGCCAAAAATTGCAAGGGACTGTTATTCTTGAGGTTCCTCCACAGAATGGAGTAATTCCAGAAACCATCTTGGACTCTGCCAATAAAGCAGGAGTTTTAATTAGAGATACTAATGTGAAGGTGTATTAATGGGGCTGCCTATTTATTATTGTAAGTCTTGGTTTCGGATGAAAAAGTTTGCGATAGAGCCTATGGATGAATCTCTGGCACATTCTAGGCATCTCTCGGGTGAATCATATACGGCTCTCATTGGGTCGGACTCTGCGCCATCTTGCTTTGTTGAGTTCTCCATAGATAAAGGAATGGTTGGTGTCGGTTTTTTAGATAAAAAATGTCGTGAGTATCTGACCTACCAATTTCAAGTAACAGATGCGGATAACTTATTTTTGACTATGGCGACTCATCGTGAGTTTGAAGGGGATGGAGACGAGGTCATTGGTGGGGAGTCCTACATTTTCAATGAGGAAGGCGGCCTTGTTATTAGGCGAGAAAAATTTAATCCTCATGAGATTGAAGAGGCCAGATCAAGTTTCGAATCGTCTCGAAATTATGAAAAAATCCCCAAGTTCGGTTGTTACTCTAATGTAACAAAAGCTGATAGATGAAACAGGCGGGTGAGTTTCATTATAAATTTTAAGGGGTCTGAGTTGATCTGGCACCGGCCTTGCGCCGGTGTTTTTGCACCCTATCTGCACCCTTTTTGCCGCCTTCTTGCATCCTTTCTGCAGTCAAGTTGCATCCCTTTTGCACCCACCCTGACGACCTACGGTCTATCTGCTCAATACTCCCTTTGTAGTGTCGCGGAAATAGATATTCCCGGAATACCTAAGCAGATGGCCGCACACAGCCAAGTCTCTGATGCTGGTAAGGGGCTTGTCGGCTCCGGAAATGGGAATTTTGTCGCTCAATCTGTACCCAATAATGCTGGAGACTTGGTTTATCGGGGAATAGATACGGAATACAAAATTCTAGATAATATCGCTGACCAGTTGGGGAGAAATACCTCCGTAAGAGGAACAGTAAATATCCTTACGGAGAAAGCGGCTTGTGCCAGCTGTCTGAATGTGGCTGAGCAGTTCAAAGCGAAGTACCCCAATATTACCGTTAATATTCTTGATAATCAGGGTGTTATGCTGCGCCCTCCGAGGAAGACGCCGTGATGGAAGACAGAGTGACTTATGGTGAAATCCGGGCTTGGTTTCTGGGTAGCTATTATAGCTATTGCAAGGTCAAGCTCAGCCACCAAAGCTCATGGGCCGAAGGTGAAAGTGAAGTGGGTTATGCCTATGGCGAGCTTGAAAACTCATTTGAATTACCTATTGAAAAGTTAATGCTCGAAGTTATAGCACTTATTCTTTCAGCAGGACGATCTCCGGAAAAGGTCCAGAAGTATCATCTGGATACCATCTCTAAATTGTTAGAGGAGTTTGAACTCTCCTCTATCTTGGAAGATCTGCCTTCTGATGAAGTCGTGGAGCTTAAAGATGACCTTAGATTATTAGGGGTATGTTAATAGGGTAAAGCAGATATAGTCCGAAATATTTGTTGGTGCAAAAGCAACTGGCGGGGCGATAGACCGTGTCGGGATATTGGAATTTTCTCCCAGATCCCTGCGGAGAAAGTTTTTATTGTCTCACTCATCATCTAATGAAGATTTGGGGGAGGCAGTGATAAAAGGACTTTTAACTAGTCGAATGATTAACCCGAAAGATGAACCAGTTTTTTTGATGCTAGAGGAAGAGTAGTTCCTCAGTACAATTTATGGGTAAGCGAAATTATGGGTCGGTTTGGGTATAAAGCCAAACGGGCGATGCTCAAGGATATGAAGCAATGTGTGATCGAATTCTTTAAAAGCACTATGGCTATTAAACCTAGCCACCACGAAAAACCAGAAGCATGGAGTGGTAAAGGAATAACTGAAAGCGACTATGTGGTGATTTCAGGTAATAGTTCTCCAGCTGAAATCGGTGCGACTCTTCGATTAGCTATCAGTCATTGTACATAGAAAAATAACCCCGGCAGTGCCGGGGTTATTTATTTCACTCCGCCGTAATCACTAAATACCTCTTCATCACCCCTTTGAGAACGGCAGCCTGCCCAAAATTGTGGTGCATGCCGTCATGGGTGGTTTGCTGGCAGAGGCCACGGGCAGCGATTTCAAAACTGGCGCCATGGCTGCGGGCTTGAACGAAGCCATGGCAGATACGCTGTCAACGTTATCCGGTGGCGACACCAACGTTCATGTGATGCTGTCCCAATTGACTGGTGTGCTTGCCGCCGCAGCCGTCAACGGTGATCTTCAGAAAGGCTCCGAGGTTGCTCAGAGTGCAACCATTTACAACCATGACCTGCACAGGAAGAATGCCGAAAGCTTCGCCAAAGGCATCGCCGATGCATGCAGGCAAATGCCCGGTTACTGCGCGCCAGGGGCTGAAAACGTAACTGAACAGCAGATGGTTCAAGCGCTGGAAGCCACCGCGCGGCATGGTCAAGGGAGGGAAAAGGTCGATCCTGCTGCGCTGCAATTGGTCAGTCAGTTTCTGAACCAGTTTGAGAGCACCAAAGATACGCTGTTTACGCCGACCGAATCGGAGAGTCATCGGCTTGGGGTGGAGGCAGAAGCGGAACTGGCGCTGGCCATTATTTCGCTGGGAAGTGCTGCTAAAGCTGTGGCTTCGAAAACGCCAGGGTGGCTTGAGAAGCTGGCGGGGATGTTGCAAAGCGGGGAAAAAAATGGTGCAAAAGATCTCACAACGAATCTTTCAGAGGTTTGGACTCTTAAACCGACTCAACGAGGGGTAGACATTGAGTCATACCTTGCTAAAACTGAGTATTCACCGCAGAGCGGCTGGTATAACGTAGGGGCCGAAAGAAATGGGTATTTCCCGCTTGTTGATTTTCAGAATGGTAATACGCTCGTTAGTCTGAAATCTGTAGATACGGTAGGAAGTACGTGGTTAGGCCGAATGCAAGATCATATTATCGACTTAGGGACAAATGGCGCGAAAGTCAATGGTGTACCAGCAAATATGGTGCTTGACCTGCGAGTTCAGCCTGGTGGCTCGGCTGCTGCTAAGTCGCTTATCGAATTCGGCCGTGAATATAATGTCAAAGTGGTTGTTAAAGAATTCAAGTGAGACCTGAAAAGATGAAGCGATTCAAGTTTGTTTTTGATGTCGAGTCGATCAGTGGTTTGCAGATGCTGGCTTTGGTTGAAGAGCTTTTAAGTAAGTTTTCCTCCCCTACGATATTTTTTCTGCATGGGGTTAAGATTGATATCAAAACGCTTGAAAAGAAAATATTGAAAAAAAAATCATGGCCTAGTGGTTTGGTGTCTGGTGGGTTTGAGCTCCGATTCGGGTTGCTTCCAGCACTGGGTTATTGCTTTTTGGTACTAGAAGAATCAGAGGGTCATGGTAATACTAAGTTGGAAGAGGAAATAAGGCCTATTCTCAATGTTGAAGGTTTTATTCAGGCATGGGTTTCTGATGTCGAATATGATTTTTGGCAGAACGCTACAGACCCTCTAGAGTATGAATGCGTGGGTCGCCCTCTTTCAGGTCTTCCAATGAAGTCGAATGGCTTGCCTCCCCCCTTGGATCAAATGGAAATTGATACCTCAGGGAATCCTGGCCGTAACGTGCTCAGGCAAGGATATATTGAGGCGATTGGAAGCACTATGTGGCTAGGCAACCTCTTCTGGGAGAGAGCAGGCGTGGATAGATTTGCCAGCATTTCGCTGTTGGAGAGCCAGGGATTTAAAGTTTATGAGTGTGGTAAAGTTATTAAAGTTATAACGTCTGATAAGGTTTTTTTTGATGGTTCAACCCTAGAAAAACAACGTGCTCTCAGGCAGATTTTATTTGGATTAAATTGACGGTTTAGATGGTGCAAAAGGAATTTCAATTACGATTGAACCAAAGATTGCCGACCAAATGGGTAAATGGGGTTGGACGGAAAGCTCTATACAGTCTGTAATCGATAAACCAGTCAAAACGGTTGTGACGAAAGATACTCGTTTTGATACTGTGTCAGGGAGCCGCCTTAACGATCCAGCTACTGGGTATATCGCTAAGGATGGTTCTTATGTGGTAAGGAATGATCGCACGGGAGCGATTGTCCAAGTCTCCAATAAAAAGATCCTGAGTGGGTTGCACCATGGGACTGATTACAGTTGAAGTATTCGTTGAGGATTTACCTGTTACACCTACATTGATGTGGAGTGGCATTCCTTTGTTTGATGTTGGCGATGGAATCAGGCTGGTCGACTACTGCAAAAATAATAATATTGCAGTTCTTGGTATTGAGGGTTTTAAAATCAAGGGAAACAAGAGAGTTCCAGGCATGGATTGTATTGTCGACTTTTCCGCGTCATTAAATGAAATGAATTTCGCTTTGAAGTCGATAGAAGCGAGTCGAGTAATTATTGAAAGCATGAGTGGTAGTGGTATTTTGATGGAGTTTGTGCTCGTTAAGGTTTAGATGGTGCAAAAGGAACAGGGCAAGCTTTACGGGAGGTCGAGATTAGTTCTGGTGGTAAAGGTGCATGGAATAAAGAGCTGAATAAGCCTGTGCCGAATACCGTATATAAGGTCGATGGGAATAAAACTTTTCAAACAGATGGCTTGGGCCGCGTTGAGAAAGTCGAGTCAAATCTTTCATTGACTAAAAATGATCGGAATACATATCAGCAATGTGTGGCAGGTAAGTGAGGCGTCAGTGGGGACGAGGGTGGGCACTTGATTGCTAGTATATTCAACGGACCTGGGGAGAGATTGAATCTCCTTCCCATGAATGGGAACTTGAATAAAGGTACTTGGAAGTCTATGGAGAATACATGGACGTCCGCACTTAAGGAAGGCAAGCAGGTTAGCGTGAAGATTGAGCCTGTGTATTCTGGCAAAAGTGTTCGGCCAGATAGCTTTAATGTGGAGTATTCAATAGGCGGTGCTCGTCCAAAAGAGATTGTATGTAGTGGTCTAATGAAACCGGACACCCATTTAGGCGAGAATGCTCGCCATAGAGAGGTGTCTGATGACCAAGCAACGTCGTACCTTTACCCCTGAGTTCAAGCGCGAGGCTGCGTGCCTGGTGCTCGACCAAGGCTACAGCCATATCGAAGCCGCCCGTTCGCTCGGATTGGTCGAATCGGCGCTTCGTCGATGGGTGAGCCAGCTTCAGCAAGAACGTAGCGGTGTTACTCCCACCAGCAAGGCTCTGACACCTGAGCAGCAAAAAATCCAGGAACTCGAAGCCCGTATCAATCGGCTAGAACGGGAAAAATCGATCTTAAAAAAGGCCACCGCGCTCTTGATGGCCGAGGAACACGAGCGTTCGCGTTAATCGATCAACTGCGGGCTCAAGAGCCTGTTGATCTGTTGTGCTCGGTATTTGATGTCACCCGATCTTGCTACTACGCGTACTGCCGGAAACGTCGGTATCCGGATGCCGAACGAGTAGTCTTGCGTAGCCGCGTGAACGAGTTGTTTACGCAAAGCCGAAGCGCTGCGGGCAGCCGGAGCATCATGCCGATGATGAAAGAGGACGGCATTCAGATCGGGCGATTCAAGGTACGTAGGTTGATGCGCGAGCTGAACTTGATCAGCAAACAGCCGGGCTCCCATGCCTACAAAAAGGCTACCGTGGAGCGGCCTGATATCCCGAACGTGCTTGATCGTGGGTTCAGCGTGGCATCCCCGAACAAAATCTGGTGCGGTGACATTACGTACGTCTGGGCTGAAGGCCAATGGCACTATCTGGCGGCTGTCATCGACCTTTGTGCCCGGCGTGTTGTAGGTTGGGCGTTCTCAGCCAAGCCTGATGCCGACCTGGTGATCAAGGCATTGGATATGGCCTATGAGCGGCGTGGCCGGCCTCAGAATGTGCTGTTTCACAGCGACTAGGGCAGCCAATACGGCAGCCTGAGTTTCCGCCAGAGACTATGGAGATACCGCTTCACGCAGAGCATGAGTCGGCGCGGCAACTGCCACGACAACGCGCCGATGGAGCGGCTATTTCGCAGCCTGAAGACTGAATGGATACCGACGGTGGGCTACATGAGCGCTGTGCTGGCGCAGCAAGATATCAGTCGGTTTTTGATGGAGCGGTACAACTGGCGGCGACCGCATCAATTCAACGAAGGGCTACCGCCTGCGGTCGCAGAGGAAAAACTCAATTCAGTGTCCGGGATCAGTTGACCACTACAGTATTTAAAAACTCACCGGGTGGAAATTGATGCGTAGTGATGATGATATCTACAATGACATTGGGGGTATTTTATTTGAAATTGCTCCCGGCGGAGCCTGTAAAATTATAATGCGGGCACAGTTATCCCAAGAGCTAGATAGCTGTGAGTATGAGTATGACTACATTGATGAACAAGGTAACGTTGCCTGGTTCACGGCAGGCGGGCGAGCCAATACAGATATTTTAGACCTTTTAACAGAGCTTCGCAGTTGGTATGTTGAGAATAAACTTACAGGAGGGCTGCCAGCGTGGAGTGGCTGTGAGGTAACCTTGGACTTAGTTAAAGTTAAAATAAGTATAGACTTTATTTATCCTTGAAAATTAAGCGGCAGGTTTAGATGTAGAAGCTTAGGCTGAATATGGGGTGTTTTTGCACCCTATCTGCACCCTTTTTGCCGCCTTCTTGCACCCTATTTGCATCCTTTCTGCAGTCAAGTTGCATTCCTTTTGCACCCACCCTGACGACCTACGGTCTGAATCGCCCCTGGTTTCGTAGACACCTCCAAGCCTCGTACTGCACCCGGAAGAACGCAAGCTCATCTCCGAGCAGGCCAAGGCGCTGGCGCAAGAGCAGAACATCAGCGTGGCCGAAGCCGAGCGGCGCATGGCCGAGGCATTTGCCTACTACACCGACAAGGACTGGCAGACCACGATCAGCGCTGCGGGCGTGAAGTTCGACGACAGCACCCTCGCCCACCTCGGGCAGGCGCTGGCGCCGCTGGGGGCGAACTATGCGACCACGGACAAAGGGGATGTGCCGAGCATCAGCGA
This sequence comes from Pseudomonas sp. 8209, assembly GCF_028682105.1. Classification (NCBI taxonomy): domain Bacteria; kingdom Pseudomonadati; phylum Pseudomonadota; class Gammaproteobacteria; order Pseudomonadales; family Pseudomonadaceae; genus Pseudomonas; species Pseudomonas sp. 8209. Next base: position 136,471 of record NZ_JANIAH010000010.1, read on the forward strand.
CCCGCACAAGGTGTATACCGCCTCGGAAACGTTGGCGTTGCTCAAGAACTACGAGATCAACCACGCAAATTTCTATGATCCGAAGGTGAATCAGGAATACCTGATCAACGACAGATTCCTTCAGAACTGGGAACAACTCGCCTATTACGACCGCAACCTCAATTACGGCAAAACCGATCTGCTGGGTGGCGGGATTGGCGTAGGGCAAGGCATTGCGGCGGCAGTGGCAGAGTCAGCCAAAAACATCTACGGCTTGGGTGAAGGGCTGGTCACGGACTTTAGTGGCACCAGTTCTCGTATTACCAACGGACTGATTCAGAAGGCCAGCAATCCGTACGAAGTCGCACAAGCCTTCGAGAGCGCCAAGCAGGACGCGAAAGTCCAGGCGTTTGTTTTGCGCCTGCAAGGCCAGGAACAGGCTGCCCTGCGGGTGGAAATGCAGTGGGAGACCGAGTTCGCCCTGAGCTTTGCGGTGATCAACAAAGCAGGGAAGCTGGGGCAGGTTGCGAAAGCGCTTGGGGAGCGGGAGACGGCTTGGAAGGCGTCGAGCCTGGTGGACAACGCTGGTGGTAAAAATGGGCCACCTGGAAAGAATCCGAATTCGACAAGTGGTATAACGGATGCGGAGGCAGGGATGCCTTATGCGCATTCGGTGGGGGGTGCAAAAGGTACTCCTGCTTGGGACAACGCTATATCTAAAGCTGACGGAGACTTCGGGTATCTCCCACCTGTCCGACAAAACTATGTTAAAGATGTTTACGACTTGCAAGGTGCTGTGGACAAAATGCGTGCCGGCGGCGCTAGCGCAGAAGAAGTCGCAAAATATGCATATGGCGCAAGAAACGAGTTGAAAGTAAAGTATAGGGAGTATACGCCTCCGGATATGCTTGACGTAATCGATGCAAGAAATTTGGAGCGATATGGTAACAAGATCGGCCCTGCATTTGATGATTTAGTTAAAAAGGGAAAAACTTTTGATCAGATAATTGAGAGCTCTACGCGAGCTGGTGGTGGAGATCTTTTTCAATGAAAAAATTTATTGATGAAAAAGTGTTTTCTCTTGGCCGCATGAGGTCTGGGAGACTGTATGCGGAGCTGACTTCTGATGTGGGCTGGGAAGGCTTCCCTAATTATGCCGAAGAATTCGTTAAGTTATTTTCTGGAAAGATTATTAGCAGAAGTGATTCTGTTGATACTAGAGTGTGGGGGGTGATTATAAAAGACCGGCCCCTGCGATTGGTTTATGAAGACTTTCCTGTGATGATTAGTTTGGAGTCGCAAAGTGAGGAGGGGGATCGACTTATCGAGGAATTAAAAGAAATTTCTATTAAGTAGAAATAGTCCTTCGGTGCAAAAGGCGCAGGTGAGGTTGCCTCTATAGGCGGAAAGGCCTGTGTTTATAACTGCGTTATTGATGGCGTGACTCGTTACGTTGGAAACCGACGACATAGTTAAACGCAGTCAAGCTCACCTCAGACAAAAAGGTATAGTGGTTTCCGAAATCAGAGGGCTTGAGAATATTTCTCGTGCTGACGCTCGGGCAGTTGAGCAAACACTGATCGATTACGATGGCCTTGGTAAAGATGGCGGCACGTTAATCAATACTAACTCTACATAGTCCATCAAAAAACCGACCAAGTATGGTTTGTTTTGCGCCTGCAAGGCCAGGCGAAAGGTGTCCCGCTGAGTGTGTTTCAAAAACAATTTGGCTCTAAATTTGGCCCTATAACGGCGCCTGACAATATTGCGCAGCAAATGGCAAGCTCCGGAAATGGCGCTCGGGGAGTTGTGTTTGGTTCTTATGGGCTGGGTCAGCCAGGGCATGTTTTCAATGTGTTTAATCAGAATGGTGTTGTTAGATTCCTTGATGGGCAGACCGGGAAGCCAGCAAATCTCAGTAATTTCAAAATACTACGCAGTCTGGTGCGCTTCATGTTCTTGGAACAGCAAAGCCCTTAGAAAGTTATTTGGAGGACTACATAAAAGAGAAGGCCGTGAAATCTAGGTGATTTAACGGTGCAAAAGCAACTGGTGGCGCTGCCAGAAAGGTAGATGATCTAGCTACTAGTGGCTTAAGCTCAGCGTCAAACCTTCCAAGTGGAACAGGTCTTGGGCCACGCTTACGCACAGTGGTTTCCTGCTGCTGACCAAACAGCTCTTCGAGTTTGGTCGAAAGCAGTCGGGCCAGCTCTCATCGCTGGAATAATTGTCAATGCACGGCGGTATGGATCTCTGACATTCCGCACAAGGGCGGGTGGGCCGGGTGGCTCGCTCTGGCTGTGGGACGGTGACGAAGAGTATCGACCGGACAGGGCATTCAGCTCGCAAGAGCAGAAGTACCCCACCCGAGGATTAATCAGCGCGCCCTTGCTGGTCGAGCGCATCGAAAAAAACTACAGGGCCCAGCCCCATGAAGTCTGGTGAGGCTTGCCGCTGGTAGCCGGCCCTTTCAATGCATGACCGCCCGCGTAATCAAAAAGCTCAGCAACTCGCCCTCGTCATCCAGTTCGATGGCCTGCACCGGCCGTGGCAGGTTGTCGAGCACGCTGCGCCAGAACGCCTGTGAGGTTTCATCCTGGTCATAGAAGCGCACCAGCCAGTCCCCTTCCCCACTCATCAGCACCTGGGTAGCCAATGCCTGGCCGATGCCCTTGCGCCGGTAGCGCTTGAGAATGAACAGGTCGGCCAGCTCCTGTGCGTCCAGCCCTGCCAGTTCGCTGCGCTCGACCAGCAGGAAGCCGGCGATGTAGCCATCGACCAGGATCAGGTTGGCGCTCCACTGCGGCTCCTGCCAGTAGCGGGCCAGGTGCTCGTCGTGGATGTAGAAACGGCCGTCCACCTCGACGTCTTCCTGCTCCCAGTCCGAGGACTCGTAGGCATAGAACTGGTAGAGGTTGCGGATCAGCTCGATGTGTTCAGGGCCGGTCGGGATCAGTTCGACGGTGAGTTCACTCATGGCTACGGCAGGGGCTCGATGAAAAAGAGCGCGCAGTCAGCCACGATTCGCGTCACAACTCAACCCATTCGCCCTGCGAGTAGACGCTGAACCGGTTCGACTCGGAAAGCCGCATGGTGTAGGACGATTGCACGTGGTGGGTCTGCCCGCCGTCGCCGAGCAGGCGTACTTCGGCACCGCAGATGAAGTTCGAATCGCGTTCCGGGCCCATCGATGCGCAAGAGACGGTGGAGACTTCTATGCGGCCCAGCACCTTGATCGGCGACGTCATCCGGCCACTGGCGTGAAGCTTGCGGGTGAAGTCAGCCATGGCGTCTTGCACCTGGCCCTGGGTCGGCATCCAATCGGGGCAGACATAATCGTCACCGCTGCAACTCTTGTCCGAGGCCGCAGGGGCGGCGTAGGTGAAAACCGGGAAGGAGAACAGAGCGAGGGCAAGCAGTGAAGTGCGAAGCATGAAGGCGAGGCCATCCTGGGCGATCTGGGCGCGGGATGATGTCATGCAGCCCTCTTCGCCAGCAAGGCTGGCTCCTACAGTCCTGTGCGGGTCAGCCTCCCGGCGAACAAGCGCATCGCGCTCACTCCATCAGAACTGCACCTTCACCTGTACGCCGGCCAGCAACGCGTCCTGGGTGTCCTTGCCGGAAAATGCACCCGGCTCCATCACGTACTGCACGCTCGGGCGCACCGTCAGCCAGCGGGTTACCTGGGCGGTGTAGCTCAGTTCCAGCAACTGCTCGCCCATGTCCAGGTTGCTGACACTCTGCGCCTGGGCCAGGTCGCCACCGCGCTCCAGGTTGGCGATCTGGACATCGCGGCTGCGCGAGTTGAACACCGCACGGCCGTATGCCAACCCCACGTTGTCATGCTCGCGCGAAGCGAACGGTCGGCTCAGCACAGCTCCGGCCGCGTACCAGTGCGAGAACGGCGAAGTGGCCGTGTCGGTGTCGGTGGCCTGCGCGAACAGGCGTACGCTGCGCCCCCGGGTCGAATCCGAACGCCATACCATCTGATCGACCAGGACATAGGCACCGTGACGCCCCGCCGCCTTGCTGTCGGGCTGGCCGATGCGCGCAGTGTCGGAGGTGTCGTAATACCAGCCGAACTTGTACTGCCCGTCATAGGTAGCCAGGTTGTTGTAGATCAGCTCCACCGGCAGGATGGCCCCGGTGGTGCCGCTGGAGGTCAGGTCGAAGGCCTTGGACGAGGCGCTGTTGGTCTCGGGGTTCACGTTGAACCAGGCGGTCTGCACCGTCCACTCGGGGCTGATGCGGTATTTCAGCTCCATGCCCCAGTGCGCGGTGGGGTAGTTGCCCCAGCCACTGCCACCGGACATGCTCAGCGGGTGCGCGCAGAAACCTGCGTTGACGAAGTTGGTGAGGATGCCCATGCCGCCGAAGTCATTGCCCATGGCCATCCAGCCGAGCTTGACGTTCAGGTCGTCGGTGAACAGGCTGCGCGCATAGCTCAGCTCGCTCAGGCGCGTGTACAGCCCGCCGTAGATCTCCTGCACCGGCAGCCGGTTGCCCACCAGGTCTTGCGAGGCGCTGTTGCCGCGCCGGTCATTGATCGTCAGCTGGACCGTGCCTGCATCCGCCTCGCCCAGCAATGTCTCGAGGTCGAAGGTAGCGCCCAGGCGGACCTGCTGCGCATAGCGCGCACCGTGCTTGAGGCCACCGCTGACCAGGCCCATGGTTTCCGACACATACTCGCCGGTGAGCTTGACGCCGCTCGCCTCCAGGCGTGAGCGGCTGCCGCCCCAGTCGCCGGTCAGGGTCGGGCTGTCGACAAGGGTGTCGAATGCATCGGCCTGCACCGCACACGCCAGCAGGCTGGAAGAAAGGCCCACGGCAAACGCGAGGGGGCTGAACGGAAAACGCGAAAAGAGGCTCAAACGGCCCTCCCGAAAGACAATAGATCGCCACCCGGTCAGCGACGAAGGCGCGAACCGGGACACAAGAAATGCAGGTGGCCTATGTTACGGGATTTTATGTACTAACCGTTTAATTTGTAGACTTTGGTGCAACGCCCTGGCCGACCGGCGACTGGCTCAGGGCAGGTACAGCTGGAACAGGCCGCCGCCCAGGGCACCGCCATTGGCGATCTCGATGCGCCCGCGCACACCGTTGCGCTCGTGCAGCGCAGCAATGCGTTCAGCGAAGTACAGGCCCAACCCGGTGCTGCCGGTGTGCAGGTTGATGCCCTGCACGTAGTCGGCCTGACGGTCGATCATGCCCTGTGGATAACCCGGGCCGTCGTCATTGATGCTCAGCACCAGTTGCTCGCCCTGCTCGGCCACCGTGACCAGCAAGGCGTGCCCGGCATAGCGGATGGCGTTGTTGATCACGTTGGAGATCACCGAACCGACCAGCTCGCGGTCGAAGAAGCCCAGCGGGTTGAAGGCATCGATCTCGTAGCGCGCAATGATCTCGCGGCTGTCGATGATCGGCTGATTGGAGGCCAGCAGGCCGCCGATGAAGTCGTCCAGGTCATGGTAGTCGGGGCACATGGGCAACTGATTGACCCCGAGTTTGTACAACCCCAGCAGCTGCACGAGCATGCCGTTGAGGTGCGCGAACTCGTGCTCCACCACCGCCTGCTCCGGGCCTTGCGCCTGGGCGGCCGGCAGGCGCGACAGCCACTGGCTGTGCGCCTGCATCAGCATCGCCAGGGAGTTCTTCATGTCGTGTACGGTGGAGGCGATCACCGTGGAAAAATCCAGCCCCTGGGAATCGTTGCTCATGAGCCCACCGCCCGGATACGCAGTTTTCGATAGCGCTCGTAGCGCGGATCGGTATTGGGAATGCCCGCCACCTTGGCCAGGCACGCGCGGCATTCCTCCAGCGCGGCGCTCGAGGGGTTTTCCCCGGCCATGCGCAGCAGCGCCTGGGCAGTGTTCAGTGCAATGCTGATGTTCTTGGGCTGCAACGCCAGCGCGCGCCGGAACTGCTCCAGCGCCTCGCCGACCTTGCCGGCCTGATAGCTGCGCACGCCCTGGCGGTTGAGGTCGACGGCTTCGTTGCCGGCGCCCAGAATCGTCGGGTCGTCGGTCAGCTTGGCGATGCTCTGCATCACGCTCGCGTCGTCACCGTAGACTTCCACGCAGTTCTTGAGGATGGCCGTGCCCGCCGCCTCCTGACCCAGTTGCTGCAACTGCGCAGCCACTGCCAGGGCGGTTTCGGCCGAGAAGAACTGGTCCATGTTCTCCAGCCGCGCAACCGCCGCCTCGGTGAGCTTGGCGGCCGTCTCGGCATCGCCCGCCTGCGCCAGGCCGGTGGCCTTGATCAAGCGCGCACGTACCTGCAGGCCCTGGTCGTCGGTGTACTCCTTGGCCACATCGCCCAGCACCTGGTTCAGCTCCACCCGTGTGCGTGCATCCAGGCCGTTGCCCACGTTCTTCTGGATCAGCGCCTGGGCCAGGCCCAGGTTGCTTTCAGGGTCTTTGAAACGCGAATTCTGGCCCTGGCTCACGGCCTGGCGATAGGCCCGCGACGAGGTGTCGAAGTCGGCGTTGCCCAGGGCCAGCTTGCCCAGTTGCATCTGCCGGCGGACCGCCAGCGGCGACAGGCGTACGGCCTCTTCGAGCACCGACTGGGCACGGCGGGTTTCACCTGCGGCAGCCAGCACGTCGGCCAAGCCGTCGTACAGGCCGGGCATCATCGAAAACGCCTTGATCGCCTGTTCGTAGATTTCCTTGGCCTGGACGGCCTGGCCGCGCTTGAACAGCAGCTTGCCCAACGCCGCGTATGCCCATGGCGTAGGGCGGTTGGCCAGGATCGCCTTGAGAAAGCGCTCCAGCTCTTCATGCCGGTTGAGGGCGCCCAGGGCGTCGGCACGGTAGCGCAGGCACAGCGGCGCGAAGCGCGGGTCCTGCTTGCACAGGTTGTCGCAGGCCAGCAGCACTTCGGCCGGTCGGCCACGGTCCAACGCCTGCAAGATAGGCTTGAGCAGGGTCTTGCGCTGTACCAGCTTGTCCAGGCGCTGGGTCAGCCCCAGGCGGTTGAAGGGCTTGGTCAGGTAGGCGTCCGGCTCGTGCTCCAGGGCACTGAGCACCACCGCCTGGCTGCTCTCGGCCGTCACCATGACAAAGATCGCCTCGTGGCTGATCAGCTTGTCGATCATCAGGTCTTCCAGCACCTGCTGGCCGTTCTTCTTGCCGTCGCCCAGGTGGAAGTCGTGCAGGATGAAGTCATAGCGCTTCTGCCCGCACATGCGAATCGCCGTCTCGCCGCTCTCGGCAGTATCGACGTCGCGGATACCCATTTCCCGCAACATCGAACGCACGGACGTGCGGAAGTCGGTGAAGTCATCGACGATCAGAAAACTTTTTTGGCTATACACCAACATCCACAAAACCTGACTTGGAAGAAAGAAGAGCGGCGCCAAGGCGCCTACAGGGACAGGCTCGGCTTCAGGACGCAAGCAGCGCGACGATCATCGCCAGCGCATGCTGCTTGGCAAGCAACGTCAACGGCTGCAGGCCTCGGAAAGGCTATCGGCAGCACGTGCACTTTGCTTGAGGCGCCGCAAGCATGCGGCACGAAGCCAACGCGCCAAGCGTGATGGCGCGATGCCATCATACTTGGCCGACTGCCGTGCTACAACAGGCCCAGCGCCTTGGCCCGGGCAACCGCCTGGGTGCGGCGCTCGACGCCGAGCTTGCTGTTGATGTGGCTGGCGTGGGTCTTGACGGTGTGCAACGAAATGAACAGTTGCTCGCTGATCTGCTGGTTGGAGCACCCCAGCGCGATCAGCTTGAGTACCGACATCTCTCGCGCACTCAGAGCCTCGGTGCCCGCCCCGGGGGCCGGCGGGGTATCAACCACCGGCAACAGCGACAGCAGGCGCGCCTGCACCGGCCCCGCCGGCTGGGCCAGCAACTGCTCGCGCATCCACTCGGGGTGATCTTCCAGCAGCCGCTGGAAGGGTTGCAGCACGCCCCCCTGCGCGGCCTCCAGGGCCTGGGGCAGCAACACCACGGCCGCCTCTGCAGCACCGCTCGCCAGCAACAGGCCGATATGCTGACACACCGCGGTGGTGCCGAGCAGCTGGCCGCCATTGCTGCGCCCGTGCTCGGTCAGCGCCTGCAGGCGTTGTGCGGCCTGTGCGGTACGCCCCTGGGCCTGTTCCAGCAGGGCCTGCTGCAGTTCGATGTGCAAAGGCAGCAGCGGATGGAACTCCGGTGCGGCGGCGGCACGTTCGCCACCGTAGGTCTGGCCCAGGCGCAGCAGCCAGGATTCGGCCAGATCCATGCGCCCCTGGGCCAGCCACAGCTCGCATTTGACCAGGGTGATCATGGCCAGATAGAACACCGGCGGCACGTCCCAGATATGCATCAGGCGCTCGGCCTCGGCCAGCTCGCAGAAGGCCTCGGTAAAACGCCCCTCGCGTCCGTCCAGGGTGGCCAGCACGCAATGCCCGATCAGTACGCTGATGTCGCGACAGGCACGCGCTTCCACCAGCCCGGCGCGCAAGCGCGCACGCCCTTCCTGGGGCTGCAGCCCGGCGACCAGCAGGTAGCCTTCGTACAGCGCCAGGCGCGCACGCGCCGCGTACAGGCGCTGGGCCGACAGCCCTTGCAGGCGTTGCAGGCCGTGGCGCACCTCCTCCATCGAACGCAGGACCTCGCCACGGGCATGCAGCACCCGCGCGCGATCGTAGTGGGCCAGGGCCTCGAACAACGGGTTGCCGACCCGCCGTGCCAGCTCCAGCGCCTCGCGGTTCCAGCCACGGGCGTGCCAGAAATCGCCCTCGGCGATGGCCAGGTTGGACAACGTGGACAGGCACATCAGGCGCTGGCCGTAGCGCTTGGTGGGCAGGCTGCGCAGCGCCTGCTGGCAGTACGAGCGGGTTTTCAGACGGTCGCCGCGACCGCGGGCGATGATTCCGCTCAGGGCCAGCCATTGCGCCAGCATGGACTTCTGCGCCGTGGCCGAAGGCGCCGGCAGGAACCGGCTGAGGTGGCTGACCAGTTCCTCGGCCGCATCCAGCTGGCAGGCCAGCCCCAGCGCCCAGCTGTACAGCACGATCAGGCGCGGGGTGCTGATCAGCAGGCTGTCGGGCAGGTCCATCTTCCAGCGCAGCAGCATGCCGACGTTCTGTTCGGCCAGCAGTTGCTCTTCGGACAGGTTCTGCACCAGGTTGGCCGCCACGTCCAGGTGACCGGCGCGCAGGGCCTGCTCCACCGCCTCGTCGAGCAGGCCCTGGGCGTGGAACCAGCGGCACGCGCGCAGGTGCAGGCTGGCCAGCGGCTGGCTGGCCTGGCGGGTGCGCAGCAGGTCGGAGAACAGGTGGTGATAACGCAGCCATTGACCCTGCTCGTCCAGCGGTACCAGAAACACCTGGTGTGCCTTCAGGTAACGCAGTATCTGCGCGCTGTCGTGGCTTTCGCGCAGGGCATCGCACAGGTCGGCGCAAAAACGCTCCTGGCAGGCGGTGTCGTAGAGAAACGCCTGCACCTCGGGCGGCAGGCAGTCGATGACTTCTTCGAGCAGGTAGTCGCGGATCAGCCCTTCGCCGCCATGCAGGGCGTGGGGCAAGGCGCTGTCGACCCCCGCCTCGGAGGCGGCCAGCAGCCAGAAGCGCAGGCCGGCGACCCAGCCATCGCTGCGTTGAATCAGGTTGTCCAGGGCCTGGCCACGCAGCGTGGTGGGGTGCTGGTCGAGCACGGCCAGGGATTCCTCGGGGCTCAGGCGCAGGTCCTGTTCGGTGAGTTCGAGCAACTGCTGCGACAGGCGCAGGCGCGCCAGGTGCCAGTCGGGACGCTGGCGGCTGGTGACCAGCAGCACCAGGCCAGGCGGCAAATGATTGAGGAAGAACTGCAGGCAGCGGTCGAGCACCGGGCCCTGGGCCAGATGGTAGTCATCGAGCACCAGCAGCAGCGGGTTCTGCGGGTGCAGGTGCAGGGCCAGTTCGTCGAGCAGGCTGTCGAGCCACTCCTCGAAGGCAAAAGGCTGGTGCCGCTGGCGCATCTTGAGCAGGCCCAGGGCCTGGTTGCCCAGGTCCGGGCAGAACTGCTGCAGCCCTTCGAGCAGGCGCTCCAGAAAGCGCCCGGGGTCGCTGTCGCGCTGGCTCAGCCCCAGCCACAGGCTGCCCCACGAGGCCGGCAGGCTCTGGCAGAACTCCACGGCCAGCGAGCTCTTGCCGAAACCGGCGGGCGCCGAAACCAGCAGCAGTCGACCGCTAAGGCCGGCGTGCAGGCGCTGGCATAGCCGCGGGCGCGGCACGTGCCCCTCGGGCAGTGGTGGACGGTAGAAGCGGCCCTCCACAGCGCTGATGGCCTGGCTGGCGAACCCTTGCATACGCGACAGATCAGTCATGGCCGGCTCGTTTTAGTTGGAAGTCTTCGGCAGAACAGACCCGCCGAGACTAGCGCTTTAAACGGCACATTTGAAGATGATTGGCGCAGAGGTCGGAAAAAAGACTACAACAAAAAGCGACAAAAACTCACGAAGCGCAGCATTGCGTGCAATTCATCCCGCATTGCCCCTCACGGCCTGTTGTCGGGCCACACACAGAAACGCCCCGGGCAAGCCGGGGCGTTCTGGGGATCACACGGAGGAGGTTCTAACTCAGCGCACACCATCCTGGCGCAGCGCTGCCGGCTGGAAGTCGGCCTTGCTGGCAGTGAAGTCGAAGTTGTAGGCCTTCTGCTCTTCGTTCTTCATGCCCAGCGCCAGGTAACGGCCCGACTGCAGGTCGTAGATGGCTTCCAGGGTGTACCACGGCACCTGCTTGTTGTAGTAGTCCTGGGCATGTGCCTCGGATACCCGCCACAGCTGGCCGCGGCCGTCGTACTGGTCGATCACGGCCGCTTGCCAGGTGTCTTCGTCGATGTAGAAGTCACGCTTGGCATAGATATGCCGCTGGCCCGGCTTCAGGGTGCCCACCACATGCCACACGCGACGCAGCTCGTAACGGGTCAGGTCCTGGTTGATATGCCCCGGCTTGATGATGTCGGCATACTTGAGGCTCGTCGAATCGAGCTTGTAGCTGTTGGAGGCAATGTACATCTCCTTCTTGCCTTCCAGCTTCCAGTCGTAGCGGTCCGGCGCACCGTTGAACATGTCCAGGTTGTCGGAGGTACGCAGGCCGTCAGCGGCGGTACCCGGGCCGTCATACGACACTTGCGGGGCCTGGCGCACGCGGCGCTGGCCAGCGTTGTACATCCAGGCCTTGCGCGGCTCCTTGACCTGGTCGAGGGTCTCGTGAACCAGCAGCACGGTACCGGCCAGGCGCGGCGGGGCGGTCACTTTCTGCTTGAAGTAGAACAGCACGTTGCCAGGGTTGGCCGGATCGAAATCCTTCAGGCGATCGCGGAACATGAACTGTTCCTCGAGCTTCACCATGCTGTAGCTGCCGTTCTGCTGCGGCGTGGCCTGGTTCACCACACGCGTGACGCCACCGCCACGGTAGCGGGTGATGTGGTTCCAGATCACCTCCACACCGCTTTTCGGGATCGGGAACGGAATCGCGATCTGGAAGTTCTCCAGCCCGTTGCCGCCAGCTACCAGGTTGGTGGTGGTGGCGTTCTTCTTGATGGCGGCGAACACCGAGTCCGGCACCGTGGAGCCACGCTGGGTCGGGTACACCGGCAGCTTGAAGGTGTCCGGATAGCGCTTGAACATGGCCAACTGGCCAGGGGACAGCTTGTCCTTGTACTGGTCGACGTTCTGCGCGGTGATGGTGAACTTGGGCTTGTCGTTGCCGTACGGGTCGGACAGGAAGCCCTTGGCATCGACCGAACCGGCCGTGGTGCTCAGGGGCTGCCAGGCGGTGATCGAACCGTCGGCATTGCCGGCCTTCTCGGCGCCCATCGGGGTCAGGCTGGTGCCCAGCTTGGCGGCTTCGTCGGCGGACACCGCCGCCATCACGCCGGTGGCGAGCAGCGACAGGCTCAGCACACCGATTTTCAACAGACTCTTGGTTGCTTTCATGATCTTGGTCTTCCCGGATCAGTGCTTAGAAGTTCACGCCGAAGCTGAGGGCGATGAAGTCGCGGTCATCCACGGTGGTGTACTTGCCATCGAAGAAGTTGGTGTACGACAGGCTCGCGGTGTAGGTGTTCTGGTATTCGGCGTCCAGGCCCAGGCTGACCGCCTTGCGCCCTTCCTCGAAGTTGCCGCCCGGGCCTGGCGAGTAGCCGGACACGTCATGCGACCAGGCCACGCTCGGCTTGAGGTTGACCCCGGCGAACACATCGTTGTAGTCCCAGATCACGCGGCCACGGTAGCCCCACGAGGTGCTGGTGGTGTAGCCGTCCTTTTCGCACTTGCGGCTGCGGTTGGCGGAGGAACCACCGCCAGGCGCGGCGCCACCGATGGTGCCGGCGTTGAGGATGTCCGAGCAGGTGTTGAGGCCGAAGGTATCCGGCAGCGGGCCAGGGCCATACACCGGATCGCGGCCGTAGCGCAGCTTGTCGGCGCTTTCCAGGCCGCCCACGTGGGTCACGCCCACTTCACCTACCACGGTCATGCGGCTGGCGCCCATCACCTGGTCGAAGAAGTGCGTCAGGGTGGTCTGGAACTGGGTGATTTCCTTGCGCTTGTAGCCGTGCAGGTCGGTATCGGCCTGGCCCTTGAGCAGCGAGGCATTGCCGAACGTGCCGCCCAGCTGGGTGACCCCGGCGTACAGGATGTCGGTGGTGTTCAGTTGCACCGGTGCGTTCGGCCGGTAGCTGATTTCACCGCTCCACGCGGTGCCGGTAGGCAGGGTGGTGGAGAAGCTCAGGCCGTACAGGCGGATGTCTTCGGGATACTCGACGAAGTACTTGGAGTTGCCCGCCACGATGGCGGCGCCGGTGCGCGGGTCGACCATGCCGGCAATGGCGTAGGCCTGTGCAGAAGCCCCCGTGGCGCTGAAGATCGGCGCACGGCTGTGGTAGTTCATGGCGTAGGCGCCGAACTCGGTATTGAGCGGTTCGAACATGTAGCGCAGGGCAACACCGAACTGGCCGCTGTCACGGGCATCGCGGTCGGGGCCGCGCGCCACCTTGATGCCTTCCTCGTTCACGTCCACGCCGAAGTTGGCCAGGCCGGCGATCTGTGCCGGGGTCATGGTGCGGCTGCTGGACAATACGCGCAGGTTGTCGGTGCAACCGTCGGCGATGATGTCCGGCTGGGAGAAGAAGGTGCCGCAGTTGTCGACGACGGTCTGGTCCCATTCCAGCTGGTAGAAGGCTTCGGCCGACAGGTTGTCGGTCAGGCTCTGGGAGATGTAGAACATGTTGACCGGGATCAGGCCTTCCTTGATCTCGGCACCCGGGCGGCGGAACGCGGAAACGTCGATGGGGTTGATCGAGTTGATGCCACCACCGATGAAGGTACTTTCACCCCAGCTCACCACCTGCTTGCCGAAACGCACCGAACCCGGCAGTTCGCCAATCGAGTAGTTGTGGTAGACGAAGGCGTCGAGCAGCTCGGCACCGGACGACTTGGCGCCCTCTTTGCGGTTGGAGTCGCTGATATCCTTGAACTGACGGTGTTCGTCCTTGAGTTCGAAGTCGTACCAGTACTTGCCACGCACGAACACGCCGGTGTCGCCGTACTTGAGCTCCAGGTCGTGGATGCCCTTGAAGATCTTCGAGAAGGTCTCGCCGCGCTTGAAGTTCAGGTGGCCGTCGTCGGAGGTCTGCGACAGCCCCTTGCCGCCGTTGTTGACGCCGATCAGGTTCTGGTTCGGCTTGGCCGTCGACCAGCTGGCCCCCACGGACAGCGACGAGTCGAACTGACCTTCGATTTCACCGATGTTGAAACTGACGCCGAATGCAGGGCCGGCGAGCGTAGAAGCGAGGCTGACGGCCAATGGCAATTTCGCCCGGCGCCAGAACAGATTTACTGATGTCATCGACGCTACTCCATGTACTTTATTTTTATGGCAGTGAGTCCTTTGAGAAACGCATCGAACGACCGACGTGAATACGCCTGCTGGTCGACCAACGTGGCAGTGCGCAGTCATTTGCGCGGGCCCCCGTCCCTAAAAATCCCCTGACCCGACTATAGCCAGCAGGTACCTGTGCTTGATCCCTCTAAAGTGTGATTTGCACGTTGGTACTACACCCAAAGAGCTGATTCGCTCGCCAACTGCGCGGGCAGCGGCAAGGATGGCCTATTTTTTCGCTTTGACAAGGCGCGCAGGTGTCTGGCGCAAGGGTCGCACCCGCCAGGGCGCGACCGGCCCGCCTTCAGAGGGTGGACAGAAATGCGCTGTTGCTGGCCTGCCAGTGGCTGATGTCGACGCGGATGCGCTTCTTGTCCAGCTTGCCCACGCTGGTCTTGGGAATTTCGGTAACAAGGGCGATCTGGCTGGGGATTGCCCACTTGTTGATCATGCCCAGCTCCACGTAGGGCTTGAGGTGCTCCTTGAGCTCGCGGGCGTCGATGCTGGTGCCGTCACGCACCACCAGCAGGGCAAACGGACGCTCGCCCCACTGCGGATCGGGTACACCCACCACCGCCACTTCGCGCACCGAGGGGTGGCGGCTGACGAGGTCTTCGAGGGCCAGCGACGACACCCACTCCCCGCCGGTCTTGATCACGTCCTTGATGCGATCGCGGATATCGACCACGCCCATGCTGTCGATGGTCGCCACATCCCCGGTGTGCAGCCAGCCGCCCTGCCACAGCTCGGCGCCTTTCTCCGGTTCGCGGAAATACCCCATGCTCAGCCACGGCGCGCGCAGCACCAGTTCGCCCTGGGACTCGCCGTCAGCCGGCAGGAAGCCGCCTTCGGCATCCATCACCGCGGCCTCCACCAGCGGCACCGGCACGCCGGCCTTGATGCGGTAGCTGATGCATTCGTCGTCGCTGCCGGCCAGCAGCTCTTCGTTGAGGTGGGCACAGGCCACCAGCGGGCAGGTTTCCGACATGCCATAGGCCGCCGTGAGCTGGATGCCCTGGGCCTTGGCCGACTCATACAGGGCGCGGTTGAGCGAGCTGCCGCCAATGATGATCTTCCAGCCGCCGAAATCCTGGCCCTGCGCGCCCTTGGCGTTGAGCAGCATCTGCAGGATGGTCGGTACGCAGTGCGAGAAGGTGACCTTTTCGTCCCGCCACAGCTGACACAGCATCTCCGGCTCGTAGCGCCCCGGGTAGACCTGCTTGAGCCCGAGCATGGTGGCCACGTAGGGGATGCCCCAGGCGTGCACGTGGAACATCGGGGTGATGGGCATGTACACATCATCGGTGCCCAGCAGGCGGATGCTGTCGATGCTGCCGGTCACGGTAGCCACGCCCAGGGTGTGCAGCACCAGCTGGCGGTGGGTGAAATACACGCCCTTGGGGTTGCCGGTGGTACCGGTGGTGTAGAAGGTGGTGGCCACCGAGTTCTCGTCGAAGTCGGGGAAGTCGTAGGTGGTGGCCGCGCCGGCCAGCAAGTGCTCGTACTCGCCCACCAGGTTCGGCAGTTCGGCATGCTTGTCGGGGCCGTCGGTGAGCAGCAGGGTCTTCTCGACCGTGGTCAGTTGCGGCGCGATGGACTGATACAGCCCGATGAAATCGCTGTTGACCAGTACGAAGCGGTCTTCGGCGTGGTTCATGGTGTAGAGGATCTGCTCGGGCGACAGGCGCACGTTGATGGTGTGGGCCACCGCGCCGATCATCGGGATGGCGAACATGCACTCCAGGTAGCGATGGCTGTCCCAGTCCATCACCGCCACGGTGTCGCCGGCCTTGACCCCGGCTGCGGTGAGCACGTTGGCCAGGCGCGCGATGCGCTCGCTCAGGGTCAGGTAGTTGTAGCGCAGCTGATCGCGGTACACGATCTCGCGGGTTTTCTCGTAGCGGCTGCCCGACATCAGCAGGCGCTTGATCAGCAGCGGGTATTCGTAAGCGCCCGCAGCGGGGGCGATAATCCTGGTTTGCAGCATGGGAGTCCCTTTTTCGAGTACGCAGGCATGGCAATACGGCGCTTACTCTAGAACGGGACGGGGGCGCTCAAATCAGCCAAAGGAATGATTTGCGCGCCCGCAGGGATGACAGGCCAATGGCCATCAACCGCCTCAGTGCATCTCGGTGAAGGCGATCTTGATACCCAGCGCCACCAGCACCGCGCCCATGCCGCGATCGAACCAGTGGCCCATGCGCGCAAACCCGGAGCGGACACGGGCGTGGCTGAACAGCAGGGCCACCAGGCAGAACCACAGGCCGGTGGCCAGCGCCAGGTAGGCCCCGTAGCCGGCCTGTATCAGCAGCGGCGTGTGCGGGTTGATCACCACCGTGAACAGCGACAGGAAGAACAGCGTGGCCTTGGGGTTCAGGCCGTTGGTCATGAACCCTGCCACAAAGGCGGCACGCGGGGTGCGCGCCACGGTCGAGACCTGCACGCTCTCGCTGCCGGCAGGCGCCGGGCGGGCACGCAGGGCCTTGATGCCGATGTACACCAGGTAGGCCGCAGCCAGCCACTTGAGCACGTTGAACAGCATGATCGACTGCGACACGATCAGGCCGATGCCCAGCAGCGAATAGCCCACATGCAGGAAGATCGCCGTGCCCACGCCGAAGGCGGTCCAGGTACCGGCGCGCCGACCGTGGGTAACACTTTCGCGCACCACCACCGCAAAGTCCGGGCCGGGGCTGGCCACGGCCAGCAGGTGGATCAGCGCAACGGTGAGAAATTCTGCCCAGTACATGGGGTGACGCTCCTGGCAAACGATCGGGTGGCGTACCTTACCCACTGCCTGGCAGTTCTGAAAGATACAGTTACAAGTGAATCGGCACAGTCACCTCCCGTGCAGCCGGATGCCTGGCTTTACGCCCACGGCGATGCAGGCTCTAATGCCCCACTACCTGCTCAAACCACACCCCAGGAGCCTGCCCCATGACCTTGCGCCGCGCTGTATTCCTCGACCACAGCTCCCTGGACCTGGGCGACCTCGACCTGAGCCGCCTGCGCGGCTGCTTCGATGAACTGCAGTTGCACCCGGCCACTGCCCCCCACGAAGTGGCCGAGCGCCTGCAGGGCGCGAGCGTGGCGATCACCAACAAGGTGCACCTGGACGCCGCCGCCCTCGCCGCCTGCCCCGACCTCAGGCTGATCCTGGTGTCGGCTACCGGCACCAACAACGTCGACCTGCAGGCCGCGCGCGCCCAGGGCATCGTGGTCAGCAACTGCCAGGGCTACGGCACGCCCTCGGTGGCGCAGCACACCCTGGCCCTGCTGCTGGCGCTGGCCACTCGCCTGCCCGATTACCAGCAGGCGGTGGCCGACGGCAAATGGGCCCAGGCCAGGCAGTTCTGCCTGCTCGACTTTCCCATCGTCGAACTGGAGGGCAAGACCCTCGGCCTGCTCGGCCACGGCGAACTTGGCGGTGCGGTGGCGCGCCTGGCCGAAGCTTTCGGCATGCGCGTGCTGTCCGGCCAGTTGCCCGGCCGCCCGGCCCGCGATGATCGCCTGAGCCTGGCCGAGCTGCTGCCGCAGGTGGATGCGCTGACGCTGCACTGCCCGCTCAACGACAGCACCCGCAACATGATCGGCGCCGCCGAGCTGGCCCTGCTCAAGCCCGGCGCGTTCGTGGTCAACACCGCCCGTGGCGGGCTGATCGACGAACAGGCGCTGGCCGACGCACTGCGCAGCGGGCACCTGGGTGGCGCCGCCACCGACGTGCTCAGCGTGGAGCCTCCGGTCAATGGCAACCCCCTGCTGGCAGGCGATATCCCGCGCCTTGTGGTCACCCCGCACAGTGCCTGGGGCGCGGTCGAGGCGCGCCAGCGCATCGTCGGCCAACTGGCCGAGAACGCCGAAGCCTTCCTGCAGGGCAACCCGCGCCGAGTGGTCAGCTGAGTTCTGCTAGAATTCGCGACTTTTTGCAGAGGGGCGCCGACCATGGACCCACGTAGTGAAGTGTTGCTCCGTCAGGCCGAGCTGTTCAAAGGCCCCGTGTTGCTGGCCGGCCTGCCCGCCGACGACCTGCTGGGCAGCCTGCCCGATGCCCGCGCCTGGAGCTGGCACGCCGGCGACCAGGCCGCGCTCGAGGCGCGATTTGCCGGGCGCAGTCACTATGGCGTGGAGGTGCCGCCGGTGGCTTTCGACGGCGCCGTGCTGTTTCTGCCCAAGTCCCGCGATCTGGCCAACTACCTGCTCAATGCCCTGGCCTCGCGCCTGGGTGGGCGCCAGCTGTACCTGGTGGGTGAAAAGCGCGGGGGTATCGAGGGTGCGGCCAAGCAGCTGCACGCCTTCGGCAAGCCGCGCAAGCTCGACAGTGCACGCCATTGCCAGCTGTGGCAGGTCACGGTGGACACCCCGCCAGAGGCGCAGCCGCTGGAAAGCCTGGCGCAACGATTCGAACTGCCACTGGCCGAAGGCCCGCTGCAGATCGTGAGCCTGCCCGGGGTCTTCAGCCATGGCCGGCTGGACCGCGGCAGCGCGCTGCTGCTGGACAACCTCGAGCAACTGCCCGTGGGCCATGTGCTGGACTTTGGCTGCGGTGCGGGCGTGCTCGGCGCGGCGATCAAGCGCCGCTACCCACAAAGCCGGGTAACGCTGCTGGACGTGGATGCCTTCGCCGTGGCCAGCAGCCGCCTGACCCTGGCCGCCAATGGCCTGGAGGGGGAGGTCATCGCCGGTGACGGCATCGATGCCGCGCCCCGCGAGCTGAACGTGATCCTGAGCAATCCGCCGTTTCACACCGGGGTTCACACCAATTACCACGCCTCGGAAACCTTGCTGAAAAAATCGGCCGATCATCTGAAAAAAGGCGGCGAACTTCGGCTTGTGGCCAACAGCTTCCTGCGGTACCAACCGCTCATCGAAGGCGCCTTGGGCAACTGCCTGATTCGCGACGAGGGACAAGGCTTTCGGATCTACCAGGCCACACGAACTTAAAAACTTCGCTTGCCCAAACGGTTTTGCCTAGGCAGAATCCGCTCCGTCCTAGGGGAGTAGTCTCCCGCGAGCACCCAGCTCGCCCGGTACGCGTCAACATACTTGGTCCTCAGACCATGGCGCGTACGACCCACGGTCCGCACAGACGGATCCAGGGTTTGACAAGACCTATGACACGCACACCTTACCCGGGGCGGGAAGGCTGTACGTGTCATAGCCGTGTCGACCCGCCCCCGTAGGAATCCTGATGCTGGAATCATTGCTGGTCCCCACCGCCATCGTTGCGCTCGCCGAAATCGGCGACAAGACGCAACTGCTCGCGCTCATCCTCGCTGCACGCTTTCGCAAACCCTGGCCGATCATCGCCGGTATCGTTGCCGCGACCCTGGCCAACCATGCGGCGGCCGGTGCGGTGGGTGCGTGGTTCGGCAGTTTCTTCTCCGAGGCCACGTTGCACTGGATCCTGGCCGCAAGCTTTGCCGCCACGGCCCTGTGGACCCTGGTGCCGGACAAGATGGATGACGATGAAGCCAGTACGGCGCGGCGCTTCGGCCCGTTCCTGACCACGCTGATCGCGTTCTTCATTGCCGAGATCGGCGACAAGACGCAGGTGGCCACGGTGATGCTGGCGGCGCAGTACCCGCACCTGATCATGGTGATCATCGGCACCACCCTGGGCATGCTGATTGCCAACGTACCGGTGGTGCTGGCGGGCAATTTTGCCGCCGAGAAGCTGCCGTTGACCCTGATCCGTCGCCTGGCGGCCACGGCATTCGTGGTGCTGGCGCTGGTGGCGGTGTATTCGGCGATGAAGGTCAGCGGGTGGGTGGGCTGATACCGGCTAGCGTGTGAAGCATTCGCCGGCAAGGCCGGCCCCTACAGGTTCAGGTAGGAGCCGACAGTGCCGGCGAAGGTCACGGCGCTATTTTCTGGCTTGCTCGTACAACGGCATCACCTTGGGAATCGCCGCCTGCAACGACGCGATACGGCTGCTCGAAGCCGGGTGAGTGCTCATGAACTCAGGCTGCGAACCACCCGACGCTTCGGTCATCTTGTTCCACAGGCTGATCGCCGCATTCGGGTTGTAGCCCGCACGCGCCGCCAGCTCCAGGCCGATCAGGTCGGCTTCGTTCTCGTTGCTGCGGCTGTTGGGCAAGGTCATGCTGTACTGCACCACGGTGTCGGCCAGCGCCAGGCTGTCCTGGCCCAGGCCGAACAGAGCACCTGCGCCCTGGCGCGCCATCTCCACACCATAGGCCTTGGACATCGCCTCGCGACCATGCTCGCGCAGGGCGTGGGCGATTTCGTGGCCCATTACCGCCGCGATCTCGTCGTCGGTCAGCTTGAGCTTGTCGATCAGGCCGGTATAGAAAATGATCTTGCCACCCGGGCCGCAGTTGGCATTGAGCTCGTCGCTCTTGATCAGGTTGACTTCCCATTTCCACTGCGCCGCATCGGGGCGGAACTTCGGCGCCTGCACGATCAGCCGATCGGCAATGGCCTGCACCCGCTTGGCGGTGGCACTGGTCTTGTCGAGCATACCTTTGGTGGATGCCTCGCCCAGGGTCTGCTGGTACGACTGCGCGTACATCTGGTTGACCTCATCGGTCGACAGCATGCTGAACATGTACTGCTTGCGCTCCACGCCCACCGCTCCACCACTGGTGGTGTTCACGGCCTGGCAACCGGCCAGCAGCACACTGGCGCTCAGGGCACCGATAACAACTGATCTACGCATGAAAACACTCCCTTCGAACATGCGGCGTATCCTAGGCCGCGCATCATAAACGCGCTACAGCCGTTCGCGAAGAATTGCATCGCCACACTCATGCTTTGCCCCCGGCGCGCCGATAACGCCCAGACAGGCGACCCTCTTTGCGCTCGGAGCTCCCATGAAGTTCAAGTCGATCCAGTTTTCCGTGGCCGCGCTGGCCGGTGCCATCGTGCTGAGCATCGTTGCAGCACTGGTGCTATACGCAGTGTATTCCGGTGCCCGCACCCAGACGCTGGTGCACAACCGCACCCAGCAACAGTTCGAGGCAGTGATCGAGCAACGCCTGACGGCCCTGGCCCAGACCCAGGTCAGCCAGATCCAGCGCAGCCTCGAGGCGCCGCTGCTGATCGCCCGCGGCCTGGCCACCACCAATGCCCTGATCGGCATGCAGGATGCTGCCGGCAACCCGCAGCTCAAGCTCGAACGCGAACAGATGATCGCCCTGCTCAGGCAGACCGCCCTGGACAACCCGCTGTTGCTGGGCGTTTACGTGGGCTGGGAGCCCAATGCGCTGGACCACGACGATGCCCGCTATGCAGGCAGCACGCTGGCGGGCGTCAACCCGCAGAGCGGGCGCTTTCTGCCGTGGTGGTACCGTAACGACGACGGTAGCCTGACCCTCGACAAACTCCAGGATGTGGACGACCGTACCCTGCTGCCCACAGGCGTGCGCACCAGCGAGTACTACCTGTGTTCCAAGGAGACCGGCAAGGCCTGCGCCATCGACCCGGCCCCGTACCAGGTGGGCAACAAGACCGTGATGCTGGCCTCGTTCGTCGAGCCGATCATGGTCAACGGCCAGTTCCAGGGCATCGCCGCCGCCGACCTGTCGCTGAACTTCATCCAGGATATGCTCAAGGCCGCCGACGCCCAGCTGTATGACGGCGCGGGCGAGATGGCGCTGCTGTCCAACAACGGACGCGTGGTGGCCTACACCAAGGATGCGAGCACGTTCGGCAAAAAAGCCAGCGATGTGCTGCAACCCAATGAAGTGGCGGTGCTCGGCAACCTGTCGGGCAAGGCGCTGCACTACGAAATCGACCATGCCAGCGGACAGATCGAGCTGTTCGTGCCATTTGCCGTGGGCAACACCGCCTCGCGCTGGACCTTGCTGCTGCAACTGCCGGTCAGCGCGGTGATGGCCGACCTCGACGCGCTGCAGCGCGAAATGAGCGCCCAGCGCAGCACCGACCTCACCGGCATGATCGTGGTCGGCCTGGGCATCGCCGGGCTTGGCCTGCTGGTGATCTGGCTGCTGGCCCACGGCATCGCCCGGCCGCTGCGCCAGATGGTCGGCATGCTGGACGACATCGCCCAGGGCGAAGGTGACCTGACCCGGCGCCTGAGCAGTGATCGCGCCGACGAACTGGGCGCCATCGCCCGTGGCTTCAATACATTCCTGAGCAAGCTGCAGGCAATGATCAGCCAGGTGGTGGTGTCGGTGCAGAAGGTCAGCGACTCGTCCGAGCACACCGCCGACATCGCCATTCGCACCAACCAGGGCGTGCACAAGCAGATGGCCGAAATCGACCTGGTGGCCACTGCGGTGCATGAAATGACCGCGACCGCCCAGGACGTGGCGCGCAATGCCACCCATGCGGCGCAAGCGGCCAGCAATGCCGACCAGGCCGCCAACCAGGGCCTGGAGATCGTGCGCAACACCTCCACCTCGATCAGCGCCCTGGCCGAGGAGATCGGCCGTGCGGTGGGTGTGGTACAGGCCCTGGCACGTGACAGCGAGAACATCAACGCGATCCTGGTGGCGATTCGTGCAATTGCCGAACAGACCAACCTGCTGGCGCTCAACGCGGCCATCGAGGCGGCGCGAGCCGGTGAACAGGGGCGCGGGTTTGCCGTGGTGGCCGATGAAGTGCGCAACCTGGCGCAGAAGACCCAGCAGGCTACCGAAGAGATCCAGCAGATGATCCAGCAGCTGCAGCAGGGCACGCGGGATGTGGTGCAGGTAATGGAGGACAGTCAGGGCAAGACCGAAGTCAGCGTGCAACAGGCGGCGCAGGCGGCCCAGGCGCTGGAGAGCATCACCCGGGCGGTGTCGGTGATCAACGACATGAACACCCAGATCGCCAGCGCGGCGGAGGAGCAGAGTGCAGTGGCCGAGGACATCAACCGCAACGTGATCAATATCGGCCAGGTGGCCAATGAAGTGGCTGGCGGGGCGGATGAGTCAAGCACAGCGAGCGCGGAGCTGACCAAGCTGGCGGAGCAGCAGCGGCGGTTGATCAATCAGTTTCGCGTCTGAGCCAGAAGCTTCGCCGGCAAGGCCGGCTCCTACAGGGGCATGCAGTGCCTGTAGGAGCCAGCCTTGCCGGCGAAGGGCTCACCACTTACGCCGGGGTCAGGCACTCCGGCGCATTCAACTTCGGATCATTCACCAGGTTCGCCAGCACCCGCTCGCGCAAGGCGGCCTGCGGGCCAGCGAGCAATTCCTGCAACTTCACCAGCGGCGTCTGCGGGTCCAGCCACGCGGCCTGCCCTGCCGCATCCAGAATCAGCGGCCGGCGCTGGTTGACTGCGGCCTGGGTCACCACCGCCGTGCTCAGCCACACCTGGTCCTGCACCGGGTAGGCCTCCCACACGCCGGCAAAGAACAGCGAAGACCCCTCGCCCGGCGTCAGCCAGTAAGGCCGCTTGCGCGCGGTGCCGCGCCACTCGTAGAAGCCGTTGGCCGGCAGCAGGCAACGGCGCAGGCGAAACGCTTCGCGAAACATCGGTTGCTCGGCCAGGGTCTCGGCGCGCGCCTGGGCCGGGGTGCGCGACAGGTCGGTCAGCCACGCCGGGGTCAGCCCCCAGCGCGCCCGCGCCAGCTCCAGCTGGCCTTCGCGCTGACGCTGGATCAGCACCGAGGCGCCGGGCGAGATGTTCCATTGCGCCTGCTGGTCAGGCGGGAACCCGGGCAGCGCGGCAAACGCCGAAGACCAGCGAAACAGGGCGTAACGTCCACACATGAGCAAAACCTAGCAAATCAGTATTCCCGGAAGACTCTCCGGCTCGTCGCCAGGAAGCGGCTGGGCGCCATTGTACGCGGCGATCAGCTGGCGTGCGTATTCGGCCTGCGCATCGGGCACCGCCAGGCCCAGCAGCCCCTGCATCGGCAGCTCGCCCACGGCGCCCATCAGGTCGCGCCCACTCAGGTGCGCCTTGATCCCTTCGCTGCGCAGCATGCCGATCAGAAGCTCGGCCTCCAGCAGACTTTCCGGCTCGTAGATACGCTGCATCACTCGTCCTCGCGCTTGACGTCCAGCATCCACTCCTCGCCATGCACCTGCAGCACGAACACGATCGGCCGGCAACAGACCTGGCAGTCCTCGATATAGCTCTGGTCGCCACCGGACAGGTCAACGGTGGTTTCCACTTGCTCACCACAGTAAGGACAATCATAGAAAGCAGATTCCACCATCGCAGTCTCCCAGGTGACTTGTGCGTATAATTGCCGGTCTATTTACAGGCCTTGCCGGTGTCTGAGCCGTTTTTCAGTCCGCAGCCCTACTATTACCCTAGCCGTTTCCAACAAGAGAGCATGATGGGCGAATTCGATGCCATCCGACCGTACAACGACGCCGAGGTGCCCGCCGTGCTGGCGCGCCTGCTCAGCGACCCGGCATTTCTGGATATCCTCACCCACTTTCGCTTCCCGCGCATGGCCGGGGCCTTCGGCTGGCTGCTCAAGCCGCTGATCGCTCGGCGCTTGCGCAAGGAATTTGCCGGGGTCAGTTGCGTATCGACCCTGCAGGACAAGGTCGAATACTACGTCGACCACACCATCGACCGCGCCACCGACGGGGTGACCTACACCGGTGTCGAGCAGTTCAAGTCCGGCAGTGCCTACCTGTTCCTGGCCAACCACCGCGACATCGTGATGGACCCGGCCTTCGTCAACTATGCGGTGTACCACGCCGGCCTGCCGACCCCGCGCATCGCGATCGGCGACAACCTGCTGCAAAAGCCGTTCGTCAGCGACATGATGCGCCTGAACAAGAGCTTCATCGTGCACCGCTCGATCACCGGGCGGCGCGAAAAGCTGGCGGCCTATCAGCTGCTGTCGGCCTACATCAACCACTCAATCCGCAACGACTGCGCCTCGATCTGGATCGCCCAGGCCGAGGGCCGCGCCAAGGATGGTGACGACCGCACCGATTCGGCGATCCTCAAGATGTTCCACATGAGCCGCAAGGACGAACCGTTCGGCGCAGTGATCCAGTCGCTGAACCTGAGCCCGGTGTCGATCAGCTACGAGTACGACCCGTGCGACCAGGCCAAGGCCCGCGAGCTGTACATCCGCGCCACCACCGGCACCTACAGCAAGGCGCCTGGCGAGGATGACGTGAGCATCGCCCAGGGCATCACCGGCTACAAAGGTCGCGTGCACATCAACTTCGCCCCGCCGGTGAGCGAGTACTTCGAAGACACCAAGCAACTGGCGGCGGAAATCGATCGGCAGATACTGGGTGGCTACCGGTTGTTCCCGGTACATTACCTGGCGTATGCACAGTGGGCCGATGCCGACCCGCAGTTGCAGGTGCCCAGGGCCGCCGAGGTGTTCCCGGCCGATGAGCTGGCCCGAGCCCAGGCCGAGTGGCAGCGGCGCCTGGATGCCTGCCCGGTGGAACACCAGCCGTACCTGGTGCTGCAGTATGCGATGCCGGTGCGCAACCAGTACCGCGTCAAGGCGGGGTTGGCGCTCTAGAGCGCGTCGCCCGTATCGCGGGTCAAGCCCGCTCCCACAGGGATATCACTGGCCTTGAGTACAGTGCAGAACATGTGGGAGCGGGCTTGACCCGCGATGGCTTCACCTCAGATCCAGGTACTGAACCACGACAGCAGCAGCGCCATCGCCAGGCACGAAAACCCCAGGATGTAGTAGAACCGGTTCACCCGCAGGTTCATCCCCTCCACCATCACCTCATCACGCGCCAGCCCCGCCAGCGCCTGCGCGCCACGACGCCGCGCCGCTTGCAACAGCAACCCGCCAGGGCAGGTAATCAACAAGGCCAGCACATTGATCAGCTTGGCCGGGTGGGCCGCCAGCAGCCCCCACATCACTTGCAACGACATCGCACAACCTCGATAAAAAACCAGACCTCGACACGCCGCGCATTCTACCCAAGCGCCAGCGGCTCTCTCGTACTTTGCGACCGATGACAATTAAATCCGGCCGTCACACGTTCGTCATCCCGACAAGCCACTCTATTGCCCTTCAACACTCAGGGAGCTTGTCATGCTGCACGCCGAAAACCAGGATCGCCTCTATCTGATCGCCCCCAGCGATGAACAACAGGCCTTGATCGACGGCCTGGCGTTCAACGTCCAGGACCGCCAGTGGCTGGTGTACTGCGCACTTGGCGGGCATGCCCACCATGACCTGCCGGAGGTCGACCAGGGCACCGGCATCAGCCTGCTGGACTTCTACGTCGAAGCCGCCTGAGCAGGTCACGCCCACTAAAAAGCCCGATGCCTGCAACGAGGCATCGGGCTTTTTCGTTTGCCGTCAGCGAGTTTACTCGCCCAGTACCTGACCGACCGTCGGGTCCTTGAACAGGCGGGTCAGGGCGTCGCTGAGCACGTCACCCACCAGCTTGGTGTTGGTTTCCTGGTTGGGCGCCATGCCGAAGCGCTGGTCCAGCGAGGCGCCGTAGCGACCGCTGTAGCGGCGGTTGGCATTGGACACGTCGGCACGGAAGGTGGCGCCGATGGTGGCCTCGGTCACGTACAGGCCTTCCTTGGGCGACTGGTACTTCAGCTCGGCCAGGGTCACGTTCAGCTGCGGGGCGTTGTAGGCGTTCGCCGTGGGCGTGAAGCCCAGCAGGCGCACCGCTGCCTCGGCCTGGGCCTGCAGCTTGGGCACGATGTCATTGCCGTTCACGGTGATGGCGCTGGTTTCCGGGTACAGCCCGCCGCGGGTACCCAGGGTTTGCGAAGGACGACCATCGACCACCTTGACCACCACCGGCTGGCCACGACCCACGGGCGCGAGCTGGGCAGTGAGTTTGGGTTGCGGGCTGAGTTGTTGCGGGCTGTGGGCACAACCGACCAGGGTCAGGCTGGTGACAGCGATCAAACCGAACAACAAACGTTGCAACATGCTCATCTCTCCAGGAATAGCAGCAAAGGTCGCCAGTATAACCACCCGGGACCACCCCAGCCATCGGGGCCAGCCACTGTCACAATCGTTTCATCATCGACCGCGTAGACTGCCCACCTGCGCCGGTGAACGCTCTGTTCAGCCGCCTGCCCCCTGCAGGCCAGCCCGCCACGGCGTGGCCGGCGAAGCAAAGCGCAACAAAAGTCGTTAATAAAGATCGTTTCTGCCCGCGACCTCGTTATAATCTCCCCCCGATTATAAGGACGTCTCCTGATCGGGCCTCGCAGCACCGCCAATGCCATTGCATCGGCATCCCCGAATCGCCCACAGAGAGCCGCCCACACAGGTCTTGCCAAGCTGGTGTGCCCGCGTTCCTTCGGCGCTCTGCTCTGCCTGAACCTGCCGGGTTTGCCATCGTGCACACCCTTTTTGAGGTTCACGACTCCAAAAGAGCGTGAAAAAACGGTTTTCACAACTTCACGAGAGTGTGGCGAGCAATGAACAGTCTGGCATGTGTAAAAGCAGCAACTGCGTCCCTGAAAGCCCCAAACAGCTGGCAACAGCACTCATCTGCGATGGGTGACTAAGGCCGGTCCATAGCGCACGATGGACACCTTGACCATAAGTCGAATTGCCGCACGGGCGGTAAAATGCGTTCATAGGCAACGCAAAGCCCGGTTGGTGGTGTCCGCGGAAGTTGAAAAACCTGCGAAGTAGCGGACATGGAAATCCCGGCCAAGCCTGGGAGCCATGCTGTCAATTTGGTGCTGAAGATTTTTGGAGACGCGTTAATGGCGCAGAACGAAGCAGTCGATGTAGTACTGGTAGGGGCCGGCATCATGAGTGCCACCCTGGCCGTACTGCTCAAGGAACTCGACCCGGCGATGAAGCTGGAAGTCGTCGAGTTGATGGATTCGGGTGCCGCGGAAAGTTCCAACCCGTGGAACAACGCCGGGACCGGCCATGCCGGGCTGTGTGAGCTGAACTACACGCCGCAGGCCGCCGACGGCAGCATCGACATCAAGAAAGCGGTGCACATCAATACCCAGTTCGAGGTATCCCGGCAGTTCTGGGCCTACCTGAGCAAAAAGGGCGCCTTCAAGAACCCGCGTGCCTTCATCAACCCGATCCCGCACCTGAGCTACGTCGAAGGTGACAAGGGCGTCGCGTTCCTGAAAAAGCGCTTTGAATCGCTCAAGCCTCACCACGCCTTCGCCGAGATGGAATACACCGAAGACAAGGCGCTGATGAACGAGTGGATGCCGCTGATGATGCCGGGCCGCCCCGCCGACCAGCACATCGCCGCCACCCGCGTGATGAAAGGCACCGACGTCAACTTCGGCGCCCTGACCAACAAGCTGCTCAAGCACCTGGCCGACACCCCCGAGTCGCAGGTCAAGTACAGCAAGAAGGTCACCGGCCTGCGCCGTAACGGCAGCGGCTGGACCGTCACCATCAAGGACGTCAACAGCGGCAGCAGCCGCGACGTCGATGCCCGCTTCGTGTTCCTCGGCGCCGGTGGCGCGGCCCTGCCGCTGCTGCAGCTGTCGGGCATCGAGGAGAGCAAGGGCTTCGGCGGTTTCCCGGTCAGCGGCCAGTGGCTGCGCTGCGACAACCCCGAGGTGGTCAAGCGCCACCAGGCCAAGGTCTACAGCCAGGCCGCCGTGGGTTCGCCGCCGATGTCGGTACCGCACCTGGATACCCGCGTCGTCGACGGCAAGACCTCGCTGCTGTTCGGCCCGTACGCCGGCTTCACCACCAAATTCCTCAAGCACGGCTCGTTCCTCGACCTGCCGCTGTCGGTGCGCCTGGGCAACATCGGGCCGATGCTGGCCGTGGCCCGCGACAACTTCGACCTGACCAAGTACCTGGTCAGCGAGGTAATGCAGTCGATGGAACAGCGCCTGGAATCGCTGCGTCGCTTCTATCCTGAAGCCAAGGCCGAAGACTGGCGCCTGGAAGTGGCCGGGCAACGGGTGCAGATCATCAAGAAAGACCCGAAAAAAGGCGGCATCCTGCAGTTCGGTACCGAACTGGTGGCGGCCAAGGACGGCTCGCTGGCCGCCCTGCTGGGCGCCTCGCCGGGTGCTTCGGTCACCGTGTCGATCATGCTGGAACTGATCGAACGCTGCTTCCCCGAGCAGGCCAAGGGCGCCTGGGCGGCCAAGCTCAACGAGATCTTCCCGGCACGGGAGAAGGTCCTGGCGACCGACGCTGCGCTGTACCACAAGATCAGCGCGCAGAACGACGAGGCCCTGGGCCTGGTCGAGAACCAGCCGACGCAAAGCTACGCGTAAGCGTGATGCATGAAAAAACGCCCCTCGGGGCGTTTTTTCATGGCTGCGATGTACTCACTTGCGGGCGCTGTCGATGATCTCGATGTACTCGGGCGCATTGCGCTGGTCGCCGATCACCTGGGCGAAGGTGTTGCCGTGCTCGTCCTTGCCGTCCACATCGTATCCGGCCTCGACGAAGAAGCCGACGAAACGTTCGAAGTCATCGATGCGCAGGCCGCGATAGGCCTTGATCAGTTTGTGGTGCGAGGGCGAGCTGGCATCGGCCGGTTCGAACTGGAGAAACGACTTGATGTAGTCGTCGCTGATCTCATCACCAATCACTTGCTTCTTGTCTTTACGCATTGCCGACTCCAACTGAACCATCACGGACATTTTTCACGGGCCGGCAGTTTACCCCCCGGCAGCGCTGTGGCTCAACGCGCGCGTAGGGTGCCGGTGTGCACATCGGCCCAGATATGACCGTTGGCATAGCTGAGGAACTGCACGTACAGGGTGTCGTTGCGCAGCAGGTCGAGAATCACCCGGTACTGGCTGGCGGGATAGTTGAGGGTCAGGGTGCGGCTCTTGGCGTCGAACGCCGGTTTGCGCAGGCTCTTGCCTTCGCCGTCGAAGCTGATCAGCACCTCGCTGATGGTGGCGCCCTTGTTCAGGGGCTTGCCCTTGAGGCGCATCAGCACCGGTGCCGTGACCGGTATCGGTTGCTGGTTGGACTGTCGCTGGTTGCCGACCACCACCGAATACTGGTTCACCTGCAGCAGTTGCTGGGCTTCGGGGGTTTCCTGGCGCAGGGTAAGGTCGTCGGGCGGCAGGAACTGGCTGTGCAGCGGCGCGGCGGCCAGGGGCAGGCTGGTCAGCAGCAGGAGGGCGAGGATGGCGCGCATGGCAGGCTCCTTGGGGGCGGCCTGGCACTCTAGCATGAGAAATGTACGAAGCTGACGGCCTCTTGTGGGAGCGGGCCTGACCTGCGCTGCAGGCACCGCAAATAGCTGATACCACATCGACCCTTTCGCGGGCCAAGTCAGCTCCCACCCGGTTTTACATGCCCTTCACGGCATAGATACCCGCCGCATTGCGCCAGTAGCCCTTGTAGTCCATGCCGTAGCCGAACACATAGCGGTCAACGCAGCTCAAACCGCAGTAGTCGGCCTTCAGGTCAGGGCTGGCCTTGCGGTCGTGGTCCTTGTCCACCAGCACCGCGCTGTACACCGCCTTGGCACCGGCATGCTTGCAGAAGTCGATGATGGCGCTGAGGGTGTGCCCTTCGTCGAGGATGTCGTCGATGATCAGCACTTCTCGATCGATGAACGACACTTCGGGCTTGGCCTTCCAGAACAGGTCACCGCCGCTGGTCTGGTTGCGGTAGCGCGTGGCATGCAGGTAGGACGCCTCCAGCGGGAACTGCAAATGGGTCAGCAGCTTGCCGGAGAAGATCAGGCCACCGTTCATCACGCAGAACACCACCGGGTTGCGGTCGGCCAGGTCGGCGGTGATCTGCGCGCCCACACGGGCAATGGCCGCTTCGACTTCGGCTTCGCTGTGCAGGCAGTCTGCTTCACGCATGACTTGACGGATATGCTCGAGATCAGCGGACATGACGCTCTCCAGGGGGCTGCGGTTGAGAAAAGCGGGCAAAGGTACGCACCCTCACGCATCAGATCAAGCATTTATGGACTAACGTGCACAATGCCTATAGGACACCTGCGGCCGAATAGATTACTCTAGCGCGGTTTTTTTGCCCGCCCCCCGGAGCCTTTCCCTATGCCAACCCGTGAGATCCGCCATCCGCTGATCCGTCACAAGCTCGGCCTGATGCGCCGCGCCGATATCAGCACGAAGAATTTTCGCGAACTCGCCCAGGAAGTCGGCGCGCTCCTGACGTACGAGGCAACCAAGGATCTGCCGCTGGAAAGCTACGACATTCAAGGCTGGTGCGGCACCGTACAGGTCGAGAAGATCGCCGGCAAGAAGATCACCGTGGTGCCGATCCTGCGCGCCGGTATCGGCATGCTCGACGGCGTGCTCAGCCTGATCCCGGGCGCCAAGGTCAGCGCCGTGGGCGTTGCCCGCAACGAGGAAACCCTCGAAGCGCACACCTACCTGGAAAAACTGGTACCCGAGATCGACGAGCGCCTGGCCATGATCATCGACCCGATGCTGGCCACCGGCAGCTCCATGATCGCCACCATCGACCTGCTGAAGAAGGCCGGCTGCAAGGACATCCGCGCCATGGTGCTGGTGGCAGCGCCCGAAGGCATCGCGGCGGTCGAGGGTGCACACCCCGACGTGCACATCTACACCGCCTCGATCGATGAACGCCTGAACGAACACGGCTACATCATTCCCGGCCTGGGCGATGCAGGCGACAAGATCTTCGGCACCAAGCAGAAGGACACCTGAACATGCAGGACGAGTTCAACGACCCGCTCTGGCGCCAGGTCGTCTCCGGCGCGCAGATGCTCTTCGTGGCATTCGGCGCGCTGGTGCTGATGCCGCTGATTACCGGCCTCGACCCCAACGTTGCGCTGTTCACTGCGGGCCTGGGGACTCTGCTGTTCCAGGTGGTCACTGGCCGTCAGGTGCCGGTGTTCCTCGCCTCCAGTTTTGCCTTCATCACCCCCATCATTCTCGCCAAGGGCCAGTTCGGCCTGGCCGAGACCATGGGCGGGGTAATGGCGGCCGGGTTCGTCTACACCTTCCTGGGCCTGGCCGTGAAGATCAAGGGCACCGGCTTCATCGACCGCCTGCTGCCGCCGGTGGTGATCGGCCCGGTGATCATCTCGATCGGCCTGGCGATGGCGCCGATTGCTGCCAACATGGCCATGGGCAAGGCCGGCGACGGCGCCGAACTGCTGCCCTACAGCACCGCGATGATGATCTCGATGCCAGCGCTGCTCACCACCCTCATCGTGGCGGTGTTCGGCAAGGGCATCTTCCGCCTGGTGCCGATCATTGCCGGGGTGCTTGTGGGCTTTGGCCTGTCGTTCTACTTCGGTGTGGTCGACACCGCCAAGATCGCCGCCGCCCCCTGGCTGGCCCTGCCGCACTTCACCGCGCCGGCCTTCAACTGGCAGGCGATCCTGTTCATCGTACCGGTGGCCCTGGCCCCGGCGATCGAGCATATCGGCGGCGTGATTGCAGTGGGCAGTGTGACCGGTCGCGACTACCTGAAAAAGCCCGGCCTGCACCGTACCCTGCTGGGTGACGGCATCGCCACCACCACCGCCGGCCTGTTCGGCGGCCCGCCCAACACCACCTACGCCGAAGTGACCGGCGCGGTGATGCTGACCAAGAACTACAACCCCAAGATCATGACCTGGGCGGCCGTGTTCGCCATCAGCCTGGCCTTCGTCGGCAAGTTCGGCGCGTTGCTGCAGAGCATTCCGGTGCCGGTGATGGGCGGCATCCTGTGCCTGCTGTTCGGCTCGATCGCGGCAGTGGGCATGAACACCATGATCCGCCACAAGATCGACCTGAGCGAAGCGCGCAACCTGGTGATCGTCTCGGTGACCCTGGTGTTCGGGATTGGCGGTGTGCTGGTCGGCACCGGTACCGGCCCGGACGACTGGGGCCTGAAGGGTATCGCTCTGTGCGCCGTGGTGGCCATTGCGCTCAACCTGCTGCTGCCGGGCAATGACGGCTGGAAGAACAAGGTGCTGGACGACCATTTGCCTTGATCTGAAACGCTTCGCCGGCAAGGCCGGCTCCTACAGGGGTTCGCGCAAACCTGTAGGAGCCGGCCTTGCCGGCGAACGCTGCACTACCTAACCCGCCTGCTCACACAACTGCGTAAGCGCCTCCACCCACTGCGGGTGATCATTCAGGCACGGCACCAGCACCAGCTCTTGCCCGCCCGCCTCGACAAACTGCTCGCGCCCGCGATCGCCGATTTCTTCCAGCGTCTCGATGCAGTCGGCCACGAACGCCGGGCACATCACCAGCAGCTTCTTGACGCCTGCCTTGCCCAGCTCGTCCAGGCGCGCCTCGGTGTAGGGTTCGATCCACTTGGCCCGGCCCAGCCGCGACTGGAACGACACCGACCATTGGCCCTCGGCCAGGCCCATCTTCTGCGCGAACAACTGTGCCGAACGCAGGCACTGCGCGCGATAACACACCGCCAGCACCTCGGGCGAAGCGTTGCGGCAGCAGTCGGCATTCTGGAAACAATGCGAACCGGTAGGGTCGAGTTTCTTCAGGTGCCGCTCGGGCAAACCGTGAAAGCTCAGCAGCAGGTGATCGAAGCCCTGCTCCAGGTACGGCCTGGCACTGGCCACCAGCGCGTCGATGTACAGCGGCTGGTCATAGAACGGACGCAGCACCGGCATCTGCAATGCCAGCTTGTGCTCGGCCACCACGGCCTTGGCCTGCTCGATCACGGTGGTCACGGTGCTGTCGGCAAACTGCGGGTACAACGGCGCCAGGGTCACCTTGGTGACGCCCTGGCCGGCCAGACGCTGCAACACCGTGGACAGCGAAGGCTCGCCATAGCGCATGGCGATTTCCACAGGCCCGTGGGCCCAGTGCGCGCCCATGGCCTGCTGCAGGCGCCGGGTCAGCACCACCAGCGGCGAGCCTTCCTCCCACCAGATGGAAGCATAGGCGTGGGCCGACTGCTCCGGACGCTTGATCAGGATCAGCGAGACCAGCAGGCGACGCACCGGCCACGGCAGGTCGATCACATACGGGTCCATCAGAAACTGGTTGAGGTAACGACGCACGTCGGCGACGGAAGTGGAAGCCGGTGAACCCAGGTTGACCAGCAGCAGAGCATGATCGGTCATGCAACATCCTTTTCAGAGGCGCGCGGACAAGTCATCCAGCGCCGATTGCACATCGTTGTAACGGAACGTGAAGCCTGCCGCCAGCAAGCGCACCGGGCGCGCCCGCTGGCCACCCAGCAGCAATACCGACAGTTCGCCGAGCCCGGCGCGCAGTACCAGCGCCGGCAACGGCATGAACGCCGGGCGGTGCAGCGCGCGCCCCAGGCGTCGGGCAAATTCACGGTTGCGCACCGGCTCCGGCGCGCAGGCATTATAAGGACCGCTGGCATCCTCGCGCTGCAACAGAAAATCAATCAGGGCGATTTGGTCGTCCAGATGGACCCACGGCATCCACTGGCGACCACTGCCAATCGGCCCGCCCAGCCCGAGCTTGAACGGCAGGCGCAGGCGCGACAAAAAGCCGCCCTCGGCCGCCAGCACCAGCCCGGTACGCACCAGCACCACCCGCATGCCCAGGGCCTCGGCGCGCAGCGCGGTTTCTTCCCAGGCAATGCACAGTTGGCTGGCAAAGTCCTCCTTGACCGGCTGCGACAGCTCGGTCAGCTCGCGCTCACCACCATCGCCATACCACCCCACCGCCGACCCCGAGATCAGCACCGCAGGGCGCTGCTGCCGGCCTTGCAGCCAGGCGATCAACTGCTCGGTGAGGGTGATGCGGCTAGCCCATAGCAGCGCGCGTCGGTGCGACGTCCAGGGGCGATCGGCAATCGGCGCACCGGCCAGGTTGACCACGGCGTCCACCGGCTCCTCGCCCAGTTCGTCGAGCCGGGCAATGCCGCGCACCCCTGCCCCGCACACCTGAGCGACCTGCGCCGGACGCCGGCTCCACACCGTCAGGCGGTAACCCTTGTCCAGCCAGAAGCGGCAAAGGTGTCTGCCGATCAGGCCCGTACCACCGGTCAGCAATATATGCATGGCTGTGTCCTCACATGGCGCGCGCTGGTCTATTTTTAAGTTCAAGGCACTTTTTTGACCGAACGCTCTCGGATAAACATAGGCCAACCTGCAACGTCGAGCGGAATCATCTTATACAAGCTGGAGATATTGTACAGGCTTGTCGGGCAGCGTAGGCTGTTTCCAAAAGGTTCGAAGAGGCCATCATGACTGTTCCTATCGCAATCATCGGTGCCGGCATCGCCGGCCTGTCCGCCGCCCAGGCCCTGCAGAAGGCCGGGCACACCGTGCACCTGTTCGACAAGGGCCACGGCAGTGGCGGACGCATGGCCAGCAAACGCAGCGAAGCCGGCGCCCTGGACCTGGGCGCGCAGTACTTCACGGCCCGCGACCGACGTTTCGTCGAACAGGTCCAGGCCTGGCAGGCCAAGGGCTGGGCGGCCGAATGGAAGCCGCAATTGTACAACTACCGCGAAGGTCAGCTGACCCCCTCGCCGGACGAGCAGATCCGCTGGGTGGGTGTACCGCGCATGAGCGCCATCACCCGCGGCCTGCTCAAGGATGTCACCGTCAACTTCAATTGCCGCATTGCCGAGGTGTTCCGCGGCAAGCAGTACTGGCACCTGCAGGACACCGAGGGCGGCAGCCACGGGCCGTTCAGCCGCGTCATCATTGCGGTGCCGGCGCCCCAGGCCACGCAGCTGCTCAGCGCCACCACCAAGCTGGCCGGCATGGCCGCCAGCGTGCAGATGGAGCCCACCTGGGCCATTGCGCTGGGCTTCGATACTCCCCTGGACACCCCCATGCAGGGCTGCTTCGTGCAGGGCTGCGACCTCGACTGGCTGGCGCGCAACCGCAGCAAGCCCGGGCGTGACGAAAAACTCGACACCTGGGTTCTGCACGCCACGGCCAGCTGGAGCAAGCAACACATCGACCTGTCGCGCGAGGCCGTGATCGAGCACCTGCTGGGCAACTTCGCCGAACTGGTGGGCTGCGCCGTGCCGGCCCCCACCTTCACCCTGGCCCATCGCTGGTTGTATGCCCGCCCGAGCAGCAGCCATGAATGGGGCGCCCTGGCCGATGCCGACCTGGGCCTGTACGCCTGCGGCGACTGGTGCATGTCGGGGCGCGTCGAGGGCGCATGGCTCAGCGGCCAGGAAGCGGCGCGGCGCCTGCTCGAACACCTGGAATGACCCCTGCACCGGCTGAAGCTGTACAGAACATTTGACTTGTACAACGCGTTATCTATGATGAGCGAAGCTGTACATAATTTTGTTTCTGTACAAATTTCAGTCGAGAGCGACCATGGCGGCCACCAGACCAAAGATTGCCATCAGTGCATGCCTGACCGGCGAAGAGGTCCGCTACAACGGCGGGCACAAGGCCTCGCGCCTGTGCAATGAAGTGCTGGCCGAGCACTTCGACTTCATCGGCATCTGCCCCGAGGTCGCCATCGGCCTGGGCACACCTCGCCAGGCCATCCGCCTGACCGGTGACCCGGCCAACCCCAGGGCCGTGGGTAGCCGCGATGCCAGCCTGGACGTCAGCCAGGCACTGGATGCCTACGGCGCAGAAATGGCCGGGCAACTGACCGACATCTGCGGCTACATCTTCATGCAGAAATCGCCATCCTGCGGCCTGGAACGGGTCAAGGTGTACCAGGCCAACGGCTACCCGGCCACCGAAGGCGGTCGCGGCCTGTACGCCGCACGGTTCTGCGCCCAGCGCCCCGACCTGCCGGTCGAAGAGGATGGCCGGCTGTGCGATCCGGTACTGCGGGAAAACTTCATCACCCGCGTGTATGCCTACGCCGACTGGCAGCAATTGCTGGCAGGCGGGCTCAGTCGTCATGCCCTCATCGCCTTCCACTCGCGCTACAAGTACCAGTTGATGGCGCACAACCCCCAGCAGTACAAGGTGCTGGGCAAGTTGCTGGGCAGCATGCAGCGCCAGGACGACCCCACCCAGATCGGCCCACGGTATTTCAGCCAGCTGATGAGCGCCCTGAGCCGCTGCGCCAGTCGCGGCACCCACGGCAACGTGCTGATGCACCTGAGCGGCTACCTGCGCCGGTTTCTCGACCCCCGCGACAAACAGGAAATCCGCGCCCTGATCGAGCAGTACCAGGCCGGCATCGTCCCGCTGGTGGTGCCGCTGACCCTGCTCAAGCACCACCTGCGCCGCCACCCCGATCCCTACCTCATGCAGCAGGTCTATCTGCAACCGCACCCGGAAAACCTGAGCCTGCGCAATGCCATCTGAAGACGACCTGCTGCCCATTCGTGAAGTCACCCGCCTGACCGGGGTCAACCCCGTGACCCTGCGCGCGTGGGAGCGTCGCTACGGGCTGATCGTGCCGCAGCGCACCGGCAAGGGTCACCGGCTCTACAGCGCCGCACACGTGCAGCGCATCCAGCAGATTCTGCAATGGCTCAACCGCGGTATCGCGGTGGGCCAGGTCAAACCGCTGCTCGACACCTCCCCAGCAGTGCAACCCGCACCCGGCAACGACGACTGGCACACCCTGCGCCTGCAACTGGTCGACTGCATCGCGCAACTGGCCGAACGCCGACTCGACCAGCTGTTCAACCAGGCCATGGCCCTCTACCCCGCCGCCACCCTGTGCGAGCAACTGTTGCTGCCGTTGCTGCAAGAACTCGACACCCGCTGGCACGGGCACTTTGCCGCCCGCATGGAGCAGGTGTTCTTCCATACCTGGCTGCGCAGCAAACTTGGCGTGCGGGTGTATCACAACAATCGTCAGCTGAACGCCGCGCCCGCCCTGCTGGTCAACGCCTCGGCCCTGCCATTCGACCCGCAGCTGTGGCTGTGCGCCTGGCTGCTCAGTGATGCCGGCTGCGCGGTCGAGGTATTCGACTGGCCGCTGCCACCTCGAGAGCTGGCGTTTGCCGTGCAGCAGCTCAAACCCTGTGCGTTGGTGATGTGCCTGAACGCGGCGCTCGATCCGCGTGAACTGCAGCGCAGCCTCAATGCGATCGATCTGCCGACCCTGCTGCTGGGCAGCATGGCCGCGCTCTACAAGGAGCATGCCGA
Source organism: Pseudomonas sp. 8209 (assembly GCF_028682105.1). Taxonomy (NCBI): domain Bacteria; kingdom Pseudomonadati; phylum Pseudomonadota; class Gammaproteobacteria; order Pseudomonadales; family Pseudomonadaceae; genus Pseudomonas; species Pseudomonas sp. 8209. The sequence continues at coordinate 174,143 of NZ_JANIAH010000010.1, forward strand.
GGCGGCGGGCCTGCAGGCAGGCAACGTGCAACTGCCGTCCTCTGTGGTGGCGCTGCCCGCCCTGTTGCTGGGCCTGCTGGCCACCTGACGTCTCCCCCACATTCACAGGATTTCGTATGCAACTGATCTGGCTGCGCAACGACTTGCGCGTTCACGACAACACTGCGCTGGCCGCTGCCTGCTCGCGCGGCCCCACCCTGGCGGTGTGGCTGGTAAGCCCCGGGCAGTGGCTCGCCCACGACGACGCCCCGTGCAAGGTGGACTTCTGGCTGCGCAACCTGCACAGCCTGCGCCAGTCACTGGACGCCCTGAACATTCCCCTGCTGATTGTGCATGCCGACCAGTGGGCCGATGCACCTCGGGTGCTGCTCGCGCTGTGCAGGCAACATGCGGTCAGTACCGTGCACCTGAACGAGGAATACGGGGTACACGAACAACGTCGCGATCAGGCCGTGCAGCAGGCATTGCGCCAGGCCGACATCCAGGTGCACAGCTACCTGGACCAGTTGCTGTTCAAGCCCGGCAGCATCCTGACCCGCAGCGGCGGTTACTTCCAGGTGTTCAGCCAGTTTCGCAAGGTGTGCTACGAACGCCTTCACCTGGGGCTTCCCTCACGGGTATCGGCGCCGGCAGCCCAGGCCCGGCTGGCCATTGCCAGCGACACCGTCCCCACCCAGGTGGCCGGCTTCGAGACACCGCCCGACGCGTTGCGCACGCTGTGGCCGGCAGGCGAGGATGAAGCCGCGCGCCGCCTGGCGCGCTTTGTCGACGAGGCCATTGAGGATTATCCGGTACAGCGCGACCTTCCTGCCGTACCTGGCACCAGCCAGCTGTCGGCCTACCTCGCCGCCGGGGTGATCTCCCCCCGCCAGTGCCTGCATGCCGCCCTGGCCTGCAACTTCGGCGAATTCGACAGCGGGAATGCCGGCGCCATCACCTGGATCAACGAACTGCTGTGGCGCGAGTTCTACAAGCACATTCTGGTGGGCTACCCGCAGGTTTCCCGCCACCGTGCCTTCAGGTCACATACCGAAGCCCTGCCCTGGCGCAACGCGCCACAGGACCTGCTGGCCTGGCAACAGGGCTGCACCGGCATCCCTATCGTGGATGCGGCCATGCGCCAGTTGCTCGCCACAGGCTGGATGCACAATCGCCTGCGCATGGTCACGGCCATGTTTCTGACCAAGAACCTGCTGATCGACTGGCGTGAAGGCGAACGCTTCTTCATGCGCCACCTGATCGACGGCGACCTGGCCGCCAACAACGGCGGCTGGCAGTGGAGCGCCTCGACCGGTACCGACGCCGTGCCCTACTTTCGGATCTTCAATCCGGTGAGCCAGTCGCAACGCTTCGACCCTGCAGGGCGATTTCTGAAGCACTGGCTGCCTGAACGCGGCAAACTGGACCACAAGGCCGTCCATTTACCCAATGTCCAGAACGATTTGTTTGCAATAGATGTCTATCCTCATGCAATTGTAGACTTAAGTTCTAGTCGCCAACGCGCACTGGATGCGTTCAAACACTTACCTAAACGCAACGATTGAGGAAAGGATCTTGAGCAGTGATCGACCTCGGCGCATCTGGATTACCGGTGCCAGCAACGGACTTGGGCATGCCTTGGCAGAGGCGCTGCTTGAACAGGGCTGCAAGGTGGCGCTCAGTGTTCGCAATCGCGACGATGCACACCCCCTTGAGACCGACTATCCCGGTAGGGTCCTTGTACTTGCCGGCGACCTGCACCAGTTGCCGCAGGCCAGGCGCGCCTGCGCCACCCTGACCGAACAATGGCAGGCCATCGACGGCCTGATCGTCAACGCCGGCACCTGCGACTACCTGCCGTTGCCGATTACCCAGACACTGCTGCAGGACGTGGTGCGAAGCAACCTGGCCGCCGCCTCGCACTGCCTCGATGGCGCGCTCCCCCTTCTGGACAAGGGGCGCGCCCCGCAGGTGGTGGGGATTCTCAGTGCGTACTCTGCCCTGCAGCTGGGCGAGCCCGGCCAGCCGCGGCGCCCTGCCAACAGCATCGCGTCACTGTTCGAAGACGCCCGCCCCCTGCTGGTCGCACACGGCATCGACCTGACCATCGTGGCCCCTCAGACACCTGCACAGGCCATGAACACAGCCACTGCCATCTCGGATGAGTGGGACGCCAGTTCGGCTGCCAGCGCCATCCTGCAACGCCTGGGCGAACGTCCGCAGCAGTTGACCCTGCAGGCGCTGGCGGTCAATGAGCTGTGGCCGCTGCCAAAATGAAAAAAGGCCCTGACGCAAGTCAGGGCCTTTTTCGTGGTGCAGGGTACCGGCCGACCGTCAGAGCGGCATGCGGTAGTGCAGCGAATAGCTTTCCACGCCATCGTTGGGGCTTTGCAGGCCCGCGTTCGAATAGTGGATGGCGCGCACGCCTACCTCGTGTCCGCCCGCGAAGCGCAAGCCGAACCCGATGCGGTCTTCGAACTGGAACGACGAGCCGAGCTTGTTGGTTTCAAGCTTGGTGCTGGAGAAGGCCGCTACACCGATACCCGCCTCGATGTAGGGTTTGACCGACTCACCGGCGAACTCGTAGACGAACACGGGCGCGAACGAGAGGCTGTGGTTGCTGGAAGTCTTGTCGCCGTCCCAGTAGGTGTAGGCACCGTCCCAGTAGCCGGTCACGCGGCCGACGCTGGTCTGCCACCAGCTGGCGTCCCAGTTGGACTGCAGCCCAAGGCGATAGACCATGGTCGAGTCACCGGTCTGCCCTACGGAAAACGAGGCGTCAGCGGCGTTTGCGGTGAAAGAGTGCCCCAGGGTAACGGCTGCAATCGCAGCCAAGCAAAGCAGTTTCTTCATGAGAAACGTCCCTTTTCCTAAATGCTGTTGTGGTTTTGTGTCTCATCAGACGATTGAATAGAAATCGGCAGTAGTACGATAGTTCAGGAAAAAAATGCATTTTTCACAGTTTTTTTACAAGTCGAAGCTTCGCACACTGTCAGATTTATTCCACAACATCGGCAGAATCTTTACCAAATGTGCCGGACTGCCGCTGGTCCAGAACTGCGCAGGCTGCGCCGGGCCGTGGGCCAGCTGGTCCCGTTCACCCAGCAAACGCTGGAGTTGCCGGGCCACGGCAGCGCCGGTATCGATGATGGCCACGGCAGGCGGCACCATGTGCGCCAGCAGCGGTTTCAGGAAGGGGTAATGGGTGCAGCCCAGGATCAGGGTGTCGCAGCCGGCGGCCAGCAGCGGCTCGACATAGCCCTGCAGCAACTGGCGCAGCGCGGGGCTGTCCAGGTCGCCCGCCTCGATCAGTTCCACCAGCCCCGGACACGGCTGGGTAACTACACGAACGTCGCTGGCAAAGCGGTCCAGCAACGCGGCGAACTTGGCGCTCTGCAGGGTGCCGGTGGTTGCCAGCACCCCTACCACACCGCTGCGGGTGGCCGCTGCCGCCGGCTTTACCGCCGGCTCCATGCCCACCAGCGGCCAGTGCGGGTAGCGCTCGCGCAGATCGGCCACCGCCGCCACGGTGGCGGTGTTGCAGGCCAGCACCATGGCCTTGGCGCCCTGTTGCTGAAAGAACTCCGCTACCAGGCGGCAGCGCTGGCGGATGAACTCGGGCGACTTCTCGCCATAGGGAATATGCCCGCAGTCCGCCACATACAGCAGCGACTCGTCGGGCAGCAGGCGGCTGATTTCCGCCAGCACCGACAGGCCGCCCACGCCGGAATCGAACACCCCGACCGGCGCTTCATGCATGGCCGGCGCCACACACGCTGCAGGCCGGGTCGCGCTTGACCCGCAGCTCGCGAAACCGCGTTCCCAGGGCATCGACGAGCAGCAGGCGACCCACCAGCGGCTCGCCAAACCCGGCCAGCAGCTTCAAGGCCTCCAGCGCCTGCAGGCTGCCCACCAGGCCTACCAGCGGGCCGAGCACACCGGCTTCGCTGCAGGTCAGCTCGGCTTCGCTGCCATGCCCGTACAGGCAGTGGTAGCAGGGGCTGAGCGGGTTGCGCGGATCGAACACCGACAGCTGGCCTTCCAGGCGAATGGCCGCACCGCTGACCAGCGGCTTGCCGGCCGCGACGCAGGCAGCGTTCACCGCCTCGCGGGTGGCAAAGTTGTCACAGCAGTCCAGTACCAGGTCGACCGCCCCCACCGCCTGGGCCAAGGAGTCGTCATCCAGGGCCTGGCGATGGGCAACCAGGGCGACCTGCGGGTTGATCGCCTGCAGCCGGGCCATGGCCGAATCGACCTTGCTCAGGCCCACGGCGGCCGTGTCGTGCATCACCTGGCGTTGCAGGTTGGTCAGGTCGACCGTGTCGAAGTCGGCCAGGTGCAGCTCGCCGACCCCGGCCGCCGCCAGGTACAGCGCCACCGGCGAACCCAGGCCGCCCAGGCCGACGATCAGTACCCGGCTGCCCTTGAGGCGCAACTGCCCGTCGATATCCACCTGGGCCAACAGGATCTGCCGGCTGTAGCGCAACAGCTCCTCGTCGTTCAGCATGCCAGGCGCCCGAGGCTGATGCGCTCATGGCCGCCAAGGTCGGTGCGGCTCTGGATCTGCTCGAACCCGTGTCGCGCCAGCAGTTCGCGCACCGCTGCAGCCTGGTCATAGCCATGTTCCAGCAGCAGCCAGCCGCCGGGCAGCAGGTGCTGCGGGGCCTGTGTGATGATCTGGCGCAGGTCGTCGAGCCCGTCGCTGCCGGCCACCAGCGCACTGCTGGGCTCGAAGCGCACGTCGCCGGCCGCCAGGTGCGGGTCCTGCTCGGCGATGTAGGGCGGATTGCTGACGATCAGCGCAAAGCGCTGCCCTTGCAGGGCGTCGAACCAGTGGCTGGCAAGCACCTTGGCGTTGTCCAGCTGCAAACGCTGGCGGTTGCGCTCGGCCAGGGCCACGGCTTCGGGCACCCGGTCGACGGCCGTCACCTGCCAGCCGCCGCGCTCGCTGGCCAGGGCCAGGGCGATGGCGCCGCTGCCGGTGCCCAGATCGAGCACCTGCAATGGCGTTGCCGGCAGCAGCTCAAGGGCGACCTCCACCAGCAGCTCGGTGTCCGGCCGCGGGATCAGCGTGTGCGGGGCCACCTCCAGGTCCAGCTTCCAGAAACCCTGCTGGCCGAGGATATAGGCCACCGGCTCGCCTTCGCTGCGTCGCTGCAGGTAGGTGGCGAAGGTTGCGGCCGCTTCGCTGCTGACGATGCGCTCGGGCCAGGTGTGCAGGTAGCTGCGCGATTTGCCGATGGCCGCAGCCAGCAGCAGCTCGATATCCAGGCGCGCGGTGGGCGAGTCGGGTAGCTGCGCCCCGCGCAGCAGGCTGGCAATGATGGTCATTTACTCACCCAGTGCGGCCAGTTGATCGGCCTGGTATTCGGACAGCAGCGGCTCGATGATCGCATCGACGCCGCCCGCCAGTACTTCATCCAGCGAGTACAGGGTCAGGTTGATGCGGTGATCGGTCACCCGGCCCTGTGGATAGTTGTAGGTACGGATACGCTCGGAGCGGTCACCCGAGCCCACCAGCAGCTTGCGCTCGCTGGCGATCGCGTTCTGCGCGGCACTGGTCTGCATGTCGTTGAGCCTGGCCGACAGCCAGGACATCGCACGGGCGCGGTTCTTGTGCTGCGAGCGCTCTTCCTGGCATTCGACCACGATGCCGGTGGGCAAGTGGGTGATGCGGATGGCCGAGTCGGTCTTGTTCACGTGCTGGCCGCCCGCGCCGGAGGAGCGGTAGGTGTCCACCCGCAGGTCGGCCGGGTTGATCTCGATGGCCACCTGCTCGTCGGGCTCGGGCAGCACCGCCACGGTGCACGCGGAGGTGTGGATGCGGCCCTGGGACTCGGTTTCCGGCACCCGCTGCACGCGGTGTGCGCCAGACTCGAACTTGAGCTTGCCGTACACGCTGTCGCCCTCGACGCGGGCGATGATTTCCTTGTAGCCGCCGTGCTCGCCCTCGTTCTCGGAGAGGATTTCCAGGCGCCAGCCGCGACGCTCGGCATAACGCGAGTACATGCGGAACAGGTCGCCGGAGAAGATCGCCGCCTCGTCGCCACCCGTGCCGGCACGGATCTCGAGGAACACGTTGCGCCCGTCGTTGGGGTCCTTGGGCAGCAGCATGCGTTGCAGTTGCCCTTCGATAGCGGCCAGTTGCTCCTTGGCCTCGCGCACTTCCTCGACCGCCATTTCGCGCAGGTCCGGGTCGCTGTCCTTGAGCAAGGCCTGGGCGCCCTCCAGGTCAGCCTGCACCTTGCGCCACTGCGCGTAGGTCTGTGCCACGGGCTCGACCTCGGCATATTCGCGCGAGTAGGCACGAAAGCGCGTCTGGTCCGAAATCACTTCGGCGTCACCCAGCAGGGCGGTCAATTCCTCGAAACGGTCCTGGAGCGTGTCCAGTTTATTCAGCAGCGACGCTTTCATTGCGGGGTTTTATCCGTGGAGCCCTCGTTGAGGGCAAAGAGTTCCTGGGCCATGGCCAGCGCATCGAGGCGGCCTTCGGCAGACAGCTTTTTCAGTTGCACGCTCGGCGCGTGCAGCAACTTGTTGGTCAGGCCGCGGGCCAGCTGCGCCAGCACCTCTTCGGCGTTGCTGCCGTTGGCCAGCAGGCGCTGGGCCTTTTGCAGCTCTTCGTCGCGCAGGCGCTCGCTCTGCTGGCGGTAGGCCTTGAGCACATCCACCGCAGCCAGCTCGCGCAGGCGCAGCATGAAGTCCTCGGCGCCCACGGTGACCAGCTCTTCGGCGGCCTGGGCGGCGCCCTGGCGGCTCTTGAGGTTTTCGGCCACCACATCGTGCAGGTCGTCGACGGTGTACAGGTACACGTCGTCCAGCTCGCCCACCTGCGCCTCGATGTCGCGGGGCACGGCGATGTCGACCATGAAGATCGGCTTGTGCCGACGCTGCTTGAGCGCACTCTCGACCGCGCCCTTGCCCAGGATCGGCAACTGGCTGGCGGTGGAACTGATCACGATATCGCTGTTGACCAGCTCCTGCGGGATGTCCGACAGCAGCACCGCATGGGCACCGAACTGCTCGGCCAGGGTGCTGGCGCGCTCCAGCGTGCGGTTGGCCACCACGATGCGGCGCACGCCCTGCTCGTGCAGGTGTCGCGCCACCAGCGTGATGGTTTCGCCGGCACCGATCAGCAGGGCCTGGCTGCGGCCCAGGTCGCTGAAGATCTGCTTGGCCAGGCTCACGGCGGCAAATGCCACCGACACCGGGTTTTCACCGATGGCGGTATCGGTACGCACCTGCTTGGCGGCGCTGAAGGTCGCCTGGAACAGGCGCCCCAGCAGCGGGCCGATGGTGCCGGCCTCGCGCGCCACGGCATAGGCCGATTTCATCTGGCCGAGGATCTGCGGCTCGCCCAGCACCAGCGAGTCGAGCCCGGAGGCCACCCGCATCATGTGCCGCACGGCGCCATCATCTTCATGGATATAGGCGCAGGCGCGCAGTTCATCCAGGCTCAGCTTGTGATAATCGGCCAGCCAGCGCAGTACGCTGTCCGCCGCCAGGTGATCCTGTTCGATGTACAGTTCGCTGCGATTGCAGGTCGAAAGGATCGCAGCTTCGCGGCTGGCGGTCAGTCGACACAGCTGCTGCAAGGCTTCGACCAGCTGCTCGGGCGTAAACGCCACGCGCTCGCGTACGTCTACCGAGGCAGTCTTATGGTTGATACCGAGGGCAAGAAAGGCCATTCAAGGTCGCTGATTGTGACGAGAAGCCGATAATTGTCCTACTTCGCCGGATAGAGAACAACCACCGCTCGTTATTGTCTCTTATAGTCTGTATCCAAAAGCCCCATCGACGATGGGTTTGCCATGATCCTTGTGTCATGATGATCCGACCGCAGGTAAGCCGCCCAAATCCTCCCTATGAATAGATCTTCCGCGTTATTCCTCGCCTTTGCCTTGCTCCAGGGTTGCCAGACGCTGACCCCGGGCGCCCGGGACGCCACGGCGCCTGCCGACGATGCGGCCACGGTCGCTGAGGCCAAGAAGCCCACGGTGTACGGCTCGTTCACCCAGGACACGGTATACAGCCTGTTGACCGCCGAGCTCGCCGGGCAGCGCAACCGCTTCGATATCGCTCTGGACAACTACGTCACCCAGGCGATCAAGACCCAGGACGCGGGCATTTCCGAGCGGGCATTTCGCATTGCCGAGTACCTGGGCGCCGATCAGGCCGCCCTCGATACCGCACTGATATGGGCCAGGAACGACCCCGAGAACCTCGACGCACAACGCGCCGCCGCCATCCAGCTGGCGCGCAGCGGACGCTATGACGATTCGATGGTGTTCATGGAGAAGGTGCTGCAGGGTCAGGGCGACACGCATTTCGACTTTCTCGCGCTGTCGGCGGCCGAAACCGACCAGGACACCCGCGACGGCCTGCAGAAAAGTTTCGACCGCCTGCTGGTCAAATACCCCGACAACAGCCAGCTGGTGTTCGGCAAGGCCCTGCTGCTACAGCAGGACGGCAAGTCCGAGGCCGCCCTGGCGCTGCTCGAAGCCCACCCGCCGGCGGACGGTGAAATTGCCCCGATCCTGTTGCGTGCGCGCCTGCTGCAATCGCTCGACCGTGGCCCCGAAGCCCTGCCGCTGCTGCGCAAGGCCATCGCCCGCAACCCCGACGACAAGCGCCTGCGCCTGACCTACGCGCGCACCCTGGTGGAGCAGGACCGCATCGACGACGCCAAGGTCGAGTTCGCCAACCTGCTGCAGCAATACCCCGAAGACGACGAACTGCGCTATTCGCTGGCGCTGGTGAGCATCGAGGCCAAGGCGCTCGACGAAGCCACCAGCTACCTGCAGGAACTGATCGAGCGCGACAGCCACGTGGATGCGGCGCACCTGAACCTGGGGCGCATCTTCGAAGAGCGCAACGATTCCGAAGCAGCCCTGACCGAGTACGCCCTGGTCGGCCCTGGCAACGACTACCTGCCCGCGCAACTGCGCCAGGCCGACATCCTGATTGCCAACGGGCGCACCGACGAGGCCAGCCGGCGCCTTGCCGAAGCCCGCGAGGCGCAGCCGGACTACGCGATCCAGCTGTACCTGATCGAGGCCGAAACCCTTGGCAACAATGACAAGGACGCCCAGGCCATGCAGGTGTTGCAGGCAGCGATCCGGCAGTACCCGGACGACCTGAGCCTGCTGTACAGCCGTGCCATGCTCGCCGAGAAGCGCGACGACCTGGCCCAGATGGAAAGGGACCTGCGCAGCATCCTGCAACGCGAACCGGAAAACGCCATGGCGCTCAATGCGCTGGGCTACACCCTGGCCGACCGTACCACCCGCTATGCCGAAGCCAAGGGCCTGATCGAGAAAGCCCTGCAGATCAACCCCGAAGACCCGGCCGTGCTCGACAGCCTGGGCTGGGTCAACTACCGCATGGGCAACCTGGACGAGGCCGAGCGCCTGCTGCGCCAGGCCCTGGAGCGCTTCCCCGACCACGAGGTCGCGGCGCACCTGGGCGAAGTGCTGTGGGCCAACGGCAAGCGTCGTGAAGCCCGCCAGGTTTGGGCCAAGGCCTTCGAAGGCCAGCCCGACAGCCCTATTCTGCGCAAGACCGTCTTGCGCCTGACCGGATCCGAGACTCTATAAGCTTATGTTACTGCGCCATTTCATCACCTTCAGCCTGATCGCCGTGCTTGCCGGCTGTTCCAGCTTCGGCTCCCGCGAGGCCGTGCAGGGCCAGGGCAACGCGCAACTGTGGCGTGAACACAAACAGCAGTTGAGCACCCTCGACGGCTGGCAGATCAACGGCAAGGTGGGCATCCGCGCACCGAAAGACTCCGGCAGTGGCACCCTCTTCTGGCTGCAACGCCAGGACTACTACGACATTCGCCTGTCCGGCCCGCTGGGTCGCGGCGCCGCACGGCTTACCGGCCGTCCGGGCCAGGTGGTGCTGGAAGTGGCCAACCAGGGCCGTTTCGAGGCACAAAGCCCGGAAAGCCTGCTGGCCGAGCAACTGGGCTGGGAACTGCCGGTATCGCACCTGGTGTGGTGGGTACGCGGCCTGCCCGCCCCCGACAGCAAGAGCCAGCTGACCCTGGACGGCGACAGCCGCCTGGCCAGCCTCAAGCAGGACGGCTGGAGCGTCGAATACCTGAGCTACACCGAACAGAACGGCTACTGGCTGCCCGAGCGCCTCAAGTTGCACGGTCAGGACCTCGACGTGACCGTGGTGGTCAAGGAATGGCAACCGCGCCAGCTGGGGCATTGATGATGAGCCGATTGACCCTGCCGGCCCCGGCCAAGCTCAACCTGATGCTGCACATTCTCGGCCGCCGCGACGACGGCTACCACGAGCTGCAGACGCTGTTCCAGTTTCTGGACCATGCCGACGAACTGAGTTTCGACCTGCGCGACGACGGCCAGGTCATCCTGCACAGCGACCTCAAGGATGTGCCCCACGAGAGCAACCTGATCGTGCGCGCCGCGCGCAAGCTGCAGCAACTGACCGGCTGCCCCCTGGGTGTGGACATCTACCTGAAAAAGGTACTGCCCATGGGCGGCGGCATCGGCGGTGGCAGTTCGGATGCCGCCACCACCCTGCTCGGTCTCAACCACCTCTGGCAGCTTGGCTGCAGCGAAGACCAGCTGGCCGAGCTGGGCCTGACACTGGGCGCCGACGTGCCGGTTTTCGTGCGCGGGCACGCGGCGTTTGCCGAAGGCGTGGGCGAGAAGCTCACCCCCGTCGACCCCGAGGAACCCTGGTACGTCGTGCTGGTACCGCAAGTATTTGTAAGTACAGCAGAAATTTTTTCGCATCCGTTGTTGACACGTAATTCACCGCCCATTAAGATGCGCCCCGTTCCCAAGGGAAACAGTCGTAATGACTGCCAACCGGTAGTAGAGCAGAGTTACCCGGAAGTACGTAACTCACTGAATTTACTAGGTAAATTCACGGATGCTAGGCTAACCGGAACTGGAAGTTGTGTGTTTGGGGCCTTCCCAAGCAAAGCTGAAGCTGATAAAGTTTTGGCCCTTCTTACAGAGACCCAAACAGGGTTTGTGGCTAAAGGAAGCAACATCTCAATGTTGCATCGCACGCTGCAAGGTCTGCTCTAGGAATCGAGTATCAGGTACTCGCAGCAACAGATACAGGGGCGTCGCCAAGCGGTAAGGCAGCAGGTTTTGATCCTGCCATGCGTTGGTTCGAATCCAGCCGCCCCTGCCATTTTCCTATACTCATCCAGGTATACCCTCAGCCTTCAGGTACTGCGCGTGTCCAAGATGATGGTCTTTACGGGGAACGCTAACCCCGATCTGGCTCGGCGTGTCGTACGTCAGCTGCATATCCCTCTCGGTGACGTCTCTGTCGGTAAGTTCTCCGACGGCGAAATCAGCACTGAGATCAATGAAAATGTTCGTGGTAAAGACGTTTTCATTATTCAGCCGACTTGCGCGCCAACCAACGATAACCTGATGGAACTGGTAGTGATGGCCGATGCCTTCCGCCGCTCCTCAGCGTCTCGAATCACTGCCGTGATTCCTTACTTCGGATATGCCCGCCAGGATCGCCGTCCGCGTTCGGCGCGTGTAGCTATCAGCGCCAAAGTGGTTGCCGACATGCTCACCGTCGTCGGGATCGACCGTGTTCTCACCGTCGACCTGCACGCTGACCAGATCCAGGGTTTCTTCGATATTCCGGTAGATAACATCTACGGCTCCCCCGTTCTGGTGGATGACATCGAAGACCAGCGTTTCGAGAACCTCATGATCGTGTCCCCGGACATCGGCGGCGTCGTGCGTGCACGTGCTGTTGCCAAGTCCCTGGGCGTCGATCTGGGTATCATCGACAAACGCCGCGAGAAGGCCAATCACTCCGAAGTGATGCACATCATCGGCGACGTCGAAGGACGTACGTGTATTCTCGTCGACGACATGGTCGACACCGCCGGCACCCTGTGCCACGCGGCCAAGGCCCTGAAAGAACACGGCGCGGCAAAGGTTTACGCCTACTGCACGCACCCTGTCCTGTCGGGTCGTGCGATCGAGAATATCGAAAACTCCGTGCTGGACGCACTGGTGGTGACCAACACCATCCCGCTGTCCGCTGCAGCACAAGCCTGTGACCGTATCCGTCAACTGGATATCGCACCGGTCGTGGCCGAAGCGGTTCGCCGCATCAGCAACGAAGAATCGATCAGCGCGATGTTCCGCTGAGGGCCTGGCCCTCGCGAGATCACGTTGACGTAAAGCGCCCCGCCCCAGCACTGGTTGTTGGGGCGGGGCTTTTTTGCCCTCCCCGGTTTGGCGCTGGTCGCAAACGCCGCCGGGGTCTGGCTATTTTGGAGAAACAACATGACTGATTTCACTCTGAACGCCCAAGCGCGTACCGACCTGGGGAAAGGTGCGAGCCGCCGCCTGCGTCGTCTCGCCGCCCAAATCCCTGCCGTTGTCTACGGTGGCGATAAAGAAGCGCAATCCCTGACCATCGTGGCCAAGGAAATTGCCAAGCTGTTCGAAAACGAAGCTGCCTTCAGCCACGTGATCGAACTGAACGTTGACGGCACCAAGCAGAACGTCATCGTCAAGGCCCTGCAGCGTCACCCAGCCAAGCAGTTCATCATGCACGCCGACTTCGTGCGCGTTGTTGCTGGCCAGAAACTGACCGCTATCGTTCCTGTGCACTTCGTCAACGAAGAAGCACCGGTCAAGAAAGGCGGCGAAATCTCCCACGTAGTGTCGGAGATCGAAGTTTCCTGCGAAGCCAAAGACCTGCCTGAGTTCATCGAAGTCGACCTGGCCAAGGCCGAAATCGGCACCATCATCCACCTGTCGGACCTCAAAGCTCCGAAAGGCGTAGAGTTCGTCGCTCTGGCCCACGGTGATGACAAGGCTGTTGCAAACGTTCACGCTCCGCGTGTTGCGCCTGAAGCAGAAGGCGCTGCCGAGTAATCCACTCGACACGCCGGCGTTGACCGGGTTGCAGCCCCGCGCTGCAACCCACAACTCCAAGGAAGAGCCCCTGACGTGACCGCCATCCAACTGATCGTCGGCCTGGGAAACCCCGGCCCCGAATACGAACAGACCCGGCATAACGCAGGGGCTCTTTTCGTGGAACGCATTGCCAGCGCCCAGCGCGTCAACCTGACCGCTGACCGCAAGTATTTCGGCCTGACGGCTAAATTCAGCCATCAGGGCCAGGACGTTCGTCTGCTGATCCCCACCACCTACATGAACCGCAGCGGCCAGGCCGTTGCTGCACTGGCGAACTTCTTCCGCATCCCGCCAGATGCCATCCTGGTGGCCCACGACGAACTCGACCTGCCCCCCGGCGTCGCCAAGCTCAAGAAAGGCGGCGGCCATGGCGGGCACAACGGCCTGCGCGACATCATCGCGCAGCTGGGCAACAACAAAGACTTTCACCGTCTGCGGCTTGGCATCGGCCACCCGGGTGACAGCACCAAGGTGTCCGGTTTTGTCCTTGGCAAGGCGCCCCGCGCCGAGCAGGAAAAACTCGATGCCAGTATCGATTTTGCCCTCGGCGTGCTGCCGGACATCCTCGCCGGCGATTGGACGCGTGCGATGAGAGAGCTGCACAGCCAAAAGGCCTGACTCCACGAAGAGGGATTCACCATGGGTTTCAATTGCGGCATCGTCGGCCTGCCCAACGTCGGCAAGTCCACCCTGTTCAACGCCTTGACCAAATCCGGCATCGCGGCAGAAAACTTCCCCTTCTGCACCATCGAGCCGAACAGCGGCATCGTGCCGATGCCCGACCCACGTCTGGATGCCCTGGCTGCGATCGTCAAGCCCAACCGCGTGCTGCCGACCACCATGGAGTTCGTCGACATCGCCGGCCTGGTGGCAGGTGCGTCCAAGGGTGAAGGCCTTGGCAACAAGTTCCTGGCCAACATCCGTGAAACCGATGCCATCGCCCACGTGGTCCGCTGCTTCGAAGACGAGAACGTGATTCACGTCTCCAACAGCGTCGACCCCAAGCGCGACATCGAGATCATCGACCTGGAACTGATCTTCGCCGACCTGGACAGCTGCGAGAAGCAACTGCAGAAGGTCGCGCGCAACGCCAAGGGCGGCGACAAGGATGCCCTGACACAAAAGGCCATCCTCGAGAAGTTGATTGCGCACTTCACTGAAGGCAAGCCGGCGCGCAGCCTGATGAAGACCATGGCCGACGACGAGAAGGCGCTGGTACGCGGTTTCCACCTGCTGACCAGCAAGCCGGTGATGTACATTGCCAACGTTGCCGAAGACGGCTTCGAAGACAACCCGCACCTGGACGTGGTCAAGGCCATTGCCGAGGAAGAGGGCGCGATCGTGGTACCGGTCTGCAACAAGATCGAAGCCGAGATCGCCGAGCTGGAAGACGGTGAAGAGAAGGACATGTTCCTCGAAGCCCTGGGCCTCGAAGAGCCAGGCCTGAACCGCGTGATCCGTGCCGGTTACTCGCTGCTCAACCTGCAGACCTACTTCACGGCCGGCGTGCAGGAAGTGCGGGCCTGGACCGTTCGCGTGGGTGCCACCGCGCCTCAGGCGGCCGGCGTGATCCACACCGACTTCGAAAAGGGCTTCATCCGTGCCGAAGTGGTCGCCTACGACGACTTCATCCAGTACAACGGTGAAAGCGGCGCGAAGGAAGCCGGCAAATGGCGTCTGGAAGGCAAGGACTACATCGTCAAGGATGGCGACGTGATGCACTTCCGCTTCAACGTCTAAGCCCCGAGCCGGGTCGCCACGACGCCCGACGCACACCAAACCCCTTGAGCGTTTACGCCTCAGGGGGTTTTGTTTTTACCGGTGTCGGTCACGCCTTCGGGTGACATGCCAAGACTTCCGGGCAAAAAGCCGGATAATGGCGGCCAATTCGTTTCGCACTTTCAGCACGGTATTCCCGCATGGAAATCAAGGTCAATTTTCTCGACAACCTTCGACTTGAAGCCAAGTTCGATGACTTCACGGTGGTGGCCGACCAACCCATCCGCTACAAGGGCGATGGTTCGGCACCCGGCCCGTTCGACTATTTCCTGGCCTCCTCGGCCCTGTGCGCGGCCTACTTCGTCAAGCTGTACTGCGAAACGCGCAACATCCCCACCGACAACATTCGCCTGTCGCAGAACAACATCGTCGACCCGGAAAACCGCTACAACCAGATCTTCAAGATCCAGGTCGAGCTGCCGGCCGACATCTCGGCCAAGGACCGCCAGGGCATCCTGCGCTCCATCGACCGCTGCACCGTGAAGAAGGTGGTGCAGACCGGTCCCGAGTTCGTGATCGAGGAAGTCGACAACCTCGATGCCGACGCCCAGGCCTTGCTGATGCTGGACGCCCAGGCGCAGACGCGTACCGTGATCGCCGGCAAGGACCTGCCGCTGGAACAGACCATCGCCAACATGTCGGGCATCCTCGCCAGGCTGGGGATGAAGATCGAGATCGCCTCGTGGCGCAACATCGTGCCCAACGTCTGGTCGCTGCACATCCGCGATGCGCATTCGCCCATGTGCTTCACCAACGGCAAGGGCGCAACCAAGGAAGGCGCACTGGCCTCGGCACTGGGCGAGTTCATCGAACGCCTTAACTGCAACTTCTTCTACAACGACCAGTTCTGGGGCGAGGACATCGCCAACGCCGACTTCGTGCACTACCCCGACGAGCGCTGGTTCAAGCCGGGCCGCAAGGACGCGCTGCCGGCCGAGATCCTCGACGCCCACTGCCGCGAAATCTACAACCCCGACGGCGAACTGCGTGGCTCGCACCTGTACGACACCAACTCGGGCAACACCGAGCGTGGCATCTGCGCCCTGCCCTTCGTGCGCCAGTCCGATGGCGAGGTGGTGTACTTCCCGTCCAACCTGATCGAAAACCTGTACCTGAGCAACGGCATGAGCGCCGGCAACACGCTGGCCGAGGCGCAGGTGCAATGCCTGTCGGAGATCTTCGAGCGCGCGGTCAAGCGCGAGATCCTCGAAGGCGAGCTGGCCCTGCCCGACGTGCCGCAGGACGTCATCGCCAAGTACCCCGGCATCCTCGCCGGCATCCAGGGCCTGGAGGCCCAGGGCTTCCCGGTGCTGGTCAAGGATGCGTCGCTGGGCGGTGAGTTCCCGGTAATGTGCGTGACCCTGATGAACCCGCGCACCGGCGGCGTGTTCGCCTCGTTCGGCGCGCACCCAAGCCTTGAAGTGGCGCTGGAACGCAGCCTCACCGAGCTGCTGCAAGGGCGCAGCTTCGAGGGTCTGAATGACCTGCCGCAGCCGACCTTCGAAAGCCAGGCGGTGACCGAGCCGAACAACTTCGTCGAGCACTTCATCGACTCCAGCGGCGTGGTGTCGTGGCGCTTCTTCAGTGCCAGGGCCGACTTCGAGTTCGTCGAGTGGGACTTCTCCGGCCAGGGTGAAAACTCCAACGCCGAAGAAGCTGCCACCCTGTTCGGCATCCTCGAAGGCATGGGCAAGGAAGTGTACATGGCGGTGTACGAGCACCTGGGTGCCACCGCCTGCCGCATCCTGGTACCAGGCTACTCGGAGATCTACCCGGTCGACGACCTGGTGTGGGACAACACCAACAAGGCGCTGCTGTTCCGTGCCGACATCCTCAACCTGCACCGCCTGGACGATGACGCCCTGCAAGCGCTGGTCGAGCGCCTAGAAGACAGCGAACTGGACGACTACACCGACATCACCACGCTGATCGGCATCGAGTTCGACGACAACACGGTGTGGGGTCAGTTGACCATCCTGGAGCTCAAGCTGCTGATTCACCTGGCGCTGGAGCGTTTCGAGGAGGCCAAGGATCTGGTGGAGACCTTCCTGCAGTACAACGACAACACCGTCGAGCGCGGGTTGTTCTACCAGGCGTTGAACGTGGTGCTGGAAGTGGTGCTGGACGACGAGATGGCGCTTGAAGACTACGCCGTCAACTTCCGGCGCATGTTCGGGGACGAGCGCATGGATGCCGTACTGGGCTCGGTGGATGGCAGCGTGCGTTTCTACGGCCTGACCCCCACCAGCATGAAGCTCGAAGGTCTGGACCGTCACCTGCGCCTGATCGACAGCTACAAGAAGCTGCACGCGGCACGTGCCCGTGCGGTAGCGGGCACACGCTGATACAACGCCGATCCTGCAGGCCATGGCCTGCAGGATCGGCGTTGCCAGGCTTGTTCGTTCGCCAACAGGTCGCGGTGGCGGCCAACAAGCCTCAAGCGATCACCCCAGTTCGTTGCGCAACAAGCGGGCAGCACTCACCATGTTCGCCAGCGCCGCCTCGGTTTCCGGCCAGCCGCGGGTCTTCAGGCCGCAGTCCGGGTTGACCCACAGGCGCTCGACCGGAATGCGCCGGGCAGCCTTGCGCAGCAGCTCGGCCATTTCCGAAGCCTCCGGCACCCGGGGCGAGTGGATGTCGTAAACCCCCGGGCCGATCTCGTTCGGGTAGTGGAAGGCTTCGAATGCCTCCAGCAGTTCCATGTCCGAACGCGAGGTTTCGAGCGTGATCACGTCGGCATCCATGGCGGCAATCGATTCGATCACATCGTTGAACTCGCTGTAGCACATGTGGGTGTGGATCTGGGTTTCGTCGCGCACGCCCGAGGCGCACAGGCGAAACACTTCGGTAGCCCAGTCCAGGTACTGCTGCCACTGCGCCCGGCGCAGCGGCAGGCCCTCGCGAAACGCCGCCTCGTCGATCTGCACGATCTTGATGCCGGCCGCCTCCAGGTCCACCACTTCATCGCGGATGGCCAGCGCCAGTTGCCGCGCCTGCACCTCGCGCGACACATCTTCACGCGGGAACGACCACATCAGCAGGGTCACCGGCCCTGTCAGCATGCCCTTCATCACCTTGTCGGTCAGGCCCTGTGCGTAGCGGATCCACTCCACCGTCATGGCATGCGGTCGACTCAGGTCGCCGAAGATCACCGCCGGTTTCACACAGCGCGAACCGTAGCTCTGCACCCAGCCGAAGCGGGTGAACACGTACCCATCGAGCTGCTCGGCAAAGTACTCGACCATGTCGTTGCGCTCGGCTTCACCGTGCACCAGCACGTCCAGGCCCAGGCGCTCCTGCACCTGCACGGCGTGGCGAATCTCGCTGTGCATCGCCTCCACGTATTGGCCCTCGCTCAGCTTGCCCTGCCTGAACGACTGGCGTGCCAGGCGAATGGAACCGGTCTGCGGGAACGAACCGATAGTGGTGGTCGGCAACAGCGGCAGGTTCAGGCGGGCACGCTGGCGGGCGATTCGCGTGGCAAAGGGCGAGTGGCGCTGGCTGTCCTTCTCGCTGATGGCTGCCACACGGGCCTGCACCGCCGGCTTGTGGATGCGCGTGGAGGCAGCGCGGCTGGCCTGCACTGCACGGCTGCGGGCCAGGGCCTGCACCACCGGGGCCGCCTCGGGCTGGTCGAGGGCATGGGCCAGGATCGCGACTTCCTCGCACTTCTGCACGGCAAAGGCCAGCCAGCTCTTGAGCTCGGCATCGAGCGTGTCTTCACGGCCCAGGTCTACCGGGCTGTGCAGCAGCGAGCACGACGGCGCCACCCACAGGCGCTCGCCCAGGCGTTCATGGGCGTGCTGCAGCACGGCCAGGGCCTTGTCCAGGTCGCAGCGCCACACGTTGCGGCCGTTGACCACACCCAGCGACAGCACCTTGTAGGCCGGCAGGCGGTCGAGAATGGTCGGGTACTGCTCGGGGGCGCGCACCAGGTCGATGTGCAATCCGTCGACCGGCAGGTTGGCCGCCAGCCCCAGGTTCTCCTCCAGGCCACCGAAGTAGGTGGCAACCAGCTTTTTCAGCGGGTCGCGCTGGATCAGGTTGTAGGCACGCTCGAAGGCGTTCTTCCACGCCTGCGGCAGGTCCAGCGCCAGGATCGGCTCGTCGATCTGCACCCACTCCACACCCTGTGCAGCCAGGCGCTGGAAAATCTCGCCGTACAGCGGCAACAGGCGCTCGAGCAGCTCGAGCTTGTCGAAGTCGCCGCCCTTGGTCTTGCCCAGCCACAGGTAGGTCAGCGGGCCAATCACCACCGGCTTGACGTCGTGGCCCAGGGCCCTGGCCTCGGCCACTTCCTCGAACAATTGTTCCCAGCCCAGGCCGAACTGCTGGTCGGCGCTGAATTCAGGCACCAGGTAGTGGTAGTTGGTGTCGAACCACTTGGTCATCTCCTGGGCATGCGCACCGCCACAACAGCTGTCGCTGACGCCACGCGCCATGCCGAACAGGGTCTGCAGGGTGGCCTTGCCGTGCTGCGGGCGAAAGCGCTCGGGCACCACGCCGAACATCAGCGAATGGGTCAGTACCTGGTCGTACCAGGCAAAATCGCCCACCGGCAGCAACTGGATGCCGGCCTGGCGCTGCAGGGCCCAGTGGGCCTTGCGCAGTTCGCTGCCCACAGCACGCAGGCCCGCCTCGTCGAGCTCGCCTTTCCAGAACGCTTCCTGCGCCTTTTTCAGTTCGCGGTCGCGACCGATACGGGGGAATCCGAGTGAGTGGGCCAATGCCATGACAATGCTCTCCTTAGGGGGTGATGGCAGCCATTGTCGTCAGGGCCGCAGAATGAGACAAACTCATTTGATTTCACATCAAATCAAGTTCTGCTCATGTAAAGACATCGACAGCGCTGCGCCTGGAGGCGCAACCGGCTGGCCGGCCAGGGTTGCGAGGCCCCTGATCTGCGCCTAAGGTCAAACGACCCCGAAGCGAGATGACGTCATGCCCAACGCCTCGAACCCCGCCGTACTTGCCCTGATCGGCAACACCCCGATGGTGCAGGTGAGCCGCTTCGATACCGGCCCCTGCACACTGTTCCTCAAACTCGAATCACAGAACCCCGGCGGCTCGATCAAGGACCGCATCGGCCTGGCCATGATCGATGCCGCCGAGCGCGACGGGCGCCTGCGCCCCGGCGGCACCATCGTCGAGGCCACCGCCGGCAACACCGGCCTGGGCCTGGCGCTGGTCGGGCGGGCCAAGGGCTACCGGGTGGTGCTGGTGGTGCCCGACAAGATGTCCACCGAGAAGGTGCTGCACCTCAAGGCCATGGGCGCCGAGGTGCACATCACCCGCTCCGACGTCGGCAAGGGCCACCCCGACTATTACCAGGACGTGGCCGCACGGCTGGCGGCGGACATCCCCGATGCGTTCTTCGCCGACCAGTTCAACAACCCCGCCAACCCGCTGGCCCACGAGACCAGCACCGCCCCGGAAATCTGGGCGCAGACCCAGCACGATGTGGACGCCATCGTGGTCGGCGTGGGCTCGGCCGGCACCCTTACCGGGCTGACCCGTTTCTTCAAGCGCGTGCAGCCGGGCCTGGCCATGGTGCTGGCCGACCCGGTGGGCTCGGTGATGGCCGAGTACAGCCGCAGCGGCACCCTGATCACGCCTGGGGCGTGGGCGGTAAAAGGCATCGGCGAGGACTTCGTGCCCTCGATCGCCGACCTCTCCAGCGTGCGCCAGGCCTACTCGATCAGCGACGAAGAAAGCTTCGAGCATGCGCGTCAGCTGCTGCGCGCCGAAGGCATTCCGGGCGGCTCCTCCACCGGCACCCTGCTGGCCGCCGCGCTGCGCTACTGCCGCGAGCAGACCGAACCCAAGCGGGTGGTCAGCTTTGTGTGCGACACCGGCACGCGCTACCTGTCCAAGGTCTACAACGACCAGTGGATGACCGACCAGGGCCTGCTGCAGCGCACCCGCTACGGCGACCTGCGCGACCTCATCGCGCGGCGCTTCGAGGATGGCCGGGTGATCAGCGTGCGCCCCGACGACACCCTGCTCACTGCCTTCCAGCGCATGCGCCTGGCCGACGTGTCGCAATTGCCGGTGCTGGTCGACGGCCAGCGCCTGGTGGGCGTGATCGATGAATCCGACATCCTGCTGGGCATGCATGAAGACCCGTCGCACTTCTCCCTGAGCGTGGCCAGCGCCATGACCGACCAGCTGGAAACCCTGCCGCCGTCTGCCAGCCTGGCGGCGCTGCAGGCCGAACTGGACCGTGGCCTGGTGGCGATCATTGCCGACGCCTCGGGCTTTCACGGCCTGATCACCCGTGTCGATATGCTTAACCACTTGCGCAGAGCACTCCCATGACCCAGCACGACAAGACCGCCTTCGCCACCCGCGTGATCCATGCAGGGCAATCGCCCGACCCGTCCACCGGCGCGCTGATGCCGCCGATCTATGCCAACTCCACCTACATCCAGCAGAGCCCCGGCGTGCACAAGGGCCTGGACTACGGGCGCTCGCACAACCCCACGCGCTGGGCACTGGAGCGCTGCGTGGCCGATCTGGAGGGCGGCACCCAGGCGTTCGCCTTCGCCTCCGGGCTGGCGGCGATCTCGGCGGTGCTCGAACTGCTGGATGCCGGCTCCCACATCGTTTCGGGCAATGACCTGTACGGCGGCACCTTCCGCCTGTTCGAACGGGTACGTCGGCGCAGCGCCGGGCACCGCTTCAGCTTCGTCGACCTGTCCGACCTTGCCGCGTTCGAGGCAGCGTTGCAGGACGACACGCGCATGGTGTGCATCGAAACCCCGAGCAACCCGCTGCTGCGCCTGAGCGACCTGGCGGCCATCGCACGCCTCTGCCGTGCACGCGGCATCATCTGCGTGGCCGACAACACCTTTGCCAGCCCATGGATCCAGCGCCCGCTGGAACTGGGTTTCGACATCGTGGTGCACTCGAGCACCAAGTACCTCAACGGGCATTCGGACGTGATCGGCGGCATTGCCGTGGTGGGTGACAACGCCGAGCTGGCCGAGCGCCTGGGCTTCATACAGAACGCGGTGGGCGCCATCGCCGGCCCGTTCGATGCCTTCCTCACCTTGCGCGGGGTCAAGACCCTGGCCCTGCGCATGGAGCGCCACTGCAGCAATGCCCTGGCACTGGCGCAGTGGCTCGAACAGCAACCGCAGGTGGCGCGTGTGTACTACCCCGGCTTGCCCTCGCACCCGCAGCACGCCCTGGCGCGCCAGCAGATGCACGGTTTTGGCGGGATGATCTCGCTCGACCTGGCTACCGACCTGGCCGGTGCCCGACGCTTCCTGGAGCAGGTACAGATCTTTGCCCTGGCCGAAAGCCTGGGCGGTGTGGAAAGCCTGATCGAGCACCCGGCGATCATGACCCATGCCACCATCCCCGAGCAGACGCGCGCGCAACTGGGCATTGGCGACGCCCTGGTGCGCCTGTCGGTAGGCGTGGAAGACCTCGATGACCTGCGCGCAGACCTGGCCCAGGCACTCGCACGTATCTGACCCCCCATCAGCGCAAGCCAGCCCCTTGCTTGTGCTGATTGCCCAATGCCCGCCGGCTGAATATACTTGATAACTATTCTCATTCGGTACGGGCGCCACACGATGACCTCCCCTCCTTGCGGCTACCGTACCAACGTGGCCAGCCTCTACAGCGACAATCACGGCTGGATCCAGCAGTGGCTGGCGCGGCGTCTGGGCAACGTGCACGATGCCGCAGAGCTGGCCCACGACGTATTCCTGCGCCTGCTCGCGCAACCGCGCGAGTTCAGTAGCGACGGGCATGCGCGGGCCTACCTGAGTACGGTGTCCAAACACCTGTATGTGGATTTCCAGCGCCGCAAGCAGGTCGAGCGTGCATGGCAGCAGACGCTGGCCAACCAGCCGCAACGCATCGCCCCCTCCGAAGAGCACCAGGCGTTGATCCTGGAAACCCTGGGCCAATTGCAGGCCATGCTCGAACGCTTGCCGGCACCTGTGGCCGAAGCCTTTTGCCTGGCGCAACTGCAGGGCCTGAACTATCGCCAGATCGCCACGCAGCTGGGTGTAAGCGAACGCACGGTCACCAAGTACATGGCCCAGGCCATGCTCCAATGCCTGCTGCTGGAAGTGGAACTGGACGGGGCCTTGCTGTGAGCGCGGCCCTGGACTCTGCCACCCTGGAGCAGGCCGCCGACTGGTTCGCACGCCTGCGCGCCGCGCCAGCCGATGCGGCCTTGCGGGGCCAGTGGCAACAGTGGCTGGAACAACAGGAACAGCACCGTATCGCCTGGACCTACGTGGAGCGCATCAGCCAGCGCTTCGACAGCCTGCAACCGCAAGCCGGGGCGGCGCATCAGACGCTCGCCAGCCTGCGGCGCATGCAACGCTCCCGCCGCCAGGTGCTAAGCAGCCTGTGCGTGCTCAGCGGTGGGGCGACGCTGGGCTGGCTGGGCTGGCAACGCCACTGGGTGGACGACCTGCAAGCGCTCACTGCCGGCACCACCACCGCAGTGGGCGAGGTACGTCGCCAGGTGCTGGCCGACGGCACCCTCCTGTGGCTCAACAGCGCCACCGCCCTGGATGTACAACTGGACGGGCAGCGCCGGCTGCTGACCCTGTACAGCGGTGAAGTGCTGATCGAGACCGCCGCTGAGGCGCGGCCCTTCCAGGTGCAGACCCGGGCCGGCAGCCTGGTGCCCCTGGGTACGCGCTTCAGTGTGCGCCAGCAGGGCGCCCGCACCCTGCTCAACGTGTACGACGGCGCGGTACGCGCCACCTGTGCCGCCAGCGCAATACAGCGGGTGGCCAATGCGGGGCAGGGCCTGGGCTTCGATGCCAGCACCATGGCCGCCACCACGCCGGCCTGCGCCCAACGACAGGCCTGGAGCCAAGGCCTGCTGGTGGCGCAGGACATGCCACTGGGGGATTTCATTGCAGAGCTGGCCGACCATCGGCGCGGGCACCTGGCGGTGAACCCGCTGATCGCATCGTTAAGGGTCATGGGCACCTACCCGCTCAACGATACCGACCAGGTGCTTGCCATGCTCGAAAGCGCCTTGCCGGTGCGAGTGTCGCGACGCTTCGACTGGTGGGTGACCCTGGAGCCTGCCGAAAAATAAAAAGCGTCAGGTGCTTCCGGTTTTTGCGGCTCATTCGAATTAGAGGAGAACACCCTTTCACCCCTGCGCGCCCGAAGGATTCTGCATGCCACTCGCCTCTGCCCCTGCCCTGTTGAAACGCCCCCTGGCCCTGCTCATTGCACTCGCCAGCGGCGCCGCCACCGCCGCGCCACTGGACATCCCCGCCGGCCCCCTGGCCAGCCAGTTGAACCAGCTGGCAAGCCAGGCCGGTATCTACCTGGCCAGCGACGCCGCCCTGACCGCCGGCAAACAGAGCCGGCCCGTGACCGGTGCAAGTACCCCTGAGCAGGCCCTGCACGGCATGCTTGCCGGCACGGGCCTGAGCGTGGTGCGCACTGGCGAAAACCGCTACCAGCTGATCACCGCCCCCACCGGCAACGCCGTGGAACTGGGCGCCACCAGCATCAACGGCGCAGGCCTGGGCGAGACCACCGAGAACACCGGCGCCTACACCACCGGCCAGACCCGCACCGCCACCAAGCTCGGCCTGTCATTGCGCCAAACCCCGCAGTCGGTCACCGTGATCCCGCGCCAGGTACTGGACGACCACAAGCTTGCCTCGCTCGACGATGTGGTCAAGTTCACCCCCGGCCTGTCGAGCAACCACCGCGACAGCGACCGCTATACCTTCTACTCGCGCGGTTTCCAGATCCAGAACATACAGTACGACGGCATCCCGACCCAGGTGGCCAACGAGTCGCAGCAATTCACCAGCACCCTGTCGGACATGGCGATCTACGACCGTGTCGAAGTGGTGCGCGGTGCCACCGGCCTGCTCAGCGGTGCGGGCTCGCCCTCGGCCACCCTGAACCTGGTGCGCAAGCGGCCCACGGCGGACTTCCAGGGCTACGTCTCGGGAGAAGCCGGGGCCTGGGACCGCTACCGGGGCGAATTCGACGTCGCCGGCCCGCTGACCGACTCGGGTGCGGTGCGCGGCCGCCTGGTCAGCGCCTATGAAACCGCCAACTCGTTCGTCGACTGGTACAAGACCGACAAGCGCGTGATCTACGGCGCACTGGATTTCGACCTGAGCGAAAGCACCCTGCTGCGCGTGAGCCTGGACTACCAGAACAACAACTCCGACGGGGTCAGCTTCGGGCACATTCCGCTGTTCAACAACAATGGCAGCGCGACGAACTTTTCCCGCTCGTTCAACCCCGGAGCCCGCTGGAGCTACCTGGACAACACCCAGTACAACTTCACCAGCGTGCTGGAGCAGAAACTCGCCAACGACTGGAGCCTCAAGGCGTCCTACAGCCACCAGTACGCCTACCGCCGCGGCGTGACCGGTTCGGCCAGTGCCGGGGCGCCCGACCCGCAGACCGGCGCCGGCGTGTCGATGTACATCAACCGCCTGGACAGCTACCAGACCCAGGACAACGCCGACCTGTACGCCAGCGGCCCGTTCGAGCTGGGTGGGCGCGAGCATGAACTGGTGGTGGGTGCCAACATCGCCTACACCCACCTCAACTACCCGACCTATCAACGTGCCAACCCGGCGGTCGACGATATCAACCAGTGGGATGGCAACCCGGGCGGCAAGCCGCACCTGTCCAAGACCGAAGAAAGCCTGACCCGCCTGAGCCAGTCGGGCACCTACACGGCCCTGCGCCTCAAACCCTATGACCCGCTGTCGATCATCCTCGGCACCCGGGTCAGTTGGTGGGATCAGAAAGACGACAGCAGCGACGAACTGACCGGCGCCAGCACCAGCCGCGACCGTACCAGAAAATCCGGCGTGGTCACCCCGTATGCCGGTGTGGTGCTGGACCTGAACGACACCTTCTCGGTGTACGCCAGCTACACCAACATCTTCCAGCCGCAGACCTACTACAAGACTGCCAGCAACACCTCGCTGGAGCCACTGCAAGGCGACAACTACGAACTGGGCATCAAGGGCGAGTTCTACGACGGTGCGCTGAATGCGAGCCTGGCGCTGTTCGAAGTGCAGCAGAAGAACACCCCGCAGTACGTTGGCGAGTCCCCCCAAGGGCGCGAAATCTACCGGGCCATTGCCGGTACCACCACGCGCGGCATCGAAACCGAAGTGTCCGGCGAAGTGCTGCCGGGCTGGAACATCATCGGCGGCTATACCTACCGTGAATCCCACGACAAGGACGGCAATCGGGTCGAAACCAACCAGCCGATGAACCTGTTCAAGCTCGGCACCACCTACCGCCTGCCGGGGCAGCTGAACCGCCTGACCGTGGGCGGCAACCTGGTCTGGCAGAGCGACATCTACGCGGTCAACGGCACCTACGGCACCAAGGCACACCAGGGTGACTACGGGGTGGTCGGGTTGCTGGCCAACTATGCGGTGGATGAACACCTCACGGTCGGCCTGAACCTCAACAACCTGTTCGACACCCATTACTACGACGGCCTGGGCACCTTCAACTCAGGCTCCTACGGCGAACCGCGCAATGCCATGGTGAATGCCAAGTGGACGTTCTGAGGCTGCATCAAGTGCGAACGTAGCGCTGCGCCAGCAACTGCAGCAGCTGATCGTCGGCACCCGCCGCACCGATCACCTGCAGCCCCACCGGCATGCCCCGCACCTGCCCTGCCGGCAGGCTGATGGCCGGCAGGCCGGTGAGGTTCCAGGTACTGGTGTAACTGAGCACTGCAGCACGCACGTCGATACGTTGCTCACCCACCTGTACCTCGCGTGCATCCACCGGCGTCGCGGTGATCGGCACGCTGGCCGAGACCAGGAAGTCATAACGCTCGAACAGCCGCGCCATCGCCGCCTTGAGCCGAGCCTGGCCGGCCTGGGCGCGAATGTACTGCCAGCCCCTGACCTCGCGTGACAGCTCAAGGCGTTCGCGCACCTCCTGCTCGAACAGCTGCGGCGCCGTCTGCATGCGCTCGGCATGCACGTCGTAGGCCTCGGCGCGCTGCAGGGTGAGCAAGGTGTCCTTGAGCTGCGCCACCAACGGCTCCAGCTCGCCGGTCTGCTCCAGTGCATCGCCAAACAGCTGCTGCGCAGCCTGGTACACCTGCCCCTGAACGTCGGCGTCCAATGGCCCGAAAGTGCCCGGCTCGATCCAGCCTACACGCAGCGGGCGACGCAGCGTGGCCGGCGCGCAGGTACGCGCGGCGATCACTTCGAACACTACCCGGGCATCGTCCACATGGTTGGCAATCGGGCCCACGTGGTCGAGGCTCGACGACAGCGGGAACACCCCGTCCAGCGGCACGGCAGCGAACGACGGCTTGAAGCCGACCGCGCCGCACAACGCCGCCGGGATGCGGATCGAGCCGCCGGTGTCGGTGCCCAGCGCCAGCGGCACCATGCCGCTGGCCACCGCCGCTGCACTGCCGGCGCTCGAACCGCCGGTGATGCAGCGCGCATCCCACGGGTTGCGCGCCGCGCCCTGCAGCGAGCGGTCGCCGGTGGGGCCATAGGCGAACTCGTGGGTCAGGGTCTTGCCCACGATTACCGCGCCGCCCTCGCGCAGGCGCTGCACGCACAGGGCGTCCTGCGTGGGGCGAAAGCCTTCGAAGTGCGCCGAACCATAGGTGGTCACGTGGTCGAAGGTGTCGATGTTGTCTTTGATCGCTACCGGTATGCCGTGCAGCGGGCCCAGGTCCAGGCCCTGGGCAAACAGTTCGTCGGCCTTGCGCGCCTGCGCCAGCGACACCTCGGCATCCACGGCGACAAAGGCATTCAGTGCCGGGTTCAGGCGCTCGATGCTGTCGAGCGCGGCCTGGGTCAGCTCGACACTCGTCAGGCTGCCGGCGCGCAGGCGCCGCGCCAGGTCGCCGACCGACAGGCCAAAAAAGTATCCAGTGTGGGTTGGCTTGGCCAGGTTCATACAGGCAACTCCATCAAACCGTTGCAGGTGTAGGGGAAGGGACAACCTGCCGGCTGCCGGGGCGCACCATCAGCATCGCGCTCATGCCCAGGGCCGTGGCCACGGCGGCGGCCACGAACATCGACGAGTAGCCATAGCGCACGGTCAGGTAGCCGGTGAGCATCGGCGCGATGAACGAGGCGGTGTTGGCGATGAAGTGGGTCATGCCGCTGTAGGCACCGACGCGGTTGGATGGCGCGGTGTCGATCACCACCGCCCAGTAGACCGAGTTGGGCAGCGCGTTGAGGGCGTTGGCCAGGGTCATCAGGGCGATCACGCCCCATACGGTCTGGGCCTGCGACACCAGCATGAAGCACAGCGTGGTCAGCAGCAGGCAGGTTGCGGCCAGCCAGCTGCGCGCCACCTTCAGGTTGCCGGTGCGACGCAGCAGCAGGTCGGAGATCTTGCCGCCCAGCAGCACGGTGAAGCAGGCGCCGGTCCACGGGATCATGCCCATGTACCACAGCGACGACAGGTTGTAGTGGAACTCGTCCTGCAGGTACTTGGGGGTCCAGGTCAGCAGCAGGAAGGTGACGTACACGAACGAGAAGTAGCCCACCGCATTGAGCAGCAGGTCTTTGTTCTTGAAGAAGTGCCAGATCGGCGCGACGCTGGTGGTCGGGGTGCTGGCGTTGGCGGCAGCGGCGCGCTCCTGGCGCAGGAACTCGCGCTCGGCCTCGGACACCCGCGGGTTTTCATCCGGGGTGTTGGTGAAGCGGGTCATGAAGAAAATCAGCAGCGCCAGGCTGACCACGCCCAGTACCACGAACATGCTGCGCCAGTCGCCGGTCAGGGTCTGCAGGCCGACCGCCACCGGGGCGGTGAGCAAGGCGCCCAGCGGTGTGCTGAGCAGGCCCACCGAGACCACGAAGCCGCGCTCCTTGGGCGTGGCCCAGTTGGCCACGCTCTTGTTGATCACCGAGTACGCCGGGCCTTCGGCAAAGCCGAACAGCACGCGGATGGTGGCAAAGCCGGCCATGGCCGAACCGCCCATGAAGGCCAGGCCCATGTCGCCGGCAAAGGCGGTGGCGATCTCGAAGATCGACCAGGTGCCGCCGGCGATCAGCCATACGCGCTTGGCGCCGAAACGGTCGGCCAGGATGCCGCCGATCAACGCACCGACGATGTAGCCGTAGCCGAAATAGCCCAGCACGTTGCCCCAGTCGGCCTTGTCGAAACCGTACTCGGGGAGAATGCTGGCCGAGGCATACGAAATGGCACCACGATCGATGTAGTTGAGCAGCGCCATCAGCATGATCAGGAAGAAAATCTGGTAGCGAAAGCGCGGAACGGGTGGGTTGTTCATAGGGATCTGACTCTTCAAGTGATGGCAGAAGTCAAAAATGCGGCCGCGTCCGGCGTATTTTTATTGTGTTGCCCAAACGTTTGGGTTGAGCGAATGTATTCACACAAAAACATTTAGTCAATCGTTTGGGTAAAGGTTGTTTGCCGAGACAAGCCGTCGATTGGGTTAGAATCGCGCCCCGAAATCAGCCACGGTTGGAAGCCCCTCGAACATGCCCACTCCATCACGCCCTGCCACCTTGAAGTCCATGGCAACCGCCCTCGGGGTGCACGTTTCCACCGTGTCGCGGGTGCTCAATGGCGACCCTGCCGGGGTCGAGCGCGCGGCATCGGCCGAGGTGGTGGCGCGCATTCGCGCGTTGGCGAAAGAGCTGGATTATCGGCCGAACACGCAGGCATCCAACCTGAAGTTGCGCAAAAGCCAGGAGATCTGCGTGCTCATGCCGCGCCTTACCGACCTGGTGATGGCGACCATCTACGACAGCATCGACGCCGCCGCCGAACAGGCTGGCTACCTGACCTTCGTGTCCAATACCGACGATCAGCAACCCCGCCAGCTGGCGCGGGCCGAGCATGCCCTGCGCCGCTCGGTGGCGGGGTTGATCGTGGGCGACTCGCATGTGGGCGAGCAGCAGCCACTGCTGGAGCTGCTGGGGCGCAAGCACATCCCCTACGTGCTGGTCAGCCGGCAGATTGCCGGGCACCTCACGGCGGGCAGCGATGACGAGTTGGGCGGCTGGCTGGCGGCCGAGCACCTGTACCGCCTGGGCTGTCGCGACGTGGCGATCCTGGCGGGCGAGCGGCACGCCTCCACCGGTGCCGACCGCACCCGCGGCTTTACCCGGTACTACCGCGAACAGGGCATTACCCTGCGCCCGGAGTGGACGCTCAATGGCCCGTTCGACAGCCTCACCGGGCACAAGCAGGGCGAGTACCTGCTGGGGTTGAACCCGCGCCCCCAGGCGTTTTTCGCGGTGAACGACTTTCTGGCCATCGGCCTGATGGGCGCCGCGCGGGACAAGGGCCTGGAGCCGGGCAAGGACATCGCCGTGGTGGGTTTCAACGACACACCATTGGCCAACGAACTGATCGTGCCGCTGACCAGCGTGCGCCTGCCGCTGGCCGAGATGGGTCGGCATGCAGTGGAGTTGCTGCTCAAGCGCATCAAGGGTGAAGCGGTGGAGTCGATCATTCTGGCGCCGCAGTTGCAGGTGCGGGCGAGCTCGGGATTGCGGGTGGCTGGCTGAAGAACGGCTGGCAAAGAGGCCCGCACGCCCACCAATTGCATCGCGCCCTGCTCCCCGCATAGAATGCGAACGATTCACAATCACTTCTTGCGCGCAGGCCCCGACCGACGATGCCCACCAGCGACACGCTCCCTCCGTCCGAGGTCGACCTGCTCTACCGTACCCACCACTCCTGGCTCAACACCTGGCTGCAGCGCCGCGTTGGCTGTCACGCCCACGCCGCCGACCTGGCCCAGGACACCTTCGTGCGCCTGCTCAAGGCTCGCCACGCGCACCC
Source organism: Pseudomonas sp. 8209 (assembly GCF_028682105.1). Lineage (NCBI taxonomy): Bacteria > Pseudomonadati > Pseudomonadota > Gammaproteobacteria > Pseudomonadales > Pseudomonadaceae > Pseudomonas > Pseudomonas sp. 8209. Next base: position 204,628 of record NZ_JANIAH010000010.1, read on the forward strand.
GCTCAAGCAGCCGCGTGCCTACCTGAGCAGCATCGCCCGCGGCCTGATGATCGACCAGTTTCGTCGCCGCGCCCTGGAACAGGCCTACCTCGAAAGCCTGGCCCACCTGCCCGCCGCGCACGCGCCCAGCGAAGAACAGCGCTGGATGATCCTCGATACCCTGCAACGCCTCGACCGCCTGCTGATGCAGCTCAAGCCACGGGTGCGCCAGGTGTTTCTGCACGCGCAACTGGACGACATGAGCTGCCCGAAAATCGCCGAACAGCTGGGTGTGTCCCGCGCCACGGTGGAGCGCGACCTGGCCAAGGCCATGGGCGTCTGCTATCGGTTGCGCCATGCCCGGGGCTGAGCCAGCACCGGGCCAGGCCCACGTCGACCAGGCCATCGAATGGCTGGTGCAACTGCGCTACAACACGCCCACCGTACAGGCCGAACAGGCCTTTGGTCGCTGGCTCGACCAGCACCCGCACAACGCCCTGGCCTGGGCCCAGGTCCAGGCCATGAGCGAGGAGTTCAGCAGCCTGCCCCGCGAGCTCAGTCGGCGCACCCTGGAGGGCACGCAGCGACGCAGCATCAGCCGGCGCGACAGCCTCAAGCTGCTGGGCCTGCTCGGCGCCGCCGGCGCCCTGGGCTGGGTCGGTCGCGAGCCGCTCGGGCTGCCCACCCTGCTGGCCGACAAGCACACCGCCACCGGTGAGCGGCGCACCTTCCACAACAACGACGGCAGCGTGATCCAGCTCAACACCGCCAGCGCCATCGACCTGCGCTTCGCGGCCGACCTGCGCGCGCTGAGCCTGATCCAGGGCGAGGTGTCCATCGATACCGGCAACGACCCACGCCCACTGCGCGTGACCACCCGTGACGGTGTACTGCAAACGCAAGGCTCGCAATTGCTGGTACGCGAACGTACCGACGGCACCCTGCTGGCGGTGCGCCAGGGCAGTGTGACGCTGTACCCCGGCAACGGCACCGCGCCGCGCATCGCCCGCCCCGGCGAGCAACTGCTGTTCAGCGCCAGCGGCCAGGTCGGCCCGGCCGTGACTCACGCCGACCCGTGGGGCTGGCGCGAAGGCGTGCTCAGCGTGCAGCGGATGCCCCTGGGCGAGTTCATCGCCGAGCTGTCGCGCTACCGCCCCGGCGTGCTGCGCTGCGCCGAGGCGGTGGCCGGGTTGAAGGTGTTCGGCACCTATCAGCTGGCCGACACCGACCAGATCCTGGCGCTGGTGGCCGAAGCACTGCCGATTCGCATCGACTACCGCACCCGCTACTGGGTCAGTGTCAGCCCGGCTTGAATCTGTTTGAAAAATAAATGAGGTGGTTTCTCATTCAGCTTCGGCCTGTAGGGATAAAGGCGAAACGTCTGTCTCTTCTCAGGAGCCCCGAATGATCCACCCAAGTGTTGCCCGCCCCGATCCCCTTCAGCGCGCCGTGCGTGGCGCCTTGCTCGGCCTGGCCCTGAGCGCCGCCGCTGCGCCGTTGCTGGGCGCTGCCGCACCTGCGGCCACCCAGCAGGTGCAACGCTGGAACATTCCCGCAGGGCCCCTGGACGCAGCACTTGAGCAGATGGCCCGCCAGGGTGGGCTGAACCTGTCGTATGACGCCGCCAGCCTGCAGGGCAAGACCACCGCCGGCGTGTCCGGCAGCCACGACAACGCCCAGGCCCTGGCGCTGCTGTTGCAGGGCAGCGGCGTGCAGGTGCAGCAGAAGTCGGCCAACAGCTTCCTGCTGCTGCCGGCGGTGGACATCGGCGACGCCCTGGAGCTGGGCGCCACCAGCATCTCCAGCGACCGCCTGGGCGAAACCACCGAGCACAGCGGCTCGTACACCACCGGTGCGGTGACCATCGGCAAGATGCCCCAGACCCTGCGCCACACGCCGCAATCGGTGTCGGTGCTGACCCGCCAGCGCCTGGACGACCAGAACATCACCAACCTCACCACCCTGATGGAGCAGACCCCGGGTGTGGTGGTCGACTACGTCGACAGCGAGCGCGTCACCTACTACTCGCGCGGCTACCAGATCGACGCCATCCAGTATGACGGCGCCACCGTGGTGCAAGGCAGTGGCGGCGGCTCGTTCATCCAGAGTGACTCGGCGATCATCGACCGCGCCGAGATCCTGCGCGGCGCCACCGGCATGCTGCGCGGCGCGGGCAACCCCTCGGGCACCGTCAACCTGGTGCGCAAGCGCCCTACCCGGGACTTCCAGGCCTCGGCCAGCGTCACCGCCGGCTCCTGGGATGCGCAGCGCTACGTGGCCGACCTGTCAGGCGCGCTGACCGACAACGGCGCGATCCGCGGCCGCATGATCGCCGTGCACGATGACAAGGACTCGTTCCAGGACAGCCGCATGGAGCGCAAGAACGTGTTCTACGGCGTGCTGGCCGCCGACCTGGGCGAACGCACCACACTCACCGGTGGCATCGAATACACCGAGCTGGAGGCCACCGGCTCGTGGGGCGGCCTGCCGGCCAACTTCGATGGCTCGCCGCTGAAGCTCTCGCGCAGCACTTACCTGGGCGCCGACTGGAACCGCTGGAACCGCAGCAACCTGCAGACCTTCGCCGAGCTCGAGCATGTGTTCGACAACGACTGGACGCTCAAGGTATCGGGCACCCGCACGCAGTTTCGCCTCGACGACCACGGCTTCAAGCAGACCTACTTCACCCGCGCCAGCACCACCAACCCCTACCTGATGAACTACCAGGTGACCGAGGGCGACGGCGGCGAAAGCGAGCAGACCAACCTCAGCGCCACCCTCAACGGCCCCTTCCAGCTGCTGGGCCGCGAGCACGAACTGATGGTGGGCGTGGAGCGCATCCGCAACGACTCCACTGCCTCGGCCACCAACTTCACGGCCTCCGGGGTGTTCGACATTCGCGAATGGGACCCCAAGACCAGCCTGCCCGAGCCGTCGATCAACATCAGCGCAAAGCCGGTGATGACCCGCACCACCCAGCAGGCGGCGCACGCCACCTGGCGCATCTCGCTGGCCGACCCGCTGACCGCGGTGATCGGCGCGCGCATCAACTGGTACGACTACAAGCAGGAAAACAACCTCAAGACCTCAGGCAAGTACAGCGTCGACCGCGAGATCGTGCCGTATGCGGCGCTGATCTACGACCTGAACAGCAACCTGAGCCTGTACGGCAGCTACACCGAGATCTTCAACCCGCAAAGCGCCACCGATGCGTCCAACGCGGTGCTCGACCCGGTCACTGGCGAAGCCTACGAGCTGGGCATAAAGGGCGAGTTCTACGATGGCAGGCTCAACACCTCGCTGGCGGTGTTCCGCATCTACCAGGTGGGCAACGCCCTGGATGACCTGGGCAGCCCCGACCCGTGCCTGCCCAACTACACCAGCGGCCACTGCAAGGTGGCCGCCGGCAAGAACCGCAGCGAAGGGTTCGAACTGGAAGTGACCGGCGAAGTGCTGCCCGGCTGGCAGGTGTCGGGCGGCTACACCTACACCACCACCGAGTACCTCAAGGACACCCTCAGCAACACCGGCAACGTGCTGCGCCCCACCGACCCCAAGCGCCAGTTGAAGCTGTTCACCAGCTACCGCCTGCCGGGGGCATACGACGCCTGGACCGTGGGTGGCGGGGTCAGTGCGCAAAGCGACATCTACTCGCGCAACGGCAATGCCGTGGCCTCGCAAAGCGGCTATGCGGTGTACAGCGCGCTGCTGGGCTACCGCTTCAACCAGCACTATTCGCTGCAGCTCAACGCCAACAACCTGTTCGACAAGCACTACTACAAGAAGGTGGGCGCCACGGCCACGGGGTACTACTACGGCGACCCGCGCAACGTCTCGCTGACCCTGCGCGCAAGCTTCTGAGGCCGGCCGCTACTGCGCGGTGCGGGCCGCATAGGCCTTGCGCCGCGAGCTACGGGCAAAGCACACGAACAGCGCGGCCATCGCCGCCAGTGCCATCGGCAGGCCATGGGGGGCGACGTCCATGGCCGCGCCACTGACCAGCGGCCCCACCAGGCTGCCCACACCCCACAACAGGCCGACGCTGGCATTGGCCGTGACCAGGTCCTGGCCCTTGAACTGCTGGCCGATCAGCACCAGCGCCAGGGTATACACCCCGCCCGCCACCGCCCCCAGCAGCACCAGCGCCGGCCACAGCAGCCACTGCACCTGGATCAGCCACGGCAGCGCCAGGCCGATCAGCATCGCCACCACGCCGCACACCAGGTGCACCGTGGTGCGCTCGCAGCGGTCGGCCAGCCAGCCCAGCGGCAACTGGAACAGCATGTCGCCGGTCAGGATCACCGTGACCATCAGCGCCGCCACGCCCACCGCGTAGGCGTGGTTGGTGGCGTACACCGGCAGCAGCGAGAGAATCACCGCATCGAAGAACGAGAAGAACAGCACGCCCATGCACAGGGCCGGCGCCACACGAAAGAAGCCGCCCAGCGAAAAGCTCTTCTCGCCGTCGTCACCGTGCTCCACATAGTCGTTGGGCACTGTCCACACGATGCTCGCCAGGGCCAGGGCATAGCAGCCGCTGACCACGATGATCACCCAAGGGCTATGGGTGCCGAACAGCGCAAGCATGGTCGGGCCGAGCATCTGGCAACCGGTGAAGGCGGTGGCGTACAGCGCCATGACCTTGCCGCGGTTGTGCTCTTCGCTCAGTTCGTTGACCCAGGATTCGCCCAGGATGATCGCGATCCCCATGCCCACGCCCATGCCCAGGCGCAGCAGGCCGAGCAGCCAGGTGGAGTCGAACGCCCACTCGATCAGCCCCACGCTCAGGGCGCACAGGCCGAAGCTGAGCAGGTAGATGGTACGCCGGGTGAGGTGACGGCAGCAGGCGTCCACCAGGAACGCCGAGAGCATCATGCCGGCAGCGGGCGCGGCCGACAGGATGCCGATGTGCAGGGTGCTGGCCCCGGCATCGAGCAGGCGCAGGGAAACCAGTGGCAGGGTGGCGCCCAGGCTCAACCCTACGATCGAAACGGCGAACAGAAGGCCCGCCAGCAAACGCGTGTTCATCTACAACTCCGAAACCCGCCGACGCGCACATGCGCGCAGGCATCAACATGACTGTGTTCTGAAAGCGACGGTCAGTTCAGGCGCGCGGAGGAGAAAAGGTGAAGGCGAACAGGACGCTGCGCCGACGCTTGAGCACCGTATCGCACGGCCAGTCGCACAGCAGGGCCTGGACTACCGGCGGCTTTGCTGCGCAAGGACGGGAGAAACGTTTCATGGGTCGACTACAGGAAAAGGAAGGCCGGCACTCTAGGTGAAACCCCGGCCAGGCGTCAATCGCATCGACGCCTGGCCGGCGCGCTGTCAGCGCTTGCGCGTGGACGGCAGCAGAATCGCCAGCAGCCCGAACAGCGGCAGGTACGAGCACAACGTGTACACGTACTCGATGCCGTGAATGTCTGCCAGGTAGCCCAGCAGCGCCGCGCCGATACCGCCAAAGCCGAACATCAGGCCGAAGAAGATCCCCGCGATCATGCCCACGTTGCCCGGCACCAGCTCCTGTGCGTACACCACGATGGCCGAGAACGCCGAAGCCAGGATGAAGCCGATGATCACGCTGAGCACGCTGGTCCAGAACAGGTCGGCATACGGCAGCGCCAGGGTGAACGGCGCCACGCCCAGAATCGAGAACCAGATCACCGCCTTGCGCCCGATGCGGTCGCCGATCGGCCCGCCGAAGAAGGTCCCGGCAGCCACCGCCCCCAGGAACAGGAACAGGTACAGCTGCGAACTGGCCACCGACAGGTCGAACTTCTCGATCAGGTAGAAGGTGAAGTAGCTGGTCAGGCTGGCCATGTAGAAGTACTTGGAGAACACCAGCAGGCCCAGCACCACCAGCGCGCCGATCACCCGGTTGCGGCTCAGGCCGTGGGTGGCGGCCTGGCCGGCCTTGGCCTTGAACAGCGCCAGGTGGCCGCGGTACCAGCGGCTCAGGCCGTAGGTGACGATCACTGCAAACAGCGCGAACAGGCCGAACCACACCACGTTGCCCTGGCCGAACGGGATGATGATGGCGGCGGCCAGCAGCGGCCCGAAAGCCGAGCCGGCATTGCCGCCGACCTGGAAGGTCGACTGCGCCAGGCCGAAGCGCCCGCCCGAGGCCAGGCGCGCGATGCGCGAGGTTTCCGGGTGGAAGGTCGAGGAGCCGATGCCCACCAGTGCCGCAGCCAGTAGAATCATCGGGAAGCTGCCGACATACGCCAGCATCACGATGCCCACCAGGGTGCACAGGGTGCCCAGGGGCAGCAGGTTGGGCATCGGCTTGCGGTCGGTATAGAAACCGACGGCTGGTTGCAGCAGCGAGGCGGTGATCTGGAAGGTCAGGGTAATCAGCCCCACCTGGGTGAAGCTCAGCCCGTAGTTGGCCTTGAGCAGCGGGTAGATCGACGGCAGCACCGCCTGGATGAGGTCGTTGATCAGGTGCGCCAGCGCACAGGCAGCGATGATGCGCATCACCAGCGGGCTGCTCTGGCTGGGCGCGGCGGTGCTGGCGGGCGTACTTGACGGGGCGGTGCTCAAGGCCATGGGAAAACGTCCATCGGGTGGTCGGGATCCAATTATCCAGAATTCGTTAGCAAGCGCACTATTCTTTTCAGTGAGTGGACTACTTGTTAATAATTCTCAGTAACGCTAGCATCGCGAGCACTTGTGGGAGCGGGCTTGACCCGCGATTGCATCGCCGCGGAGCCAGGCACATGCGCGGTGACTGCATCGCGGGTCAAGCCCGCTCCCACACCCATAGCGAGCCCCGACCACTCCATGCCCGACAATCAGGAAGACCGAAGCCTGACGCTGCTCTACCAGCGTCACCGCAACGAGCTGCTGGCCTTTCTCACCCGTCGGGTGCGCTGCCGTGAGACCGCGCGCGACCTCTTGCAGGACGCCTTCGTGCGCCTGATGCACAGCGAGCGCAGCGAGGTCGGCAACCTGCGCGCCTTCCTCTACCGCATCGCCAGCAACCTGAGCATCGACCACGCGCGCCGCAACCAGGTGCGCGGGGTCAGCGACGAGCAGGCCCTCGACCAGTTGCTCACCGACACCAGCCCCGAGCGCAGCGCCGTGGCCGGCAATACCCTCGACCATCTGGAGCGCCTGATCGACGGCCTGCCCTCGCCCACCCGCGAGGTGTTTCTGCTGGCCCGGGTCGAGCAAATGAGCTACAAGGACATCGCCGCACGCCTGGGCCTGGAGCCCCGCGCCGTGGAGCGCCACCTGAACAAAGCCCTGAGCCACTGCGCGGCCGCCGCCCTGCACGCGCGCCAGCCGAACGAAGCCGAATGACGCCCGATCACTCCCCCAGCGCTGAACGCGAACAGCAGGCCTTGCACTGGTTTACCCGGCGCCGTGCCGATGACCTCACGCCCACTGAACGCGACGCTTTCGACGCCTGGGTGCACGACGCACAGAACGCCGCCGCGCTGGCCGCCGTCGAACAGCTCTGGCAGACCCTGGAGCTGCCCGCCCACCGGGTGCGCAAGGCCGACCGGCACCGCGCCAAGAAAAGCCGTTGGCCGCTGTATGCGGCCGCCGCCAGCCTGCTGCTGGGCGCCGGCCTGAGCTGGTTGCTGGTGCCCTCGCTGCACACCCTGGGCAGCGACTACGCCACCGCCGCCGGCGAGCGCCGCGAGGTGCAACTGGCCGACGGTTCGCGCCTGCGCCTGGACAGCGCCAGCGCGGTGGACATCGACCTCGACGGCGACACCCGCACCGTGCGCCTGCGCCAGGGCCGGGTGTTCGCCGACGTGGTGCACGACGGCAGGCCCTTCGTGGTGGAGGTCGACCAGGCCCGGGTGCAGGTGCTGGGCACGCGCTTTTCGGTCAGCCGTGGCGAGCACGATGACGTGGTGCTGCTCAGCGGCAGCGTCGAGGTCAGCACCGCCAGCCAGCGCCAGCGCCTGAGCCCCGGCCAGCGCCTGACCCTGCACGGCGAACGGCTCGATGCGCCGCAGACGGTGGATGCCGAACGCCTGCTGGCCTGGCGCGACGGTCAGCTGCGGGTGCGCGATGTGCCGTTGCAGCAGGTGCTCGAACAGCTGGCCACCTACAAGGGCACCCGCCTGGTGCTGCTCAACGAGGCCGCCGGCCAGCGACGGGTCAGCGGCAGCTTCAACCTGGACCAGGCCGACAGCGCCCTCGATGCCCTGCTCAGCAGCCAGAAACTGCGTGCCGATGCCGTGTTGGGGCACTGGCTGATCGTGCGCTGAAAATATTTTGCCGACGGCGCGGTAATTCCCGTTTCTGCTGCGTCACACCCCCAACATAAGAAGCATTACCATTTGCACCTTCTTGGGGGAGGAACCATGCAGTACCCACGTGACGTCGCATTCACCCGTCGACCCTTGGCCAGCGCGATCCTGGCCGCCAGCCTGCTGGCGCTGCTGCCAGGCGCCGCCGTGCAGGCCGCCGAGGCCACTCAGGCCCAGACGCAACGCATCGATTTCCATATCTCGACGCAGTCGCTGGTCGATGCCATCGAGCTGTTCAGCGCGCAAAGCGGCTACCAGGTGATCTATGACGCCAACCAGGTAGCGGGCATCGTGTCCCCCGAGGTGCAGGGCCAGTACACCGCCGAACAGGCGCTGCGCACCCTCACCGGCAGCAGCGCACGGCTGAGCCAGCCCAACCCCAACAGCTTCCTGATCGAGCTGCCGGTGGATCTGGGCAGCGGCCTGCAACTGGATGCCGTGAGCATTTCGGGCAAGGCGCCAGGCTCGACCACCGAAGGCACCGGGCTGTACACCACCTACTCCTCCAGCAGTTCGACGCGCCTGAACCTCACGCCCAGGGAAACCCCGCAGGCGCTGACCGTGATGACCCGCCAGCGCCTGGACGACCAGCGCCTGAGCACCCTGACCGACACCCTGGAAGCCACCCCGGGCATCATCGTCACCCGTGACGGCCTGGGCGCCGAGAGCGACAGCTACTATTCGCGCGGCTTCGTGATCCAGAACTACGAAGTGGACGGCGTGCCTACCACCACGCGCATGGACAACTACACCCAAAGCATGGCGATGTACGACCGGGTGGAGATCGTGCGCGGCGCCAGCGGCCTGATCAGCGGCATGGGCAGCCCGTCGGCGACCATCAACCTGATCCGCAAGCGCCCCACCTACGAGGGCCAGGCCAGCATCACCGGCTCGGCCGGCACCTGGGACCGCTACGGCAGCGGCTTCGACGTGTCCGGCCCGCTGACCGAAAGCGGCAACGTGCGCGGCCGCCTGGTGGCCGACTACAAGACCGAAAAGGCCTGGGTCGACCGCTACAAGCAGGACACCCAGCTGCTGTACGGCATCACCGAATTCGACCTGAGCGAAGACACCCTGCTGACCCTGGGCTTGAGCTACCTGCGCACCGACGTCGACTCGCCGCTGCGCAGCGGCCTGCCCACCCGGTTCAGCAACGGTGAGCGCAGCAACCTCAGCCGCTCGATCAACAGCGCACCCACCTGGTCGTACAACGACCACGAACAGACCAGCTACTTCGCCTCGGTGGAGCAGCAACTGGGCAACGGCTGGAGCGGCAAGCTCGAGTACAGCCACTCGGAAAACAAGTTCGATGAGCTGTTCGGCTTCGTCATGGGCGATCTGAACCCGGACGGCAGCGGCATGAGCCAGCTGCCGGTGCGCTTCTCGGGCACCCCGCGCCAGGACAACCTGGACCTGTACGTGACCGGCCCGTTCAGCCTGTTCGAGCGCGAGCACGAACTGATCGGCGGCGTGACCCTGTCGCAGTTCAGCCAGAGCGTGCCCGAGTGGGGCGGCTGGCGCTACGACTACAACGCCACCCCGGGTGCGTCGATCGACAACATCTTCGACTGGGACGGCAAGCAGCCCAAGCCGCCGTTTACCGAAAGCGGCAAGTCGTCACAGGAAGAAAACCAGTACGCCGCCTACCTCACCACCCGCCTGCACCTGAGCGACGACCTGAACCTGATCCTGGGCAGCCGCCTGATCGACTGGGAGCGCAAGACCGAGGACCGCCCCTATGGCGCGGCCAGCAGCAACACCGACCGCAAGGAAACCGGCGTGTTCATCCCCTATGCCGGGGTGGTGTACGACCTGAACGACACCTGGTCGCTGTATGCCAGCTACACCAAGATCTTCAACCCGCAGGGGTCGTGGGTGCAGGACGCGCAATTCAAGCCCATCGACCCGATGCAGGGCATCGGCTACGAGATGGGCATCAAGGGCAGCCACTTCGACGGCAAGCTGAACTCCAGCGTGGCGGTGTTCAAGCTCGAACAGGACAACCTGGCGATCTGGCAGCACGACAACGTGTACGAGGCCAAGCAGGACACCACCTCCAAAGGCATCGAGATGGAGATCAACGGCGAACTGGCCGAGGGTTGGCAGGCGTCGGCGGGGTATGCCTATACCCTGACCACCGACAACCAGGACGAGCGCATCAACACCGTGCTGCCGCGTCACAGCCTCAAGACCTTCACCAGCTATCGCCTGCCGGGGGTGCTGGACAAGGTGACCGTGGGCGGTGGCGTGAACTGGCAGAGCAAGGTGGGCAACGACCTGCACACCTTCACCCAGGGCAGCTATGCCATCGCCAACCTGATGGCGCGCTACGACATCAACGAGCACCTGGAAGCCTCGGTGAACCTGAACAACCTGTTCGACCGCGAGTACTACAGCATGGCCGGCCTGTACGGCACCTACGGCGCACCACGCAACGTGATGACCAACTTCACCTACAGGTTCTGAAGGGTTTTTGGCTAAGCGGTTGATCGGGCGTTAAATTTTTTGAAATTGGGTGTTGACACAACATCGTTTCGAGCGAATAATGCGCGCCACTTGGCTACATAGCTCAGTTGGTTAGAGCATAGCATTCATAATGCTGGGGTCCGGGGTTCAAGTCCCTGTGTAGCCACCAAGTACTAAAAAGGGCTTACCGAAAGGTAGGCCCTTTTTTCATGCCTGAAGAAAAGTGCCGGCCGCTTCGCCGGCAAGGCCGGCTCCTGCACGCCCGCAGGAGCCGGCCTGATCCTTTCAGAGCGACCAGCGCAACGTCAGCATCGCATTGCGTGGGTCACCGTAGAAGTTGCCGCCATACACCGTGTTGGTGGCAATGCTCTGGTAGTACCTGGTGTCGAACACGTTGTTCACGTTCAGGCGCACGTCCAGGTGCTCGGAGGCCTTGTAGCTGAGCATCAGGTCGACCAAGGTGTAGGCATCCTGCTCGATGCGGTAGGTGCTGTCGGTGGCGTACCAGTTGTCACCCTTGTTGTAGATCGCATTCTGCCGGTACACCCCGCCGCCGACCTTCCAGCGCTCGAGCTCGCCCGGCAGCTGGTAGGTGGTGAACGCCTTGAATACGTGCCGCGGGATGTCGGTGTCGAACAGCCGTCCCTCGTTGGCCGGGTCGCCGTCCTTCACGTACTTGACCTGGGCGAAGGTGTAGCCCGCGCCCAGCTCCCAGCCCGGCAGCACGGTGCCGTTCACTTCCAGCTCGATACCCTCGCTGCGCAGCTTGCCCGCCGCCTCGGAGCAGCTGGGCACCAGGTCGGAGCACTGGTAGCGCTCCAGGGTCTTGGCGCGATTCTCCTGGTCGATGCGAAACACCGCGGCACTGGCATTCAATGCGCCGTCGAAGTACTCGCCCTTGATCCCCACCTCGTAGTTCTTGCCCTCGATCGGCTTGAGTTCGCTGCCGCTGGCGTCCTGCTCGGACTGCGGCTTGAAGATGTCGGTGTAGCTCACGTACACCGAATGCTGCGCATCCAGGTCGTAGATCACCCCGGCGTAGCGGGTCAGGTTGCGCGTGACGCTCACGTTGACAGGCTTGCCCAGGCGCGTGCCGTTGCGGGTCTGGGATTCGCTGTCGTACCAGTCCAGGCGCCCGCCCACGATCAGCTTCAGGTCGTCGGCCAGGTTGAAGCGCGACGTGACGTAGGTGCCGGTCTGCGAGGTTTCGCGGTCCTGGTGCCAGTAGTTCAGGTCCAGGCGACGCTTGGGCAGGCTGCCGGGGTCCCAGGCATGGATGTTCATGCCGATCAGGTCGTCGCTGTAGTTGCCCTTGCCCTCGAAGGTCAGCTCGCGGCGGCTGGCCCCGACTACCAGTTCGTGTGTACGCCCCAGCAACTGGTACGGCCCGGTGGCATAGGCGTCATAGCTGCTCTGCTCGTCGTCGTAGTGGTACTGCCCCAGGTACTGGCCGAACACCTCGCCCTCATCGCCCATGCGCTCGGTCATGCTGCCGAGCATCTTGAGCTTCGACCAGGTGCGGCTGGCCGCCAGCAGCAGCTTCCAGTCGTTGTCCAGGCGATAGTCCAGGCGGCTGAACAGGGTGGTGTTGTCCTGGTCCCAGTATTCCCAGTCGTTGCCCAGGTAGGTGGAGCGCGAAAGGTGCAGGTCGCTGCCGTCGATGCCAGTGGGCAGGCCGCCCCAGGTGGAGGTGTTGTTGACGCTCTGGTTCGACAGCCCCAGGGTGAAGGTGCTGTTGTCGCTCAGGTCGGCCTCGCCGATGGCATAGAACACCGAGCGCTCGGTATCGGCCACGTCCTGGAAGCTGTTGCGGGTCTGGTAGGCGGTGACCATCCGGCCGCGCAGGGTGCCGCTGTCGTTGAGCGCGCCGGAGCCGTCGACCTCGGTACGGTAGTTGTCCCAGCTGCCGGCACTGCCGGTGATGCTCAGGCGCGGGTCGGCCGTGGGGCGCTTGCGCACCATGTTGATCGCCGCCGACGGCGTGCCCGAGCCCTGCATCAGGCCGGTGGCGCCGCGCACCACCTCGACGTGGTCGTAGATCGCCATGTCGGGCGTGGAGTTCATGTCCCGCGAGAGGTAATGCGACAGGTCGTTGGAGAGCCCGTCGTTCATCAGGTTCTCGACGGTGAAGCCGCGAGCATAGAAGGTCGGGCGCTGCGGGCCGTCCTTGGTCATGGACATGCCGGGGGTGTTCTTGAGCACATCTTCCAGGCTCTGCATGTCCTGGTCGTCCATGCGCTGGCGGGTGATCACACTCACCGACTGCGGGGTTTCACGGATGCTCAGGGGCAGCTTGGTGGCCGTCTGCATCGGCCCGGTGGTGTAGGAGCCGGTACCCTCGGTGGTGCTCCCCAGCACCTGCCCGTTGATACTGGTGGCGCCCAGCTCCACCGCGCCGTTGGCCGCCGGCAGCGCAACCAGCACGTAGCCGTCGCTGCTGGCCTGGGCCTGCAGACCGTGGCCGTACAGCAGCGCGGCGAAGCCGTCCTGCAGGGCATAGTTGCCCTGCAGCCCGGCGCTGGACAGGTTGGCGACCTGGCCGGCATTGAACGAAATGGCCACCCCCGACTCGCGGGCATAACGGCTCAGCACGTCGCCCAGCGCCCCGGCCGGGATGGCATAGCGCTGCACCTGCTGCTGCGCATGCGCCGGCTGCAGGGCCAGCAGCGGCAGCGTGCCGAGGGCTAGATGAACCGCCAGCGCCAGGGCGCGGCTGGGCTTGAGGGGCTTGTGTGAAGGCATGTTCCCGACTCTCCGATGTATTGGCTAATACAAGGACGCACAGGTAACGGGAACTGGAAGCGTTTGATAAGGATTTCTATTCAAGAGTGACTCGCGTGACCCACGGGGTGTAGTGCTGCACCCGGATCGGGAAGCTGCGCGCCAGCAGGCGCAACGCCCGCTCGCTGTCGTCGGCGGGCAACACGGCGGTCACGTTCAGGTGCGCCAGCGCCTTGGTATCGAACAGCAGGTAGCCGCCGTGATTGCGTGCCAGGCGTTCCAGCACCTCGCCCAGCGGCTGCTCCTTGACCATCATCTGGTGGCTGGCCCAGGCCTGCTCCAGCCCGGCGGCGTCGACCGCCTGGAGTGGCTGGATGCCAGTGGCGTCGAAGCGCACCTGCTGGCCGGCGCTGACCGTGCGGCTGCTGCCGGCGCTCTTGACCTCGGTGCTCGACTCGAGCATGGCCAGGCGTGTGCTGTGCTCGCTGCGCTCGACCATGAAGCGGGTGCCCAGGGCACGGATGCTGCCGTGTTCGGTGACCACGCGGAACGGGCGACTGGCGTCCTTGGCCACATCCAGCAGGATCTCGCCGCTGAGCAGGCGCAGGGTGCGCGATTGGGCGTCGAACTGCAGGTCGACCGCCGACCGGCCATCCAGGCTGATGCGGCTGCCGTCCGGCAATTGCTGTGTAGCCCACTGGCCGCTGCCGGTACGGATATCGGCCATCAGATAAGCCGGCGGATAGTGCTGCAGCACCAGGCCGGCCGGCAGCAGCAGGCCCAGGCTGATTGCCAGCGCCTTGAGCGCGCGCTTGCCACGGGGTTGCGGCGCAATGCGCTTGAGCGCCGCGCGGGCCGGCGCACGGGGCAGTTCACGCAGTGGCGCGAGGCTGCCCTGCAACTGGCGCACGGCCTCCAGGTGCTGCGGGTCGCTGGCCAGCCATGCCTCGAAGTCCTGCTGGTCGCCGGCACTGGCGCTGTCGTCCAGGCGCACCAGCCATTCGGCAGCCTTGCGCAGCGTGGCCGCAGGCAGGTTCACAGGGCAGGATCTGTGGCAGCGTGGCAGTGCAGCAGGGCCTGCACCAGGTGGTTCTGCACCGTCTTGGTCGAGACGTTCAGGCGTGCGGCGATCTCGGCATGGCTGAGCCCTTCGAGGTGACGCAGGATGAACACTTCGCGGGCACGCACGCTCATCAGGTCGAGGGCGCGGGCGATGTGCTCCAGGGCCTGGAGGGCGGCCAGCATCTGCTCGGGAGAAGGTGCCTGGTCGAGGTACTCGACGTGCCGGGCGAGCGCTTCGCGGTAGGCCTGTTCGAGCTTCTGCCGGCGCCCGCGGTCGATCAGCAGACGCCGCGCCACGGTAGCCAGGAACGCCCGCGGCTCGCGCGGGGCCACATAGCTGCCGGCGCTGAGCAGGCGCATGAAAGTGTCCTGGGCCGTGTCGGCAGCGTTGTGCGGGCAGTCCAGGCGTTGGCGCAGCCACACCAGCAGCCAGCCGTGGTAGCCCTTGTACAACGAAGCGAGACTGTCGGCGGGTGGGGTGGCTTTCATGTCGGCGGCACTAAATGAGAATGGTTATATCTTATGGCGCCGCTGGTGGGAGATGCAATGGCGGGATCGGTGGTGCGCCTTTCGCTGGCTAGCCAGCGCAGCGGCCAGGCGCTCAGCGCACATTCACGAACACCACCGCCACCCCCAGGCCGATCAACGCCACCCCGATCACCCGGTCCACCATGCGCTGGCGGCGCAGCATCGCCTGGCGCAACGCCTCCCGCGAAAAGAACAGCGCCACCAGGCTGAACCACACCCAATGCGCCAGCGACATGAACGCCCCATAGGCAAAGTTGAGCCCCAGCGAGGCCCCCGGCTGCACCACCTGGCTGTAGGCGCTGACCACGAACAGCATGGTCTTGGGGTTCAGCGCATTGGTCAGAAAGCCCGATGCGAACGCCCCCCATGCACCGCGCCCCGTCACCCCCACCGCGCCCTCCAGGGCCACCGGCGCACGAGTGCGCAGCGACCGATACCCCAGGTAGATCAGGTACCCTGCCCCCACCACCTTCATGGCCATGAACAGCCCCGGCGACTGGCTGATCAGCACTGCCACCCCCAGCACCGTGTACACCACATGCACCTGCACGCCGCAGGCAATCCCCAGGGCGGCGAGCAATCCGCTGCGCCTGCCAAACGCATAGCTGCTGCGTGTCACCATGGCAAAGTCCGCCCCCGGGCTGATCACCGCCAACACGGTAATCAAGGCCACCGCCAGCAATTCACCCACCGTCGATACTCCATGAAATGACGCAGATGATTCTGCGCAGCGCCATTATCGAAAGCTTCAGCACGGCAAAAAAGCGATTTATAGTGGCGCAAATCCGCTAGTTTTCCTCACACATATGAAACTGCCCGCCCTCGCCGCCTTTCGCTATTTCGACGTCGCCGCCCAGACCGAAAGCTTCGTGCGCGCCGCCCAACAGCTCAACGTCACCCACGGTGCGGTGAGCCGTCAGGTGCGTCTGCTGGAAGAATCCCTGGGGGTGCAGTTGTTCGAGCGGCGCAACCGCGCCATTTTCCTCACGCCGGCCGGGCGCGCCCTGCACGACACCACCCTGTCGGTGTTCGAGCAGCTGCACGCCAGCGTGCAACGCCTGCAGCAGGCCCGCGACAACGTGCTGGTGCTGTCATGCGAGCCGACCATCGCGATGAAGTGGCTGATCCCGCGGCTGCCGGCGTTCCATGCCGCGCACCCGGACATCCAGTTGCACCTGGTGGCCGCCGGCGGGCCGGTGGACTTTGCCCGCAGCGGCATCGACCTGGCGCTGCGCCGCGACGACTTCCACTGGGATGCCAGCCTGCACAGCCTCAAGCTCTGCAACGAGGCAGTAGGGCCGGTGTGTCGCGCCGACCTGGCACTGCCCGACAAGGGCTTTGCCGGTACCCGCCTGCTGCACAGCGCCACCCGTCCCGACGCCTGGAAGCACTGGCTGCGCCTGAGCGGCCAGTCGGCCAGGGGCAGCAGCCGCGCCGGCTACGAACACTTCTACCTGTGCATCCAGGCAGCCCTGGCCGGGCTGGGCGTGGCGCTGGCCTCGCGCATGATGGTGCAGGACGAACTCGACAGCGGGCAGCTGGTGGCGCCCTACGGGTTCACCGAGGACGGTTCGGCCTACTACCTGCTGAGCCCCGAGCCCTTCGCTGCCGGCACGGCGCAGCGGCGCTTTGCCGACTGGCTCACGGGCTCTTGAACAGGCTGCGCAAAAACGCCAGCAAGCCGCCCAGGGTGGCGATCGCCGCCAGCCAGCTGACGGCGGGCAAGCCCAGCCACACCGGACCGGCAGCGGCGATCTGCGGGCCGAAGGCAATCACCAGCGCACTGATCAGCAACGCCAGCGACAGCCGCGTCGAGGCCAGGCGCAACGAACGCTCCAGGCGCTCCAGCCCCGGCACATCGACGCGCATCTCCAGCACACCATGCTTGAAGCGGTTCACCAGCAGCCGTGTCAGCTGCGGCAATTCGCCGAGCAGGCCGCGTCCCAGTTCCAGGCCATCGAGCCCCAGGCGCCTGGCGATCTTCCAGCTCAGCTGCGCCTTGAGCTGAGCCCTGATCGCCGGTCTGGCGGTGGCCACCAGGTCCAGTTGCGGGTCCAGCCGGGTCAGTACGCCGTCGGCGGTCACCAGGGCCTTGAACAGCACCAGCAGGTCGGGCGGCAGCAGCAGGCGGTATTCGCGCATCAGCCCCAGAAAATCCTCGATCAGCGCGCCCATCTTCAGCACCTTGCCGCCGTGACGCGCCATGTATTCGCCGGCCGCCTGCTCGATGGCGGGCATGTTGCGCACGCCGTCGTCGTTCCAGTCCACCAGCACCGTCACCAGTGCATCGCTGTTGCCCTCGGTCAGGGCGCGCATGAACGTCATCACCTCCAGCCGACGGCGCTCGCCAAGGCGCCCGACCATGCCGAAGTCGATGAAGCCCACGCGGTTGTCGTCCATGGCCTTGAGGTTGCCCGGGTGCGGGTCGCCATGGAACAGCCCGTCCTCCAGCAGCATCTTGATGAACGCGGCTGCGCCGCGGCTGGCCAGCAGGCTCGGGTCCAGGCCCTGCTCGATCAGCGCCTCGCGCTCCAGCGGGGTATGGCTGGGCAGGTACTGCTGCACCAGCAGCCGCTCGCTGCTGTGGGCCCAGTAGATGCGCGGAATGACGATGTGCGGCTGGCTGGCGAAATTGGCCGCCACCGCGTCGCAGTGGCTGCCTTCCTGGGTGAAGTCCAGCTCTTCGAGCATGGCCCGGGCCAGTTGCCGCACCATCTTGCGCGGCTGGTAGTCGGCCAGGGCGGTGTTTTGCTCGACCAGTTGCGCAACGCTTTCGAGCAACTGCAGGTCGGCGGTCATCTTGCGCCGCAGCCCCGGACGCTGAACCTTGACCACCACCTCCTCGCCCCCGAGCAGGCGTGCCCGATACACCTGGGCCATGGACGCCGCCGCCAGCGGGGTGGTGTCGAACTCGGCGAACACCTGGTCCAGTTCGGCGCCCAGGTCTTCGAGCACCTGGGCCTGCAGCTGCGCCCAAGGCAAGGTAGCGGCGCTGCTGTGCAGGGCCTGCAACTCGTCGATCCATGCCGCCGGCAAAATGTCGCTGCGGCTGGAGAGGATCTGCCCGAGCTTGACGAAGGTCGGGCCCAGCGCCTCCAGCGCCCGCCGCAC
This sequence comes from Pseudomonas sp. 8209, assembly GCF_028682105.1. NCBI lineage: Bacteria > Pseudomonadati > Pseudomonadota > Gammaproteobacteria > Pseudomonadales > Pseudomonadaceae > Pseudomonas > Pseudomonas sp. 8209. Next base: position 222,765 of record NZ_JANIAH010000010.1, read on the forward strand.
GCGTTGCGGGGTGCCTTCGTCGGCGGGCAGGCCGGCCACCGTTTCGGCCTCCCCCAGCAGCCTGCCCAGCCCCAGGCGGAACAGAACGTCCTGGGCGCCGAAGTTGGCCAGCACCACGACAATCTCGCGCACACGCTGATGATGCTTGAGCGCAGTCCAGGTCGATTCGAGCATTGGGCGGTTCCTCGGGGCGGGTTGATGTGCAGGGGGTGAACTACTTCCGTACCTTGCGGGGCCCAGGAGTTCCTCGCCCCGCCATCGCCGAGCTGTTCAGGAGCTGGGCGCCAGGCGCGGGCAAAACGACGAGTCGGCACTCAGGTCGCCGCCCCAGGTGCGGTAGCCGGCGGTGTCGATATGGATGCGCCCCGACGGGTAGCGGCCAAGCCCCATGTTCCAGGCCTGGCCCTGGGTCTGCCAGAACTCGCACAATGGTCGCGGATCGGCCCACGCCGGCAGCAGCAGGTCGACCGCGAAGGCGCGGGTATGCGCACTGTCGCGGGCACCACCGGCGCAGCGGTTGAGGGTGGGGTTGCGATAGGCCGAGACCACTTCGTAGGTTTTCAGGCGCTGCTGCTCGCCCAGGGTCTTGAGCAACTGCAGGGTCGAGCGTACCGCCGGCCACTGGTCGGGCGGCGCCACGGCGAACGGCTCGGCGTTGCACAGGCGCCAGTCGCTGGCCGAGCGCAGCAGCTGGTACAACGGCACTACCCCATACAGCCGCGCCTGCACCAGCATTTCGCGAAACGCGCGCGTATCGTGGCTGCCCGTCCACTGCGCGAACGACCACAGGTCGCGCTCGTCGGCGTGGGCCGGCAACACGCTCAACAGCCCGGCGAACAGTGCAATGCCCGGATACCCCTTCATGGTCCTGCCCCCTTCCCCTCGTCCTGAGAACTACCCCAGTATGGCAAGCCTTCCGCACATCGGGAGTTCATCGACAAGGAGTTGAACATGCGTACACCTTTTGCCCTGGGCCTGATCGCCCTTGCCGCCAGCAGCGCCGTGCTGGCCGACGCCCGCGTACCGCTGGGCGATGCGCAGCGCGTGACCCGCCTATTCGCCTACCCCAACAACTGCGGGGTGATCTGCTTTCGCGACTGGTCGCTGGAGCGCACCGTGGAGCACTACCTGACCCAGAGCGTGCAGCGCGATGGCTACCCGACCGCCACGGTGACGGTGCGTCGCGAGCACGACCAGCTGCATGCCGACATCAGCGGCGTACCGACCACCTACGCTGCCCCGCTCAAGGCCCTGCTCGACAGCGGCGAACTGGCCTATGCAGGTGCCGACCGGCTCAATCGCGAGGGCAAGTGGGCTTACAACTGGGCGTTGTTCCTGCCGTTGGGCATGGCCCTGGAGAACCGGCGCAGCATCGAGCTGCTGCACTTTCCGCCGGACTATTCGCTGACCCAGGCCCAGGACTACCTGCGCTCCAACACCACCGACCGCTGGGCCCAGCTGCTGACCTTCAACGGCGTGCCGGCGCAACACACCCCGGCCTACCAGACCATCGTGGACATCGCACCGATTGCCGCGCCAGCCAGTGCCGGCAAGGACCTTGAAGGGGTGTACGGGTATTTCACCGACTACCAGGTGCGCATGGTCAGGGACATGACTGCGGCCGCTGACGGCGCCAGCCTGCCGATGGTGGCGTTCGGTGCGCCGGTGCGCAGCTGGGTGCAGCAGCAGTACGGGCCAGAGGTGAAGGTACTGGGGCTGGTGAGCATCAGCCCGGTGCCTGGGCGCAACGTGCCGGTGCTGGGCGCAAATCACCCGAGCGCGATCTGGTACGCCGCCGACCCGAAGAACAACGACAACGACCCGGACAAGGCCGATGCGGCGGGTTTGCGGATGATGGGGCAGGACTTGAGCGCGGCGTGCTGGCAGGCGGGAATGGGGCGCAACCCGAAGGCGGATGCAAGTGCCACGCTGGGGGCATGCACGCAAAAATGGCAGGTGAAGGAGAAGAAGCAGGCCTGCGGGCTGTTTTTCCGCACGGTACGCCAGATGACGCCGGAGCAGGCCCATGCCAAGTGCAATACGGGGGTGATGACGCGGGCGTTACGCAGCCTGTAGGAGCCGGCGTTGCCGGCGAAGGCCGCACCACGGACAGGTAGCGCGGCCTTCGCCAGCCAGGCTGGCTCCTGCAACAGCCAATGGGCGGTCAGTCCTGCGGACGCAACCGGTACTGCGGCGGCAGCTGCTCGAACCCGCTGATGGTGGTGTTCAGGCTTTTCCACAGGCCGTCCTTGATCCCGTAGATGCACCCATGGATCGACAGGCTCTGCCCGCGATGCCAGGCGTTCTGCACGATGCTGGTGTGCCCCACGTTCGCCACCTGCTGGATCACGTTCAGCTCGCACAGGCGGTCGACCTGCTCTTCCTCGGTCGCCAGCTTGGACAACTCCACACGATGCTCGTAGTACACGTCGCGAATCGCCCGAAGCCAGCCGTCGATCAGGCCCAGCTGACGGTCCTGCATCGAGGCCCGCACGCCGCCGCAACCGTAGTGCCCGGTCACCAGGATGTGCTTGACCTTGAGTACGTCCACCGCGTACTGGATCACCGACAGGCAGTTGAGGTCGGTGTGCAGCACCACGTTCGCCACGTTGCGGTGCACGAACAGGTCGCCCGGCAGCATGCCGACGATCTCGTTGGCCGGCACCCGCGCATCCGAACAGCCGATCCAGAGGAATTCCGGAGTCTGCTGACGCGCCAGCTTGGCGAAGAAGTCCGGATCTTCCTGCTTGATCGCATCGGCCCAGCGCGCGTTGTTATCAATCAGTTCTTGTAGATCGTGCATGGTCAAGCCTCATGGGAATGCGCATGTGTGACTGGCGCCACCCCGTTCGGGTCACGCCTTTGAATCTTCCCGCCAGTGGCCGGTCCACCCCTTACAGGCCACCCGCAGGAGAATAGACATGACCGAATCACATCGCCCGCCGCATGCCCCGGAACCCGTACAGATCGATACCATCGAGGACCAGATGGGCTCGGTGCAGCCGCTGGACTTCGATCAAGACCCACCGGTGACCGACACGCACTACGACCCCAGCGACGATGACCTGACGCCCGAAACCCTGATCCCCGAAGACGGCGCCCGCTCAGCCGATGAAGTCGGCGGCGACCACCCGGCCGACTGGGACCTGAGCGTAGTCGACGAAGATGACATTGGCGGCGGCAACGGCCTGGACGAGGCCGAACTGGCGCGTCGCGACCCGCTGGACGGCAAGCGCGAGCGCTGAAGGGTTATTCTTCGAACAGCGTGCAGGCCATCACCAGCGCGTCTTCGCGCCCACCCGCCACCGGGTAGTAGTCGCGTCGCCGGCCGATCTCGTTGAAGCCGAAGCGCTCGTACAGGCGATACGCCGACTGGTTGCTGGCGCGCACTTCGAGGAAGCACTCGCGGCCGTTGCTGGCGTAGGCGCGCTTCATCAGCTCTTCGAGCAGGCGCAGGCCCAGGCCACGGCCCTGGCTTTCGGGCTTGACGGTGATGTTGAGCAGGTGCGCCTCGTCGATGATCACGTTGATCACGCCGTGGCCCACCTGCTGCTGGCCTTCGAACATCAGCCAGATTTCGTAGTTCTTCAGCCCGTCGAGAAAGATCCCCCGGGTCCACGGGTGGCTGAAGGCGGCGTATTCGATCTTCAGCACGGCATCCAGATCCGCCTCGGTCATGCGGCGAAAACTGATGTTGTCACTCATTGCGTGGTTTCCAGCGCGCCATCAGCCGGCGCATGGCTTGCCAGACGTGCGCCTTGCGGGCGGGCTCGTCCATCAACAGTTCAAGGCCAGGCAAGGCCCAGCAGTTGCCCAGGCCCTCCACCGGCAATTCGCGGTAGTACGCCTGCTCGTCGGCTTCACCGGCAAAGCGCACCGCCGGCAGGCCGACCAGCCACAGGCAGCTGCAGGGCGCCTCTTCAAGGCGGGCCTGGATGAAACCCTGGACAAAATCACGCGCTGCCAGCGGGCCCTGGTCGAGGGTGCCGCGCACCAGCAACGGCCAGCGTACCGGCTCGCCGATGATCTGCGGGCTGTCGGGCAGGCCGGCGGCGCGCAGCATGTCCTTGAGCAGCAGGTAGGACGGGTCGCGGCTCTGGAACGGCTGGCCGGTGACCAGCTCCACCAGCACCAGGCAATCGCCGGCACGCAGCAACTGCAAGGCAAAGCGGGGCGGCGGTACCAGCGCTGGCTTGACCACGGCGGCGGCTTCTTCGGCGTCGAGCACCGGCTTGCTGGCCGGCTTGGCGCTGACCGTCGGTCGCGGAATCTCGATTTTTGGCCGCTCGGCCGGCTTGGCAGCCGGTGCAGACGCCTTGGCCACCACTGCCGGCAGCACCACCGGCGCCTCGACTAGCGGTTCGGGTACCCGCAGCAGCTCGGGGCGCGATGGCGCGGCGAACGGCAGTTCGGCGCGCGGCAGCCAGTGCACCACTTGCATGGCGTTCAGGTAGGCGCGGCGGCGGGACTCGGTAAGCAAAGGGCGGCCATCTGTGGATAAGTCGGGGCGAGCATTCTACCGCCGTTACGCCGCCGTTGCAGGCACAAAACCGCCCGACAACACCGGCAAACGATCAGGGGGTGAATCGATCCCCCCCTGATGCAGTACAATCGGCGCTTTTACTTGGCAGCGAGTCGACCCGCCAATGATCGAACCCAAGCGCGTCCTGCGCGCCCTAGCCGAACACTGGGCCCTGCTCGAGCCGTTGTGCGAGCGCTTCGACGGGGGCACCCTGAGCCTGGCCGAGCTGCGCGGGCAACTGGCCGCACAACAGCTCGACAGTACGCCCCAGGACATCACCAACCTGCTGGACGTGTGGATTCGCCTGGACATCCTGGTCCCGGTGGCCAAGAGCCCGAACCGCTTCGAGCTCAACGCCCAGATCCACGACTTCCTGGCCTACCTGCGGCGCGAGCACCGCCTGGGCCTGTGCCTGGAGATCGAAGCCTACCTGCGCCACCTCGAACGACTGGCCGGGCATATCCAGGACGCCTTCGACATCCGCGACGGCAACGACCTGGCGCGCCAGCTGCGTCTGCTCGACATGCGCGTGCGTGACGTGCTGAAAAAACTCGACAACGACGAGCAGGCGCTGGTGGCGGTGGCCGAGCGGGCCAAGACCAGCGACCGGCAGATCCCGCTGCGCCAGCGCTACGCCGAAGTGCTGGCCACCTGGGACGAATACGTCGAGCCGATGATCCAGCTGGTGAACGCCGACGGCGCCTTCGAACAGGGCGTGCGCAAGGTCGAGACCGTGCTGTTGCGCCTGCTGGGCGAGCAGGCGCGACTGGGCCACCTGGTCGACGACGACATGCTGCTGCGCACCCACGCGCGCATCCTCGAGATGCAGACCAGCGCCCAGCTGACCCTGCGCCACGCCCGCGAGCTGCTGCTGCCGCTGCGTGAAGAGGCACGCCGGCACAACGCCGTGACCCGTGGCGCCGCACTGGCGCTGTCGGTGATCCGGCGCAAGGGCATCGACGCCGTGCCGCAGGCGGCCATGCCGCTGTTCACCCGCCCGCAGAGCACCTTCCTCGGCAGCGCCAGCCAGGTCGAGGCCTACGTGTATGCCCTGGCCCGCTTCGAAGCCAAGCCGGCGCAGTTCCCCAAGGCGCACAAGAGCCACAAGGGCGCCGCGCCGCGTGCACCGCGCACGGTCAAGGAAATGCTCGAGCGCTGCGAAGACGCCCTGCCGCTGCCCGACCTGATGGTGTGGCTGCTGGAGCAGGAGCCCGAAGGCGCCACCGACGAACTGCTGTACTGGTTCTCGCGCCTGTCGCGGGAAAAACGCTTTACCCGCGCGCGCCTGGAGCGCCGCGAGTACACCACTCAGGAACACCTGGTCAGCCTGCGCTCGTTCGCCCTGACTTCAAGCCGCGAACCGTCGCCCGAGCCTACTGCGAGCCCTACCCATGCATCTTGATCTTTCCGAACTGTCCCAGCTCGCACCGATCTTCCGCGAGCTGTTCAAGGGCTTCCACATCAGCCGGCGCGACCCGGAGCTGTATGCCCAGCTGTCGAACTTCCAGGACCAGTACCGCGGCCTGTTCAAGGCCCTGGGCTTCGAACTGGTGTGCGACACCCGTGGCTTCTACTACTTCGTGCCGGAACTGGCTGCTGCCCAGGTCAACAAGACCGCCCAGCGCCTGTCGCTGTTCACCTTCATCCTGGTGGAGCACCTGGCCGACCAGGGCCGCGACCCGATGTCGGTGCTCGACGGCGGCAGCCTGGGGCGCGACGAGCTGCCCTCGCTGCTGGAAAAGTACCGCGACCTGTTCCTGCAGGCCGAGGTGCAGACCCCCGACGAGCTGGAAGAGAAAATCATGCGCCGCATGACCCAGCTCGGCTTTGCCAGCGAAGACAACGGCATCTACCGCTTCCTGCCGCCGATGCACCGCTTCCTCGACGTGTGCCTGTCGGTGCAGCAGGACCGCGACCTGGCCGCCAGCCTGCACAGTGCCCTGCCGCTGCCGACCCCGGTGCTGGTGGTGGAAGAAACCCCTGAAGAGCTGAACAGGACCGACGACCCGCTCGACCTGAGCCCGTTCGAGGAAAGCGAAGAAGACGCCTTGGCCCGTGCCATTGCCCAAGAGCAACAGGAGATTGACGCATGAGCCAGGACCGCTACGGCATTCGCCGCTTTGCATTGCTCAACACCGCCGGCTACAGCCTGGGCCTGTTCCCGCTGGAGCACCCGCTGTCGGTGTACGGCGCCAACAACCTGGGCAAGAGTGCGTCGATCAACGCCCTGCAGTTCCCGATCCTGGCGCGCATGTCGGACATGAGCTTCGGCAAGTACAGCCTGGAGCAGTCACGCCGCTTCTACTTCGCCAGCGACACCAGCTACATCCTCTGCGAGGTCAACCTGCCCCACGGCCCGCACGTGATCGGCGTGGTCGGGCGCGGCCCTGGCGGCGGCTTCGGCCACCAGTTCTTCGCCTATGCCGGCGAGCTGGACCTGGGCCACTACCAGAAGAACGACACCTGCCTGCGCCAGAAGGAGCTGTTCACCAACCTGGAGCGCAACGGCCTGAAAGCCTACGAGCTCAAGCCCGACGAACTGCGCCGGCTGCTGGTGGGCGGGCACACCTCGGTGCCGCTGGACCTGACCCTGATTCCGCTGCGCTCCACCAGCGAGCAGAGCCTGAAGACCTTCCGCGCCCTGTTCATCAACCTGCTGCACATGCGCGAGATTACCGCGGCCAAGCTCAAGCAGCTGTTCCTCGATGCGTTCGAGCACAGCCTGCGCTCGGGCAGCGTCGACTACATCGCCGCCTGCGAAGAAGCCTTCCGCGACGTGCGGCGCATGGAACAGGACTACAACTCGCTGGTAGCCGCCGGCCCGCTGGTCGAGGCCCTGGCCAATGGCGTGGCCCAGCGCGACATCCTGCGCGGCAAGCTACACCGCCTGTCACCGCTGCTCGACCAGTTGCTCGGCACCTGGCAGGACTACGCCGGCGCACGCAAGGAAGAGCTGGTGCTGCAGGCCGAGCACTACAGCCACGAGCAGGACGCGCTGCAGAACAACCAGCGCGGCGGCACCCAGGAGCTGATGCGCCTGGAACGCGAAATGACCGGTATCCAGCGCTGGCTGGGCGAACTGTCGGTGCTCAAGCACCGCTTCGCGCTGGTGGATGACGTCAAGGTGCTGGAGCAGCAGCTGCTGGCCGCCAAGGACGCCCACGACGAACTGGCCGGTGCCCTGGCGCAGTCGCGCCAGTTCAGCGCCGAGGACCTGGAAGAGCGCCTGCGCGACCTGGAGAAACGCCTGAAGTCGGTCAAGCAGCAGCTCGACCATGCCGACAACAACAGCTATGCACGCCTGCGCGAAGAGTTCTCGCAGCAGGACGTCGAGCGCCTGATGCGCCTGTTCAACGGTGCGCTGTTCAGCCTGCCGCTGGGCGAGCGCGGCATCGAGCTGGATGACAGCGACGTGTGGGTCAAGTCCCTGGAAGCGGTACTCGACGGCTTCAAGGGCGAGCGCTTCGAGGCGCCGGGGCTGTCCATCGACCTCAGCCATATCGAGCCGCCGGCCTTGCAGGCTCTGGCCGACCGCGCCGCGCTGCGCGACCAGAAGGAGCGCCTGGAAAAAGAGCTCAAGCAGCTCAAGACCCAGCAAGCCGTGGCCGCCGACCGCGCCGCGAGCAAGACCCAGACCGAAGCGCTGTACCAGCAGGTGCTGGATGCGCAAAAGGCCCTGGAAGACTACCGCCGTACCCAGACCCTGTCGGCCGAAGAAGGCGACAAGCTGGAGCATCTGGCGCAGATGGAGGCGGCCCAGGACGAGCTCAAGCGCTCCAGCGACGCGTTCACCGAGCGCGTGCAGCAACTGTCGGCCAAGCTGCAACTGGTCGGTCGCCAGATTGCCGACATGGAGGCCAAGCAGCGCACCCTCGACGACGCTCTGCGCCGTCGCCAGCTGCTGCCGGCCGACCTGCCGTTCGGCACGCCGTTCATGGACCCGGTCGACGACTCCATGGACAACCTGCTGCCGCTGCTCAACGACTACCAGGACAGCTGGCAGGGCCTGCTGCGAGTGGATGGCCAGATCGAGGCGCTGTACGCCCAGGTACGCCTCAAGGGCGTGGCCAAGTTCGACAGCGAAGACGACATGGAGCGCCGCCTGCAGCTGCTGATCAACGCCTACGCGCACCGTACCGACGAAGCCCTGACCCTGGGCAAGGCGCGGCGCGCGGCAGTGACCGACATCGCGCGTACCCTGCGCAACATCCGCAGCGACTACGACAGCCTCGAGCACCAGCTGGCACTGTTCAACCGCGAGATCAACAAGCGCCAGGTATCCAACCTGCAGAGCTTTCGCATCGTGCTGGCGCCGAACAAGGAAGCGCTCAAGCACATCGACCAGATCATCCACAGTGCCGGCCAGTACGAGGAAGGCGAGACCCTGTCGGTGTTCGACCTGAGCCAGAGCGCCGAGCAGGACAACAAGAACGAAGAGGCCAAGGAGTACCTGGCGCGGCTGGTGGCAGCCAACCACAACCAGCTGGGCCTGAAGGACCTGTTCGAGCTGGCGTTCGAGATCACCAAGGTGGGCGGCCAGCCGATCATCCATACCGACATCGATGGCGCGGCCTCCAACGGCACCACCATGACCATCAAGGCGCTGACCAACATGTACCTGTTGCTGCACCTGATGGACCGCGACCAGGCCGGGCGCGTGCGCCTGCCGTACTACCTGGACGAGGCGGCCGACATCGACGAACGCAACCAGGCGGCATTGCTGGAGACCAGCCTGCAGTTGGGCTTCGTGCCGATTCTGGCGAGCGTGAAGCCGCAGGTATCGGCGCACGTTGCAATCGACCTGGAGGGCGGTAGCGGGCCGAACGGGATCTACATCGACGAGGCGGACTGGAAGTACATCAGCCGTCGCGATCAGGTGAAGGTCGAGGTGCGGGAAGTGGAGGTTGAGCCGGCGTCGATCTGACGGCCTTGGGGGCCCTTTGGGCCCCATCGCGGGTCAAGCCCGCTCCCACAGAGGGCACCATTGAACCTGTGGGAGCGGGCTTGACCCGCGATGGATTCAACGCGGTCTTATTCTGCCCAAGGCAGAATCGGAATCGCCGTCACCGCGTTCTGCGGGCTGCCTTCGATCAGGCGGTCGCTGTACACCAGGTACACCAGCGTGTTGCGCTTCTTGTCCAGAAAGCGCACCACCTGCATGGTCTTGAACACCAGCGAGGTGCGCTCCTTGAACACTTCATCGCCATCCTTGAGCTCGCCCTTGAAGCGAATCGGCCCCACCTGTCGGCAGGCGATCGACGCCTCGGCACGATCTTCGGCCAACCCCAGCCCACCCTTCACGCCGCCGGTCTTGGCGCGCGACAGGTAGCAGGTCACGCCCTCCACCTTGGGGTCGTCGAACGCCTCGACCACGATGCGGTCGTTGGGCCCGACGAACTTGAACACCGTCGACACCTGGCCGATTTCCTCGGCACCGGCCAGCATCGGCAAGGCCAGCAAGGCGGCTGCAAAAATCCCTTTGATCACGCTCATTTCCTCATACCAGAATCAGGTTGTCGCGGTGCACCAGTTCCGGCTCGGCGCTGTAGCCCAGCACGGCCTCGATGGCCTCGGATGACTGGCCGATGATCTTCTGCGCTTCCAGCGCGCTGTAGTTGGCCAGGCCGCGGGCCACCTCAAGGCCGTCCGGCCCTACGCACACGACCATCTCGCCACGCCGGAAACTGCCCTGCACGGTCTTGACGCCCACCGGCAGCAGGCTCTTGTTGGCCTGGCGCAAGGCCTGCACCGCACCGGCGTCCAGCACCAGGGTGCCGCGGGTCTGCAGGTGCCCGGCCAGCCATTGCTTGCGTGCCGCGAGCATGCCGCGCTCGGGCGAGAGCAAGGTGCCCAGGCGCTCGCCGGCCTTGAGGCGGTCGAGCACGCGCTCGATGCGACCGCCGACGATGATGGTGTGCGCCCCCGACCGCGCGGCCAGGCGCGCCGCACGCAGCTTGGTCTGCATACCGCCACGCCCCAGTGCGCCACCGGTGCCGCCGGCCACGGCGTCCAGCGTCGGGTCATCGGCGCGCGCCTCGTAGATCAGCTGGGCTTCGGGGTTGTTGCGCGGGTCGGCATCGAACATGCCGTCGCGGTCGGTGAGGATCACCAGCAGGTCGGCTTCCACCAGGTTGGCCACCAGTGCGGCCAGGGTGTCGTTGTCGCCGAAGCGGATCTCGTCGGTGACCACGGTGTCGTTCTCGTTGATCACCGGTACCACGCCCAGCTCCACCAGGGTACGCAGGGTGCTGCGGGCGTTGAGGTAACGCTTGCGGTCGGAGAGGTCGTCGTGGGTCAGCAGGATCTGCGCGGTGTGCCGGCCATGCTCGGCAAAGCTCGACTCCCAGGCCTGCACCAGGCCCATCTGGCCGATGGAGGCGGCAGCCTGCAGCTCGTTCATCGCACTCGGTCGCTTGCTCCAGCCCAGGCGGCTCATGCCGGCAGCCACGGCCCCCGAAGAGACCAGCACCAACTCGACCCCTGCCTCATGCAGGGCCACCATCTGCTCGACCCACACGCCCATCGCCGCGCGGTCCAGGCCCTTGCCATCCGCCGTCAGCAACGCGCTGCCGATTTTCACGACCCAGCGCTGCGCACCCGTCACCTTGCTCCGCATCTTCTTCCAACCTATAGAGATCTTTAGATACCAAAACGCCGCTTGAAAAAGCGGCGTTTAGTGTACTGCAACGAATCAGTCGCGCACGTAAATGATTTCCGGGCCGTCTTCGTCGTCTTCCCAGTCGTCATCGTCATCATCGTCGCCGATGTCGTGCACGCTCTTGACGCCGGTACGGCGCAGGGCGCGCGCGTCGTCCAGGGCCTGCAGCTGGGCACGGGCCTCGTCTTCGATGCGCTGGTCGAGGTCGGCCAGCTCGTCGCGGTAGGCAGGGTCGGCCGCCAGGCGGTCGGCACGGTCTTCGAGGTAGCGCATGATGTCGCGGCTGAGCTGCTCGGTGCCCTGCTTGGAGATCGCCGAGATCACGTACACCGGGCCTTCCCACTGCAGGCGCTCGACCACTTCCTTGACGCGCTCGTCGCGCTCGTCGTCCATCAGCATGTCGGTCTTGTTCAGCACCAGCCAGCGGTCACGCTCGGCCAGCGACGGGCTGAAGCGGGTCAGCTCGTTGACGATGACTTCGGCGGCGTCGGCGCTGCTGCTTTCATCCAGCGGGGCCAGGTCGACGAGGTGCAGCAGCAGGCGGGTACGCGCCAGGTGCTTGAGGAAGCGGATACCCAGGCCGGCGCCTTCCGAAGCGCCTTCGATCAGGCCGGGGATGTCGGCGATGACGAAGCTCTTCCAGCGGTCGACGCTGACCACGCCCAGGTTCGGCACCAGGGTGGTGAACGGGTAGTCGGCGACTTTCGGCTTGGCGGCCGACACCGAACGGATGAAGGTGGATTTGCCGGCATTGGGCAAGCCCAGCAGGCCGACGTCGGCCAGCACTTTCATTTCCAGTTTCAGGTCACGCTGCTCGCCGGGCTTGCCCGGGGTGGTCTGGCGTGGCGCACGGTTGGTGCTGGACTTGAAACGGGTATTGCCCAGGCCGTGCCAGCCGCCCTGCACCACCATCAGTTTCTGCCCGGCCTTGACCAGGTCGCCGATCACTTCCTGGGTGCCCGCGTCGATCACGGTGGTGCCGACCGGCACGCGCAGGATCAGGTCGTCGCCCTTCTTGCCGGTGCAGTCGGTGCTGCCGCCATTGGAGCCGCGCTGGGCCTCGAAGTGACGGGTGTAGCGGTAGTCGACCAGGGTGTTGAGGTTTTCGTCGGCAACCATGTACACCGAGCCGCCGTCGCCACCATCGCCACCGTTGGGGCCACCGTTCTCGATGAACTTCTCGCGGCGGAAGCTCATGCAACCGTTACCGCCGTCACCGGCCTTGACCTTGATCGATACTTCGTCAACAAACTTCATAAAAACCGCCTCTCGTCAGTTGGACGAGCTGAGTGACACAAAGACATAAGGCTCTTGCAAAAGTGAGCGCGGCGGCCCCGATACGGCCAGAACACCAGCGCCGGCAGCCCATACAAACAGCTTTGCAAGAGACTCACCCCACAAACGAAAAAGCCCCGTCGCGAGACAGGGCTTTTCCAGCGATCGCGCGATTACTCGGCAACGACGCTCACGTAACGACGACCGAAGGCGCCTTTTACTTCGAACTTGATCTTACCCGCGATCTTGGCGAACAGGGTGTGATCCTTGCCCATGCCAACGCCGTAGCCAGCGTGGAATTGGGTGCCGCGCTGACGCACGATGATGTTGCCCGGGATGATAGCCTGGCCGCCATACATCTTCACGCCAAGGCGTTTGGCTTCTGAGTCGCGACCGTTACGGGTACTACCACCAGCTTTTTTGTGTGCCATGGTTCAATTCTCCAGAAATGGGGATTTGGGCGATTAAGCCGAAATACCGGTGATCTTGATTTCGGTGAACCACTGGCGGTGGCCCATACGCTTCATGTGGTGCTTACGGCGGCGGAACTTGATGATGCGCACTTTGTCGTGACGACCTTGCGAGATCACTTCAGCAACAACCTTGGCACCAGCAACGACTGGAGCGCCGATGTTCACGTCGTCGCCATTGGCAACCAACAGAACGCGGTCGAAAGTCACGGATTCGCCAGTGGCGACTTCCAGTTTTTCGATTTTCAGGTATTCACCTTCGGCGACTTTGTACTGCTTGCCACCGGTAACAATTACTGCGTACATGGGTATTTCTCCGATAATCCTGCTCACCCAGCTCTTTATAGGAAGAGTATTGGCTGGCATGGCTGCATAGGGCTGGAACGGCCCAGTGCAATTGCGTAAGGCAGGTGCTGCCCAGGAAGTTCAGGGTGCGCGATTGTACGCAAGCCAGCTTTGCCTTGCAAGTGTGGCCATTGACCCCACGGGCAGTGCGCCTTGACACGCCGGGACCCGCAACCTAGCATGCCGCGCAACCCTTATGGAGCACCTGTGGCCGATGCAACCCCAAGCTTTCTACCGTGCGGTAGCGGACGACTTCAGCGCCGTTGACGAGATCATCAAGAAGCAGCTGACTTCGCGTGTGCCGCTGGTATCGAAAATCGGCGACTATATTACCTCGGCCGGGGGCAAGCGTCTGCGCCCGCTGCTGGTGTTGCTGTGCGGCAAGGCACTGGGCCGCGAAGGCGACGACCTGCGCCTGCTGGCAGCCACCATCGAGTTCCTGCACACCGCCACCCTGCTGCATGACGACGTGGTCGACATGTCGGGCATGCGCCGTGGCCGCTCCACCGCCAATGCCCTGTGGGGCAACGCGCCAAGCGTGCTGGTGGGCGACTTCCTGTACTCGCGCTCGTTCGAGATGATGGTCGAGCTGGGCTCGATGCCGGTCATGCAGATCCTCTCCAAGGCCACCCGCGTGATTGCCGAGGGTGAAGTGCTGCAGCTGTCGCGCATTCGCGACGCCAGCACCACCGAGGAAGTCTACATGGACGTCATCCGCGGCAAGACCGCCATGCTGTTCGAAGCCTCCACCCACAGCGCCGCCGCACTGGCCGGCGCCAGCGATGAACAGCGCGAAGCCCTGCGTACCTTCGGCGACCACCTGGGCGTGGCCTTCCAGCTGGTCGACGACCTGCTCGACTACAAGGGCGACGCCGAGACCCTGGGCAAGAACGTCGGTGACGACCTGGCCGAAGGCAAGCCGACCCTGCCGCTGATCTACACCATGCGCGAAGGCACCCCCGAGCAGGCGGCGCTGGTGCGCCAGGCCATCCAGAAAGGTGGCCTTGAAGACCTGGAGAGCATCCGCAACGCAGTGGAGGCCGCCGGCGCGCTGGAGTACACCGCACAGATGGCGCGTGACTACGTGGCCCGTGCCATTGCCTGCCTGGACGTGCTGCCGGCCAGCGAATACCGCGATGCGCTGGTCGAACTCAGCGAATTCGCCGTCGCCCGCACGCACTGATCCCCTGCCCCGGCCCATCGCTCGATGGGCCTGCTTTTCCTCTGGCCGGCAAAACCCTATACAATGTGGGTTTTCTGCACGTAGTCCTGAGGAACCGTAGTGAGCACTTTGCCACCCTGCCCCAAATGCAACTCCGAATACACCTACGAAGACGCCAGCCAGCTGATCTGCCCCGAGTGCGCCCACGAGTGGTCGGCCAGCGGTGAAGCCGAAGCGGCCAGCGACGAAGCGGTGAAGAAGGATTCGGTGGGCAACGTCCTGCAGGACGGCGACACCATCACCGTGATCAAGGACCTCAAGGTCAAGGGCACCTCGCTGGTGGTCAAGGTCGGCACCAAGGTCAAGAACATCCGCCTGTGCGACGGCGACCACGACATCGACTGCAAGATCGACGGCATCGGCCCGATGAAGCTGAAATCGGAATTCGTGCGCAAGGTCTGACCCCCTGCCTGCCCGGGGCTGCACTCGCAGCCTCGACCCTACCGCCCGGCGGTAATCGCAAGAAAAATCCAATAGTCACTTGCTATTTTGATAATAAGAATTATTCTCATTGAACGCTTTCAAGGAGAATAGCCATGACTTATCTGATAGACGCCTGGCTTGACCGCCCCCATCCGTACCTGCGCATCCTGCACCGCGAAACCGGCGAGGTATGCGCCGTGCTCGAAGAAGACGCGCTGGGCGAACTGCGCGACCAGGGCGACCTGGATCTTCACGGGTTGAATTCGAGCGAGCCTGTGGTGCTCAAGGAGCTGGTGAGGAATCTGTTCCTGTTCTGCTATGCCCGGGCGTTGCGCCCTGGGGGTGGCGCGCAGTGGAACTGAAAACGCTTCGCCGGCAAGGCCGGCTCCTACACGGGTACGCGCTGACCCTGTAGGAGCCGGCCTTGCCGGCGAAGAGGTATTACAGTACGTCCAGCAGCTCGACGTCGAACACCAGCACGCTGTGCGGCGGGATGCTGCCAACGCCCTGGGCGCCGTAAGCCAGCTCGCTCGGTACGTACAGGCGCCATTTGCTGCCCGCGTTCATCAGTTGCAGGGCCTCGGTCCAGCCAGCGATCACGCCGCCGACCGGGAATTCTGCCGGCTGGCCACGCTCGTAGGAGCTGTCGAACACGGTGCCGTCGATCAGGGTGCCGTGGTAGTGGGTGCGCACGCTGTCTTCACGGCTTGGCTTGGCGCCTTCACCGGCAGTCAGTACTTCGAACTGCAGGCCCGAGGCCAGGGTGGTGATGCCGTCACGCTTGGCGTTCTCGGCCAGGAAGGCCTTGCCTTCGCCAGCGGCCGCTTCGGCCTTGGCAGCCGCTTCGGCCTGCATGATTTCACGGATGACCTTGAAGCTGGCCGACAGGTCTTCTTCGCTGACGCGGCTGGCCTGGCCATTGAAGGCGTCGGTCAGACCGGCCAGGATCGCGTCCAGGTTGACGCCCGGTGGCGGGTTGTCACGCAGCTGGCCACCCAGCTGACGGCCAATGCCGTAGCTGACGCGGGTTTCGTCGGTGGACAGGTTGAGTTCGGACATGTTTCTGCTCCGCTACAGGGCGCACAAAAGCCGCGCCCGCTGTGAAAAGGGCAAGCAGCCTAGCACACTGCGGCAAAGCAGTTCAGCTACCAGGCAGTACGTCGCGGCATCGGCACCTTGAGGTCTTCTTCGGGGGTGCCGTGCAGGCCGCACATCTCGTCCTGCACCGACCAGTGCACCAGGTGCAACGGCACGGCGGGCAAGCCATTGAGCAGGCGCTGGCCATCGACCACCGAGTGCACCTTGAGACGTACCCCCCTGGCATCCAGCAACGGGTGCGCCTTGCCCTTGACCCGGGCCTCGAGCACGAAGTCCCCCCCTTCGATGGCGATCAGGTTCAGTTCGTCCACCCGGCCGGCCCTGGCCTCGCTGTTCAGTTCATGCAGGTTCATTGCGATACCTCGCTACTGGAACACTCCACAGGCCGTTCATTTTTTGTACAGCATCGACCAAAGCACAAGCCAGAAACGCAACCGCCCGTCCGTTATGCAACGGACGGGCGGCTGACAAGGCGTGATACCCCGCAGGTCAGTGCTTGGTCATCTTGTCCAGGTAGCCCATGGCGAACGCCGAGACCACGAAGGTCATGTGGATGATCACGTACCACATCAGGTACTGGGTCTCGATGTTGCGCGCGTCCATGAACACCCGCAGCAGGTGGATGGAGGAGATCGCCACGATCGAGGCGGCCACCTTCATCTTCAGCGAGGAAGAGTCCATCTTGCCCAGCCAGTTGAGCTTTTCGGTGCCTTCGGCGATATCCAGCTGCGACACGAAGTTCTCGTAGCCGGAGATCATCACCATCACCAGCAGGCCGCCCACCAGGGCCATGTCGATCAGCGACAGCAGTACCAGGATGAGGTCGGACTCGGCCAGCGAGAAGACGTTGGGCAGCACATGGAAGATCTCCTGAAAGAACTTCAGCGCCAACGCCAGCAGCCCCAGGGACAGGCCAAAATAGATGGGTGCGAGCAGCCAGCGCGAGGCGTACATCGCATTTTCGATAAAGCGTTCCATTGAGCAGATCACCAGGTGGCTGGAAAAAAACGAGCGCGAGTATAGCAGCCACCTGTGACAGGAAAAGCCCGCGACACGCTGCCACAGGCCAGTGGATGATCCGGTCGGTTCAGGTGTCGGGGTTGGACTGCAGGTCACCCACATGGTGAACCCGTTCGCCGTTGATGCGACGCAGCTGCGCCTGCAGGTGCACGCACCAGATCTGCGGGTCGTCGGCCACCTGGTAGCCGTGCAGGGTCAGGCTGTCGACAATCGCGCTGAGCACCGACTCGGCCACGAACGGCCCGTGAAACGGCCCCTGGGCCTTGATCGCGGAGGGTTGCTCGCCGGCCATGCCGGCGGCGAACAGCAGTGTCCACATGCCGGTGTCACCGGCCAGCGGGCGGATACGGCACTCAATGCGGGTCACCAGGCCCAGGCATTGACGGGTAAGGCTGAGGGTACGCGGCATGGCGACGGTCCTCGGTGAGGCGTTGCGTAGCCTGTGGCCAGGCTGGTTTCGATCCTTTTGCGCACGACGGTCCATGCCTTGAGGATAGAAGAAATCCGCCGGCGACAAGCGGTCGGCGCCGAGCGGTCATGTGCCATGCGCCGAACTGCCCCCTTCGCCCGTAATGCCGACTCCCACGTGTGGGAGCCGGCATTACGGGCGAAGAACCCAACGCGGTCAGGAAGGCTTCACCTGCGCCAGCGCCTCTTCGGCCTGCTCCTTCTCGGCTTCCTTGAGGTCCTCTTCGCTGATCATCTCGGCAATCACCCGCAACCGCTCGACCACCCGCGCATTGATGCTGCCCTCGGGGAACTCGCCCTCCTCGTTCGGCTGCCCGGCCGGCTCGCCCACCAGCAGGCTCAGGGCCTCGTCGGCCTGACTGACTGCGTACACATGGAATTGCCCGGCGCGCACCGCCTGCAGCACGCGCTCGTCGAGCATCAGCGTGGCCACGTTGGCCCGCGGGATGATCGCGCCCTGCTCACCGGTCAGGCCACGAGCCTCGCACAGGCGGAAGAAGCCCTCGATCTTCTCGTTGACCCCGCCCACCGCCTGCACTTCACCGAACTGGTTGATCGAGCCGGTGATCGCAAAGCACTGCTTGAGCGGGGTTTTCGACAGGGCCGAGATCAGCGTGCAGGCCTCGCCCAGCGATGCGCTGTCGCCATCCACATAGCCGTAGGACTGCTCCAGCGCGATGCTGGCCGAAATGGCCAGGGGGAATTCCTGGGCATAGCGGCTGCCCAGGTACCCGGTGAGGATCATCACGCCCTTGGAGTGGATCGGCTGGCCCAGGTTGACCTCACGCTCGATATCCACGATGCCGCTGCCGCCCGGGTAAACCGTGGCGGAAATCCGCGCCGGCACGCCGAACGCCGAATCGCCCACCTCCAGCACGGTCAGGCCGTTGCACTTGCCCACCGCCGCGCCTTCGGTGTCGATCAGGATGATCCCGGCCAGCATGTCGTCGAGAATCCGCGCCGATACCCGCCCGGTACGCGTGGCCTTGGCCTTGAGCGCCCGCTCGATGTGCCCGGCATCGGTCATCTCGTCGTTGGCCAGGTGGCGAATGAAATCCGCCTCGCTGACCAGCTGGAACAGGTCGCCGATGCGCGCCGACAGGCGCCCCTGGTGCTCGGCCAGGCGGGCGCTGTAGGTGGCCAGGCGCGCCACCGCATCGGCGGTCAGCGGGGCCATGCCCTCCTCGCTGGTGCGGGTCTTGAGCAACTGGGCGAACTGTTCCAGGCTCTCCTCGACCATGGGAATGTCTTCGTCGAAGTCCACCAGCACCCGGAACATCTCCTGGAAGTCCGGGTCGTGGTCCTGCAGCGCGTAGTACAGCTGGCGGGCGCCGATGATGATCACCTTGACCTGCAGCGGGATCATCTGCGGGGTGAGGGTGACGGTGGCCAGGCGACCGAACTCGCCCAGCGGCGACTCCATCTTCAGCTTGCGTGATTGCAGGGCGCGCTTGAGCGCATCCCACACGAACGGCTCGCCGAGCATCTTCTCGGCTTCCAGAATCAGGAACCCGCCATTGGCGCGGTGCAGCGCCCCCGGGCGCAACTGGCGATAGGTGGTGTACAGCGCGCCCTGGTCGTTGCCGTATTCGATGCGGCCGAACAGGTTGTCGTAGGTAGGGTGCGGCTCGAATACCACGGGCGCGCCGCCGCTGGCGTGATGGCCGACCACCAGGCTGGGGGCGTACTGCTCTTCGAGCATCTTGCGCGCCACCGCGTCGGTCTTGCTGTCGTCGACCAGTTGCTCGACCACGGTGCGCAGCAGGTTGACCTGCATGGCCTGCAGGTAGGCGCACACCGCGGCGTTCTCGGCGTATTTCTCCGACAGCGGGGCCAGCAAGGGCTGCAGGGCCAGGGTGATGGTTTCTTCGTTGAGCTGGCGCAGCTGGTTGTTCGACTCGCGCTTCCACTGCGGCAGGCTGGCGAGCTCTTCGTTGAGGCGCTCTTCCAGCGCGGCGATGTCCTCGTGGAAGCGCTCGCGCTCGGCCTCAGGCAACTGGGCGAACTCGGCCTCGTCCAGCGCCTTGCCATCGGCCATTGGGGTGAAGGCGACGTTGCTGCTGTCGCGGTACAGGGCCACGTCCTTTTCCAGCGAGGCGCGCTCGATCACATCCAGGGCACGGTCGTAGCGCTGGTTGAAGGCGCGGTCGATGGCGCTTTTCTTCTGCTGATAGGACGGGTGCTCGAACACCGCCGGAAAGGTCGCCAGCAGGTTGTCGATCAGGCCCCCGATATCGGCGATGAAGGCCCCGGCACTGCCGGCCGGCAGCTCGAACGCCTTGGGCTCGCGGGGCTCGTCGAAGTTGTTGACGTACAGCCAGTCGGACGGCGTCTGCAGGCGCTTGCCTTCTGCCTTGAGGTAGCGCTTGACGAACGAGAAGCGGCCGGTGCCCGGCTCGCCCATGACAAACACGTTGTAACCGGGGCGTGGCATGGCGACGCCGAACTGCAAGGCTTCGACTGCACGTTCCTGGCCTAGCACACCGCGAAAGGGCTCCAGATCATTGGTGGTGGAAAAATCGAACTGTTCAGCGGAAAACGGCCGGGTCAGGGCTTCGGGCGCAAGACGCAGGCTCGCAGCAACAGGATCGGGCATCGGGCTTCCTTACTTCGGCGGGGCGGATGACGGCATTCTGGCGCCGCCTGCGCCCGGCTTGCAAGGCTCTTCAACGCTTTAGCGCGCAGGGTCGAAAACCTGCTCCGCGTCAATTATTTCAAGCAATCTTTTGCAATTAATCACGGAACCCTTAGATCGTGCCTAAACTCCAAACTGCGCGGCTGGGTAAACAACCGACCCGTCCTGGCAACTAGTCCTACAGACATGCCAGATAACCCTGACCTTTGGTTTGAACATCAGAAAGAGAACAATGCTATGAAACGGATTCTTCTGGGTACTCTGTTCACCGCGGTTTCGCTCAACGCCATGGCCCAGGCGCCAGGCGGCCCGGACTGCGGCTGGGGCAACATGCTGTTCGAGGGCCAACGCGGCACGCCGGCTCACTTCCTCGCATCCACCACCAACGGTACCTCGGGCAACGCCACCTTCGGCATGACCTCGGGCACCAACGGCTGCTCCACCAATGCGTCGCTGACCTATGGCGGCAAATCCTGGTTCGCCATGAATGGCATGATGAACGAGCTGTCCGAAGACATGGCGCAAGGCCAGGGCGAAGCACTGACCACCTACGCGGTGGTACTGGGCGTCGCACCGGAAGACCGTGCGCACTTCGCGGCCGTGACCCACCAGCACTTCCAGGAAATCTTCACCACAGCCGACGCTACCGCTGAAGATGTTCACACCAACACCCTCGCCGTCCTGAAAAGCGACGCCCGTCTGGCCAAATACGCAACCCCGGCCTAAGCTCGGCACACCCGCCCCGACCACGGGGCGGGTTTGTTTGCCCGCCTCTATCGGCATCATTCAGACGTAGTTGCCCGACATGCTCAAACGCCTTGCCTACCTGGCGCTCTGTGCCTGCGCCCCGCTGCACGCTGCCACCGTGCTGGACGATGCTCGTCTGCACGCACTGGCCAACGACCGCTACTGGATCTCCCTGGGCCATTACGAAACCGCCAAGCTCGGCGGATGGCGCAGCTACGTGGACGACCCCAAATTCTTCCTGGCCAAGGACGGTGCGCACCACCCTGACCAGGAACTACGCGCCACCTATGAGGCGCTGTACGCCCCGGCCAGCCTGGGCGACCAGCACGCGCAATGCGTATTCCCGGCACGCACCCGCTGGCTGCGCGAGCAGTTGCAGCTCACCGACCTGCCGGCGCCGGACTGCACGGCCTACACCCAGTGGTACTCGGACGTGTCGCCGCACAGCGCGGTGATGATCTTCCCGGCCGCCTACCTGAACAGCCCCTCGTCGATGTTCGGGCACACGCTGCTGCGTATCGACCAGGCCGACGTGCAGAGCGACAACACCGCACTGCTGAGCTACGCGATCAACTTCGGCGCCTACATCGAGGGCAACGACAACAGCATCCTGTATGCCTGGAAGGGCCTGATGGGCGGCTACCCCGGCCTGTTCGCGCTGGTGCCCTACCAGGAGAAGCTGTCCGAGTACCGCAGCCTGGAAAACCGCGACCTGTGGGAATACCGGCTGAACCTCACGCCCGAGGAAACCGGGCGCATGGTCGAGCACATCTGGGAACTCAAGCAGATCCAGTTCGACTATTTCTTCTTCGACGAAAACTGCTCGTATCGCCTGCTCGAACTGCTGCAGGTGGCACGGCCGAGCCTGGACCTGACCTCGCAGTTCCCGCTCACGGCGATCCCCACCGACACGGTCAAGGCGGTGAAACAGTCCGGGCTGGTGGCGCGTACCGACTACCGTCCATCGCGCGAGCGCGAGCTGCTGGAGCGGGCCAAACCGCTGGACCATGCCGAACAGCAGCAGGTGCTGGCCGTGAGCGCCGACACCGCGCAACTGCAGAGCCCCGCCTTCACCGAGCTGCCGCGCGAGCGCCAGGCGCTGGTGCAGGACGCCGCCTATCGCCTGGAGCGCTACCGCGCCAATGGCCTGGAGCGCGACCCGGAGCGGGCCAGGCGCAGCTTCGAGTTGCTGCGCGCGATCAACCGCAACCCGCCACCGCCGTTGCAGATCGAACGCCCCGGGCTGCCGGAGGACGGCCACGAGTCGCGCACCTGGCAGCTGGGCGTGGGTACCCGAGAAGACCGGGCCTTTGCCGAGTACGGGCTGCGCATGGCCTATCACGACCTCAACGACAACGCCTACGGCTTCCCGCTGGGCGCGCAGATCGAGATCCTGCAGCTGAAGGTGCGCCAGTACGAACACAACGACTGGCAGGTGCAGCGCCTGGACCTGGCAACGATCCGCTCGCTGACGCCGCGCAACGACCTGCTCAAGCCGTGGTCGTGGCAGGTGGCCGGCGGGTTGGAACGGGTGCTGGGCAAGCATGAGAACGAGGTGCTGGTCAGCCATGTGAATGGCGGCGCCGGGGGCACCTGGCAGTTGGGCGAGGACATGCTCGGGTTTGCCCTGGGCACGGTGCGGGTGGAGCACAACAATGACTTTGCCGGGTTCATCGCACCCGCGGCAGGGTTCAACACCGGCGTGCTGTGGCGCAACGGGCTGGGCAACCTGAGCCTGGAGGCCAAGGGCGACTACTTCACCAATGGCGAGGTCCGCCGCAGCCTGAGCCTCAACCAGCAGTGGGAACTGTCGCGCAACCTGGGCCTGCGCCTGAGTGCCAGGCGCGAGTTCAGCCAGCTGGCGACGGCGCAGAACGAGGTGATGCTCGAGGTGAAGTGGTACAACTACTGAAGTCATCGCGGGTCAAGCCCGCTCCCACAAGGGCAGTGAGAAACCTTGTGGGAGCGGGCTTGACCCGCGATGCGATCCAATTGTTTGACATCTTTTTGACCTCTCTTGCACACACCAGCACCTAGACTTCCCCCCAACAGGTGGAGAGTTCGAACATGCGCGGGCACTGGGTACTGGTGGCAATGATGCTGGGCGGTTGCGCCAGCACCCACGATCAACTGATCGAGCAAGGCTACCCTGCCCCCTACGCCGACGGCTTCCAGGCCGGTTGCAGCAGCGGCCACCAGGCCGCAGGCGTGATGATGGGCGAGTTTCGCAAGGACGTGCCGCGCTATCTGCACGACCGCCAGTACGAGACTGGCTGGGACGACGGCTTTCGCCAGTGCCAGGCCATGCAGCAGAGCCAGGACCAGGACACCTACCGCAGCCGCCACTGGGACGAGCGCGACCAGCAGTGGCAGCAGGAAAAGGACCGCGACGCCGCCCGCGCCTATCGACGCCAATAGGTCGCCCTCGAACATTCGATGCAACCGGTGACCGCGCATCATGGTCTTCCTACAAAGGAGGCCAACCATGAGCCGAGCATTCGTCAACGAAGACCAGGCCGCCGATCAGGCCAATCAACCGGTAGAGCGGCGCATCAGCGAACAACCCAACCACGTCACCGCCCAGGGCCTGACCCTGCTCAAGCAGCGGGTCAGCGAACTGGAGACCCTGCGCAGCACGCTGCTGGGCGACCCCGACAAACAACGCCTGGCCGAGGTCGAGCGCGACCTGCGCTACTTCAGCGCCCGCGTGCAGAGCGCCCAGGTGGCCGCACCCGCCACCTCGCAGAGCAAGGTGCAGATCGGTAGCCGGGTGGTGTTTGTCGATGAAGAAGGCCGCCAGCATGAAGTGCAACTGGTCGGCGAAGACCAGGCCTATGCCGCCAGTGGCCTGATCAACTGGGGGTCACCCCTGGGCCGGGCACTGCTGGGGGCAGCGCCCGGTGACGAGGTGCTGTGGCGACGACCGGCGGGGGATCAACTGATCGAGGTCGTCGCCATCGAGCCGCAGGCCTAGACCACGCCCTGGGCCAGCATGGCGTCGGCAACCTTGACGAAGCCGGCGATGTTGGCGCCCTTGACGTAGTTGATGCGGCCGTTCTCTTCGCCGTAGTACACGCAGGCATGGTGGATCGACTGCATGATGTTGTGCAGCTTGCTGTCCACCTCGCCGGCCGTCCACAGCAGGCGCATGGCGTTCTGCGACATCTCCAGGCCGCTGACGGCCACGCCGCCGGCGTTGGAGGCCTTGCCCGGGGCGAACAGGATGCCGGCTTCGATGAAGAGGTCCACGGCGTCCAGGGTGGTCGGCATGTTGGCGCCTTCGGCCACGCAGATGCAGCCGTTGCGCAGCAGGGTGCGGGCGTCTTCGGCGTCCAGCTCGTTCTGGGTGGCGCACGGCAGGGCGATGTCGCAGGCCAGGCTCCATGGGCGCTGGCCGGCGCGGAACTCCAGGCCGAACTCGCCGCCCAGCTCGCTCAGGCGGCCGCGCTTGACGTTCTTGAGCTCCATCAGCGCATCCCACTGCGCATCGTTCAGGCCGGCTTCGCAGTACAGGGTGCCTTCGGAGTCGGACAGCGAGATGACCTTGCCGCCCAGGTCCATGACCTTGCGCGCGGCATATTGCGCCACGTTGCCGGAGCCGGAGATGGCCACACGGCGACCGTCGATGCGCAGGCCGTCGCGCTTGAGCATTTCTTCGGCGAAGTACACGCAGCCGTAGCCGGTGGCTTCGGGGCGAATCAGGCTGCCGCCGTAGTTCATGCCCTTGCCGGTCAGCACCGAGGTGAACTGGTTGGCCAGGCGCTTGTACTGGCCGAACAGGAAGCCGATTTCGCGACCACCTACGCCGATGTCACCGGCCGGCACGTCGAGGTCGGCGCCGATGTGGCGGTACAGTTCGCTCATGAATGCCTGGCAGAAGCGCATGACTTCGGCGTCGCTCTTGCCCTTGGGGTCGAAGTCCGAGCCGCCCTTGCCGCCGCCCATGGGCAGCGAGGTGAGGGAATTCTTGAGTACCTGTTCGAAGGCCAGGAACTTCAGCACGCCGAGGTTCACCGAAGGGTGGAAACGCAGGCCGCCCTTGTATGGGCCGATGGCGCTGCTCATCTGGATGCGGTAGCCACGGTTGACACGCACCCTGCCCTTGTCGTCGACCCACGATACACGGAACAGAATGGCCCGCTCCGGCTCGACCATGCGTTCGAGAATACCGGCCTGCAGGTAGTGCGGGTTGGCTTCGAGGAAGGGCCACAGGCTGCGCAGTACCTCTTCCACGGCCTGATGGAACTCGGGCTGGGCAGGGTCGCGTTTTTGCAGGCGTGCGAGGAAGTCTTCGACGGATTCGATCATTTAGACATTCACCAGATAGAGTTGGACTTATTAGTTTTTTCAGGACTTTACCAAGAACCACTCGCACCGCAACAGGGCAAAATGTCGTTTTTATGGAAATAAATGGTGCATTTCTATAAATGTATACACCTTCGCCAGCAAAGCCGGCTCCTACAGCAGGCCGCACAACCCTGTAGGAGCCGGCCTTGCCGGCGAAGGATTCACCCGGATTCCAGGCAAAAAAAACGGGGCCCGAAGGCCCCGTTTCAGTGCAAGACCGTGAAGGTCATGCCAGTTTCTTGTGCCGTACCCGGTGCGGCTGGGCAGCGGCTTCACCCAGGCGCTTCTTGCGATCGGCTTCGTACTCGGTGTAGTTGCCTTCGAAGAACACCGCCTGCGAATCGTCTTCGTAGGCCAGGATGTGGGTAGCCACACGGTCAAGGAACCACCGATCGTGAGAGATCACGATAGCGGCGCCCGGGAAGTCCAGCAGGGCTTCCTCCAGCGAACGCAGGGTTTCGACGTCGAGGTCGTTGGACGGTTCGTCGAGCAGCAGCACGTTGCCGCCCTCTTTGAGCGTCAACGCCAGGTGCAGACGGCCACGCTCACCACCGGAGAGGTCCTTGACGAACTTCTGCTGGTCGCCGCCCTTGAAGTTGAAGCGCCCCACGTAGGTACGCGCCGGAATCTCGTAGTTGCCGATGCGGATCTGGTCGGAACCGTCGGAGATCTGCTGGAACACGGTCTTGCCGCCGTCCAGGTCTTCGCGGCTCTGGTCGACGCAGGCCAGTTGCACGGTTTCACCGATCTCGATGCTGCCCGAGTCCGGTTGCTCCTTGCCCATCAGCATGCGGAACAGGGTCGATTTACCGGCACCGTTACCGCCGATCACACCGACGATGGCGCCTTTTGGCATGCTGAACGACAGGTTGTCGATCAGAACGCGGTCGCCGTAGCCCTTGGTGACGTTCTTGAACTCGATGACCTTGTCACCCAGACGCGGGCCGGCCGGGATGTAGATCTCGTTGGTTTCGCTGCGCTTCTGGAATTCCTGCGACTGCATTTCTTCGAAGCGTTGCAGACGCGCCTTGGATTTGGACTGGCGGGCCTTGGCGCCTTTGCGCACCCATTCCAGTTCTTCCTTCATGGCCTTTTCATGGGCCGACTGCTGCTTGGACTCCTGGGCCAGGCGGTCCGACTTGGCTTCCAGCCAACCCGAATAGTTGCCCTCGTAAGGAATACCGGCGCCGCGGTCGAGTTCCAGAATCCAGCCGGCGACGTTGTCCAGGAAGTAACGGTCGTGGGTAATAGCAACCACGGTGCCCGGGAAGTCGTGCAGGAAGTGCTCCAGCCAGGCGACCGAGTCGGCATCCAGGTGGTTGGTCGGTTCGTCGAGCAGCAGCATGTCGGGGGCCGACAGCAGCAGGCGGCACAGGGCCACGCGGCGCTTCTCGCCACCGGACAGGTGTTCGACCTTGGCGTCCCAGGCCGGCAGGCGCAGCGCGTCGGCGGCGACTTCCAGCTGGCGCTCGAGGTTGTGACCGTCGCTGGCCTGCAGGATCGCTTCCAGCTTGGCCTGTTCGGCGGCCAGCTTGTCGAAGTCGGCGTCCGGGTCGGCATAGGCGGCGTAGACCTCGTCCAGGCGGGCCTGGGCGTCCTTGATCACGCTGACGGCCTCTTCGACCACTTCACGCACGGTCTTGGTGGGGTCCAGTTGCGGCTCTTGCGGCAGGTAGCCGACATTCAGATCGGGCATCGGACGCGCTTCGCCGTCGAACTCGGTGTCGACGCCGGCCATGATTTTCAGCAGGGTGGATTTACCCGAACCGTTGAGGCCGAGCACGCCGATCTTGGCGCCGGGGAAAAAGGACAGCGAAATGTTCTTGAGGATTTCCCGCTTCGGCGGCACAACTTTGCTCAGCCGATGCATGGTGTAGACGTATTGAGCCAAAACGTGAGCTCCAGTAAGTAGGTCAATCAAAGGAGCTGATTGTAGACACAATTGGGTACCCCGGCCATCGTCGCGACTGGCGGTGCGGCCGGGGGGGAAAGTGCACGTTGCGGGCAATGCCTAGCTGATGACTGCGCCCTTGGGGCCACTGGCGATCAGCGCGGCGCCGCAGGCGGTCTTCATGCCATCCAGCGCCACGGGCGTACCGCCGACGCTGTAGGTGCTGCTGCCCTCGGCAATCGGAAATACCCCTTTGCACAGGGGGCAACTGACGCTGTGCCCTACCCCGGCAATCGGCTTGCCATTGAGGTTGGTGTTGGAAAAGGCTTCGAGTACCACGCCACCGTGGGTGGTGGCATCGCCCAGGCGAACAATGTCTTTCATGAGGTGGGTCCGTCCTTGTGTGATGGGATGTATTACGTGTGGAGGTGCAGGCCTTTGCACTCACGTCCGATGGTGCCTGATTGGAAGAGGGCTGAACATCAACATGCCGTTGCATGTCGTGGGAACGCGGGCGTCATCGAGCGGGTATCACGCTGGGCTGCCCAGAACCTCATAGCCGCTGTCAAACATTCAGCCATCCAGGGCTACTGATGATCGTTAAGGAGCAGGATCAACGCTACTCAGCCACTGCTCAAAGTCATCCGCAACACGGCGGGCACTGCCCGTTTCATGATCCCACAACACCACGGCAGGTTCGCCTGAGGCGCCTCGCGCGTCATAATCGAAGCAATAATAATCACCTGTTCCAAACTCTGCGAAGGGCAACAGCGGTGCAAAACGCTCAGGCGATTGCGAGAAATTTTCCAGCCACGCCTGCCACCCTGACGTGTAATTTCGGACGATCGAGTCCCAGGTCTTCCTCGGGTCTCGGCTGTCGAACACGGGGAACACCACCAGGCCACCCAGTGAACGTCCATTGTTGGCAAGCAGCCAGCGGGAAAAGGATGTGGGGAACGTTCTGTTCAGTTCCTTCTCTGCAGAAGCGATTGCAGAAAGCGTTGTGCCGATGACACGCGTTTTTGACATTCGGTTTCGAAATCCATCACTGGAGGCTACAAGAATCCCGCGTTGAGCACTGTATTGGTGGCCCTGACTCACGTCCAGAAGATCATCGTGCAGCAAGTAGTGATTCAAGCAGGTTTTCAACACGTCTGAGGACACTGCGCTGTCCTGCGAATACGCCAGATCGGTAACACCCTGAAACGGCTCCATCATGTAACAGAATTTGAGATCCAACTCCTTGGCACGCTATGGCCTGGTCGATCACGCAGCATGAGGTCGCTTGTATTTTCGTTCACATGCCAGTAACTGCTTTCGGACCTGCACACCGTTGTGCAACCGGTGGCTCAGGTTGCCCCGCTCGTCATAGGTGTAATGCGTGCCCGCATACTCACGCAGCAGGTTGTCCATCAACCGGTTACGCCTGGGCGCACGCTCCAGCGGACGGGTCGGTTCGTGGTGCTTGTCGTCCAGCAGGTTGGGGCCAGCAGTTCATGCTGATCGACCGTCATGCCCAACAGATGACCGCTACCGTAGGTCAGCCAGCTGACCTTGTGGCCATCCGGACGCACGGTCGAGGTGCGCAGGCTGAGGGCGTCGTACCTCGTGCTGCCACACCGCGACCATCAGGCTACCGGTGGCCAGGTAGTGCAGGTGTCACGAACGAGGTTGCCGGCCTTGTCATGGAACCACTGCAGCTTGCTCGCGGCGTTGATGACCTGGACCAGCCTGCCGTCGTAGGCGAAGGTCTCTTCCTCGCGCTGCTCGCCCTGGCTGGGGAAGCGGGAGGTGAAGCGCCTGACGGGGTCGAGATAACGTGAGCGCCGCGCCCACCGTTTAAGCCTCCCGGAGCATAGCCGACTCACTCATTTCAGCGCGTGAGGTGTCGGCAGATTTTTGCCTGAATTCGTCACCGCAATGGAACAGGTAATCGGCGCGTGAGAGGCCGAAGCTTTTCACGATCCTTCCAGAGCCCCGGAAAAACTTCAAACTTAAGATCGTCTCTATTTACGCCTGTATCGTAATAGCGAGCTAATCTGTCGGCGAGGTCAAGATCACCCCACATATTTGTAAGCTCATACGTTTCAATAATCTCTCGATCATCACAAACCGACAGATCGTGTTTTATTACCGAAGCCCCATATGTTTCTGGATTCTCACCCTCTCCTACGTCTATTAGTCTTCCACCATAAAACGGAAAGGTTCCTCGCCCACCCTTGAAATGCGAAACATCCAACGAAGAATACGGATCTATCCAGTAACGTTGCCGCGCAAAAACCCTAGATCTAATTCCTTCTATAGATATTTTACGCACACCCAAATTCTTCTGCACAACAGCCCCCACGAAAACTTCAAAAAGAACTTCTACCCTAGTCCAATCAACATCGTCCCAATGATCGTTTTCACGAAAGACATTGTAAATACACAAAGTTGTCTTCCCAGCCATACGCCCTACCGTATAAAGGCCATCCCTTACTTGCATCACAAGAAAATCACCTATCTTCCATACTATTCTTTTTTTCAAATCACCCACCCCTTAGTTAGAGCTCGCATACTACAGACCCGCCGAAGCCTTGAGAATCCAAATGTCGATTAGCGGCATCAGTATATTCTTGACGCCTTTTGTTATTCTTCCCAACCGGATTCTGTTTGTTTGCAGTTCCGTCTAGCCCATCGTTTTCCACAAAATAATGTTGCTCTAGTCCTCTGGCAGTGTCCTTTCCATCCTGACCGTATCCGCGATATGCGACCCGAGGAGCTGTTCCCCCAAAGCGCTCATAATTTCCGCCATATCGATACTTTACAACATCCACACCGACTCTATCCCCAGGCATACTTGCATAACCTATATACGGCTTACCTGTCTGCTGATCAATTGCTTGATACGTAACATGCGTCGCCGTTGCTGGATTTCCGGCAAGACCTAATGGATCGATCCAGTAAACCGGATTCGGCGTATACGCAAACAGGTTCAACCCGCCCGCATATCCAATCGGATCCTGCCCAACAAACCGCCCAACCGCCGGATCATAGTACCGATACCGGTTGTAATGCAGCCCAGTCTCATGGTCGTGATACTGACCCTGGAACCGGATCGGGTTGTTCAACCCCACCTGTTTCGCCCAGGCCGAACGTTCTTGTTTCACCTCACCCCACGCCTTGTACTGCGCCGACCACGCCACGTCGCCGTTGTGGTCGGTCAGTTCCATCGGCGTACCCAGGTGGTCACACTGGTACCAGGCAATCGCATCAAAGGGTTGTGGCGAGGCCGCTTGCTGCCAGAGCGGGTCCTGATCGATGTCGTAGGGGCGGTTGCTCCAGTCCGGCTCCTTGTACAACCGTATCGGGGCCTTGCGCAGAGCCTGCGCCACCGGCACAAAGCTGCCCGGTTCGTACAGGTAGTGCACCGTGCGCCCGGTGTCACCTTCATCCTGCGCAGGCGAGCTTTCCCAGGCGAGGGTGTCGCCGTCCCAGCCGAACAGGGTGAAGCCGCAGTTCAGTTCGCGCTGGCGCTTTGCTCGCTCCAGCTGGTTCCAGCCAGTACCGGCTTCAGGTTTGTTCCAGTAATGCGCCGTCGAGTGCTTGTGCAACCGTCGCCCAAGGGCGTCATAGCTGTACTCGACCTTGAGCTTGTCGTCGCTGTAAGCCTGCAAACGGTCGAACAGGTCCCAGGTGAACCGGGCCTGCACACCGTTGTGCAACCGATGGCTCAGGTTGCCCCGCTCGTCATAGGTGTAATGCGTGCCCGCATACTCGCGCAGCAGGTTGTCCATCAAACGGTTACGCCTGGGCGTGCGCTCCAGCGGCCGCGTCGGCTCGTGGTGCTTGTCGTCCAGCAGGTTGCCGGCCGGGTCGAAGGCGAAGGTCTCCACCCCCAGGCGGCTGGTGGCCTGTAACAGGCGGCCAATCGGGTCGTACTGGTAGGCCAGATGACCACGACGGGTGTCGTGGATGTCGCTCAGCTGGCCTACCGCGTCGTACTGATACTCACGCTTGAGCAGGGTCGATTTGCCGTCCTGGCTGCCCAGCAGCTGTTCCTGCAGGCGCCCCGCCGGGTCCCACGCCTGAGTCTGGCTCAACCTGTTGCCCTGATGCCGCACAACCTCGCGGTGCAGGTCATCGCGCTCGTAGGCCAGCAGTTCATGCTGATCGACCGTCATGCCCAACAGATGACCGCTACCGTAGGTCAGCCAGCTGACCTTGTGCCCGTCCGGACGAGTGGTGGAGGTACGCAGGTTGAGGGCGTCGTACTCGTGCTGCCACACCGCGACCATCGGGGTGCCGGTGGCCAGGTAGTGCTGGTGTTCACGAACGAGGTTGCCGGCCTCGTCATGGAACCACTGCAGTTTGCTCGCGGCGTTGATGGCCTGGATCAGCCTGCCGTTGCCGTCGTAGGCAAAGGATTCTTCCTCGCGCTGGTCACCCTGGCTGGCCACGCGGGAAATGAGACGGCCGACGGGATCGAAGGTGACGTCGAGGCGGCGTTGCCCGACGTGGGTGGAGGTCAGGCGCCCCGTGTTCGTGTCGTACTGGTAGCGCGTGGTGAGGCCGTCGAAGCCGCTCTCTTCCAGCAACCGCCCGACCGGGTCGTAGCGGAAACTGGCGTGGCTTTCGTTTTCGTTTTCCAGGCCCGTGAGGCGGCCCAGTTTGTCCCAGCGATAACGCAGGGTGTTTTCGGCCGCATCCACACGCTCGGCCAGCAAGCCAGCGACGGTGTAGGTCCATGTGGTACAGCGGTCGAGGGCATCGACGTGGGCCAGCAGGCGACTCTCGGCATCGCGCTCGAAGCGCTCTTCGGTCCTGTCCGGGTGGATGACCAGGGCGAGCTGGCCGGCCTTGTACGTGTACTGGGTCTTGTTGCCGGCGGCATCGGTGAACTGCACCAACTGCCCGATATCGTCATAGGCCCATTTGCTGGTCTTGCCCGAGCAGTCGGTGTACTCGACCAGTTGCCCGGCGTCGTTGTACACCAGCGCCTTTTCGTTGCCGTTGGCGTCCTTGATCGCCTTGACCAGACCAGAGGGTGTGTAGGCGAACTCGGTCTTGTTGCCCAGCGGGTCGACGGTTTCGCTGAGGTTGCCCTTGAGGTCGTACTGGCGTTCCCACACACCGGCCTCGGCGTCGCGGATCCTGATCGGACGACGACGGTCATCGTAGGCAAAGTGAACCTGGCTGTGGTCGGCACGGATATGCCGCACCACGCTGCCCTGCTCGTCGTAGTCGTAGCGATCCTCGCTACCATCCGGATGGACGTGACGCAGAAGGTTCTTGCGTTCATCACGGAACAGCCATTGCGAACGTTCGTCGGGGTGACGAATGCGGTACAAGTGGCCGAGGATGTCGTAGTAGTACCAGGTCTCCTGGCCATGGGCGTCGGTGACGTAGGTGAGCCGAATGTTTTCGTCCCATTCCAGACGCGTGTCGTAGCTACCGTCATCGGCCCACTCGTGGATGGCCTTGGCATCGAACGTACTGCCATTCCACTCCAGGTTCATGCCCCGACCGGTACGGTCGGTGTAACGGGTTACCAGGTGGTTCTGGTACTGGTAGTGCCAGGTGGCGGCGTACTCGTCCTGCGCGGCAATCAGGTCGCCGTGGTCATCGTAGTGGTAGGCGCACAGCTGGCGCAGCGGTTGCCCGTCGTGCATTTCCCACAGGCCGGTGAGGTGGCCGTGGTCATCGATCAGGGTGCCCAGGTGACGGTGCACGTCACTCATGTCGCCCTGAAAGGTGATGATGTCGGACAGCACCGGGCGCCCATCGTGGCGGTGCTCGTAATGCAGCATGCAACCGGCGTCGTTCTGCAGCAGGATCTTCTGCAAGTAATAGCGCTCGCCCACGCGCAGGTAATACTCCTTGCGATCAAAACCGCGGCAGATCACCAGCTCGTCTTCACGACTGCGAACCAGCAGCAGGTCCTCGATGGCGTTGTACTTCGACTTCTCGACCTTGGGCAGGTCGAACGCGTGGCTGCGGCCATCGTGGTCATGAAACAGCAGGCCCATGTCGACCACATCGATACGTGTGGTGAACTCAGTGATCCATCGCGCACCCAGGCTGCCCTGATCGTACTCGGCCAGGCGTGAGTGGTAGATACGCTGCCACTCGATGGGGAAGGCACCCGGCAGAACAAAGTCGGTATGAATGATGAACTCGGAGCCCAACGAAAAACTGATCGCGTGGTTCGAGTGGCTTTTCGGTTCCGGAGGACATCTGCGGCGCGTGGGGCTGGGAGTAGACGTCGCCTCATGCTGCCTGGCCGTCGCCCCCAACTCCCCCTTGGGTTTCTCCCGTTCCACCTGGGTCACGGTGCCCGGCTTGCTCACGCCCGACTGCCCGTTCTTGTTGCGCTTTCGAAAGCCCTTCACGGCGCCGTCCAGCACATTGAGCATCGAACCGATGCTCATCGCCAGCGACGGGTCCGCCAGCCTGTTCAACTGGCGCGCCAACTCCGGCCCCAGCTTGCGCAACTGCCCGGTCTGGGCCAGTACCTGAGCCTTGATGTCATCCGACACCAGCTTGCTCACGGCGCTGTTCACCACCCCCTTGCCCGCAGCCTTGCAGGCACTGTGCATCGCACCGAAGATATTCCTGATCGCCGCCCTGGGGCTGTGCGTGAGCTGGTCGCCAGCCGCAGACAATTGCTGGCTCATCGCCGTGCGGTCGCTCCTGGCATCGAGCTGGCCGGTGGCCACGGCGTCCAGGCCGTCGGCGATTTCGCCGAGCATCTGGGTGCCCTTCGCACCCGCCGCGTCAAGAATCTCGGCCAGCCTGGGCTTGGCCTGGGTGACGAAGTCGTCGATGGTGCCGGCGATGGTGGCGTTCAAATGGCCGATCAGCACCTGGATAAGCGAGTCGCCGAGCAGCATCTTGGCGCTGTTGCGCAGTTCCTGGCGCACCAGGAACAACGTCGGGCGCAGGCTCATGCGCGCGGCCGCCATGGTCGGCGGTGCCGGCAGTACGCCGATCAGGTTGATGCCCAGGCTGACCCAGTCCAGCACCTCGCGCTGCTTGCTCTTGACCAGGGTGACCACGTCCCCCAGTGCATCCACCAGGGCCATGATGTTGCCCACCACCGGCAAGGCGCCGGCCACGGACTTGATGCGCTCCAGGGTGACGGTGCCACCGCTGATCGATTGCAGCCAGGCGTCGAATTCGGCGGCGCCGCGGCCCACGTCCTTGGCGTCGATGGTGTTGAGCGGGGCGACCGCGACCTGGGGTTCGCGGGGTTTGGCGGACTCGCTCATGCCAGCACCTCGCGGCTGGCCAGAGCCTTGGCCGGGCTGCTCGGCAAGGTCGGCTGGGCCAGACCGGGCAAGGTCTTGAGCGCCCTTGCCGCTTCCAGCGACGCCGCTGCGCCGGGCACCACGCTACTGGCCAGGCCGGCCATCGCGGCAGGCTCGCCCTTGAGTGCAGCGCCCACCTGCTGTGCCTGCTGCAAGGCCGCCTGGCCACTTCTGGCCAGTTGCAGCCCGCTGCCCGCAAGCGCCTTGCCATCGTCCATCACTGCAAAGCCACCGGGGCCCATGAGGCCCTGGGCCATTGTCTTTCCTTGTGCCATAACGTCCTGTACCAGTCCTTTGCCCTTGTCCATGCCTTGCTGCACCAGTGCCTTGCCGTTCTCCAGGCCATCCCTGGCCGCGCCCAGCACCTCGCCGACCACTGATTGCTGGCCGGGTGCGATATCGTCGAGTGAGGGGCTGAGCGGCCACGTGCTGGCGCCAAAGTGGCTGGCCTCGGCCCAGGTGTCAGCCGGGTCCAGGCCGAAGTCGGCCCACAGCGGGCCGAGGGCGGCACCGCTGGCGAGGTTGAAGCCGTCGGCGTCGAGCGTACCCTTGATCGATTTGCCCAGTGCGTCGGTCACGTTGTAGTCGCCGGTTTTCACGCCTTTGCTGTTGGCGTACTGGTACAGCAACTCCAGATCGCCCTTGCCCGGTTTCGGCGGCTCGGGGAAGGTCCCGGCCAGGCTCTTGGGCCCCACATGGGCGAAGTTCGCCGCGTGCGCGGTGTATGGCCCGGTAGTTACGTGAGTGATGCCGCCGGCGTTGAAAGTGGTGGCGCTGCCGCCGCCTTGGAGTACCAGTTCGGTCTTGGCGGTGAGGGTGATGCGGTCGGCATTGGCG
>NZ_JANIAH010000011.1:0-208234 GCF_028682105.1 Pseudomonas sp. 8209
ACCGGGTTCCATTGCTGGAGGTTGGCCTGTTGCTCGCGGGCATCGAGCAACGGCAGTTCGACGACGCGCTGTTGCGGGTCAGCGACAATCGCCTGCAGCAGGTTCTGCCAGTGCCGGGCCAGACGCTCGATGGTCGCGGCGTCGAACAGGTCGGTGGCGTAGACCAGAATCGCCGAAAGGCCATCGGCCGTTTCCGTGGTGTCCAGCGTCAGGTCGAACTGTGCAGTGTGGTTGTCCCAGTCCAGACGCTCCACCTCCAGGCCCGGCAGTCGCTCGATGGCGCGCAGTTCACCGGCATCTTCGCTGTGGTGGTTGAACAGCACCTGGAACAGCGGGCTGTGTGACAGGCTGCGGCCCGGTTCCAGGGCTTCCACCAGTTGCTCGAACGGCAGGTCCTGGTGGGCCTGGGCCTGCAGGGTGGTCTGGCGCACCTGCTGCAGCAGTTCGGCGAACGACAGATCGGCACCAATCCTCGCCTCCAGCACCAGCGTATTGACGAAGAAGCCGATCAGGCGCTCGGTTTCAAGACGGTTGCGGCTGGCCACCGGCACCCCGACCCGCACCTGCGCCTGGCCGCTGTAGCGGTGCAGCAGGGTCTGGAACGAAGCGAGCAACAGCATGAACGGGGTCACTCCTTCGCGCTGGGAAAGCGCGCGCAGGCTACGGGCCAGTGCGGCATCGAGCACGATGTTCAGCTTCGCGCCCTTGAAGCTGCGCGTGGCCGGCCGCGGTCGATCGCTCGGCAGCTCCAGCACCGGCTGCTCGCCGCCCAGTTGCCGGCACCAGTAATCGAGCTGGCGCTCGCGCTCGCCGGCCTCCATCCACTGGCGCTGCCACTGGGCAAAGTCGGCGTACTGGATCGGCAGGGCCGGCAACTGAACTTCGCGCCCCTGGCTGTAGCCCGCATACAAGGCGATCAGCTCGTCGACCATCACCTGCATCGACCAGCCATCGGAAACGATATGGTGCTGAACCAGTACCAACACATGGTCTTGCGCCGCCAGCCGCAGCAGCCTGACCCGCAGCAGCGGCCCCTGGTCCAGGGCAAACAGGCGGCCGTTCTGGGCCTCGATACAAGCCTGGATCTGCGCCGCCGGATCGTCCCCTGCATACAGCACCTGGAGGTCGATATCGACACGGGCCTGCTCGGCAATAAGCTGACGCGGCTCGCCCTGCACCTCGACGAATGTGGTGCGCAGGCTTTCGTGCCGCGCCAGCAGGCTGTCGAAACTGCGCTGCAGCGCCGCAACGTCCAGCGCCCCGCGCAGGCGCAGGGCGGCCGGCAGGTGATAGGCACTGCTCTGCGGGTCCAGCTGCCAGAGGAACCACTGGCGCTCCTGGGCATACGACAGCGGCAATGGCCGGCCGCGCTCGACACAGGTGAACGGGGGCTCGCCGGCGGCCTGCCGCCCCCCCAGCGCTGCCACGAAGTCGCCCAGCCGGCTGCGCTCGAACAGGGTACGCAAGGCAACCTCCAGCCCCAGCACCTGACGCACCCGCGACACCACCTGGGTGGCCAGCAACGAGTGCCCGCCGATCTCGAAGAACGCATCGTCAAGCCCTACCCGCTCCAGCTTGAGCACGTCCTGCCAGATCGCCGCCACCTGTTGTTCCAACGCGCTTTGCGGCGCCACGTAAGTGTGCTGGGCCTGGCTGGCATCGACCGGTGGCAGGGCCTTGCGGTCCAGCTTGCCGTTGGGGCTCAGCGGCAAACGTTCAAGAAACAGCAGGTACGCCGGCACCATGTAGGCGGGCAGCACCGCGCGCAAGTGTGCGCCGATCGCTTCGCGCAACGCCGCCTGGGCCTGCGCCTCCAGTGCCTGGCGGCTGTCGCCGGGCACCACATAGGCAACCAGCTGCAGGCCGTCGGCAGCGGGCTGGGCCAGCACCACCGCCTCGCGAATGCCCGGTTGTTCGAGCAGGCGCGCCTCGACTTCGCCCAACTCGATGCGAAACCCGCGAATCTTGACCTGATGATCGATACGCCCGGCGTACTCGAGCACCCCTTCGGCATTGAAGCGGGCCAGGTCGCCACTGCGGTACAGGCGCCCACCCGGCTGCGCGGCGAATGGGTCGGGGATGAAACGCTCGGCCGTCAGGCCCGGGCGGTTGAAGTAGCCACGGGCGAGCAACTCGCCGCCGATCACCAGCTCCCCCACCACCCCTACCGGCGTCGGTGCGCCGCTTGCATCCAGCACATGGAGGCTGCGCCCGCCGAGCACCCGACCGATCGGCATGCTCAACGGGGTGCTGCGCACACCGCTGACATAATCATCGCATTCGAGGGTGGTGACACAGACCGTGGCCTCGGTGGGGCCATAGGTGTTGAGCAGCGCCACCTGCGACAATCCGGCCTGGCGCCAGGCTGCCACCCCTTCAGGTGGCATTGCCTCGCCGCCGATGTGCACGCGCCTGAGCTTGCCGTAATCGCGTGGGCCAGCGGCGGCAAAGTCCTTGGCCAGCAGGTTCCAGTAGGCGGTGGACAGGTCGGAAACGCTGACCTGCTTGTCGATGACCTCGTGGTAGTAGCGTTCGCTGTCCCAGAGTTCCTGGCCGCGCAGCACCACGGCAGCGCCGCAGATCAGCGCAGGGTAGAACTGCTCGACGAAGGCATCGAAGTTGAAGGTGGCAAACTGCAGGATCCGGTCGTCCGGCCCGAGCCTGGAGAACTCACGCGCGACCTGCGCATGCCCGGCCAGCGCCAGGTGGCTGATGCCCACTCCCTTGGGGCGCCCGGTGGAGCCGGAGGTGAACATCACATACGCCAGGTTGTGCGCATGGGCGGTATTGGCCAGGTCGCTGGCGTCGAGCTGGCGCCAGGCCGCATCCTGGTCCAGGCACAGGCTGCGCACCCCGCACGGCAGGCCCAGGCGCGCCAGCAACGGGGTCTGGGTCAGCACCAGCGGCGTGGCGCTGTCCTCGATCATGCACAGCAGGCGGTCCTGCGGGTACTGCGGGTCCAGCGGCACATAGGCGCCACCGGCCTTGAGCACCGCCAGCAGCCCGACGATCATGTCGATGCCGCGCTCCACCGCGATGCCGACCGGCACCTCCGGCCCTACCCCGCACGCCACCAGGTGGCGCGCCAGGCGGTTGGCACGCTGGTTGAGCTCGGCATAGCTCAGTTGCGTCGACTCGAAGATCAGCGCCAGGGCCTGCGGGCGCTGCGCCACCTGCGCCTCGAAACGCTGGTGCACGCGCAGGTCGGGACAGGTCAGCGGTGCACGCCCCCATTGCTCGAGCAGACACTCGCGCTCCTCGCTCGAGAGCAACGCCAGTTCGTCGAGGCGACACGTCGGGGTGGCGACCACGGCCTGCAGCAGGGCCACCCAGTGGCGTGCCATGCGCTCGATGGTCGCGGCCTTGAACAGGTCGCTGGCATAGGTCCAGGCCACCTGCAACTGGCCGCCCTGCTCGTAGGTGTCCAGGCTCAGGTCGAACTCGGTGGTACGGCTGCGCCAGTCGAGCATCGACAGTTGCAGGCCCCCGGCCAGCCTGAGCGCGGACACATCGGCCACGTGCGGCTGGTGGTTGAACATCACCTGGAACAACGGCGAATGGCTCAGGCTGCGCTCCAGTTGCAACCCTTCGACCAGGCGCTCGAATGGCAGGTCCTGGTGCGACTGCGCGCCGCTCACCGTGTCGCGGGTAGCCTGCAGCAACTCGAGAAAACTCATGTGCCCTGCCAGCGGGGTGCGCAACACCTGGGTGTTGACGAAAAAGCCGACCAGGCCTTCCAGCTCGCTGCGATTGCGGTTGGCCACGGGGCTGCCGAAGCGCACGTCGGTCTGCCCGGTGTAGCGATAGAGCAGCACGTTGAAGACCGCCAGCAGCACCATGAACAACGACACGTTGTGTTGCCGGGCAAAGCCACGCACCTGCTCGGCCAGCCCTGCGTCCAGCGTCAGGCAATGGCGCTCGCCGTCGAAGCTGGGCGACGAGGGGCGCGGGCAATCGAGCG
This sequence comes from Pseudomonas sp. 8209, assembly GCF_028682105.1. Classification (NCBI taxonomy): domain Bacteria; kingdom Pseudomonadati; phylum Pseudomonadota; class Gammaproteobacteria; order Pseudomonadales; family Pseudomonadaceae; genus Pseudomonas; species Pseudomonas sp. 8209. The sequence goes on from NZ_JANIAH010000011.1 coordinate 3,962, forward strand.
GCAGTTCCAGCACCGGATGCTCGTCGCCGAGTTTTTCACGCCAGTACGCCAGTTGCCGCGCCTGCTCGCCGGCCTCCAGCCAGCGACGCTGCCACAGGCCGTAGTCGGCGTACTGGATCGGCAGCGCCTCGAACTGCGGCGCAAGGCCTTGGGCACAGGCGTCATAGCTGCGCGCGAACTCGTCGATCAGGACATTCATCGACCAGCCATCGGCGACGATGTGATGCAAGGTCAGCAACAGCACGTGCGCCTGTTCATCCAGCTTGAGCAGGCGCAGGCGCAGCAGCGGGCCCTGTGCCAGATCGAATGCACGCAGCGACTCCTGCTGCGCCTCGTGCTGCACCCGCGCTTCACGCGCAGCGGCCGGCACCGCGCTCAGGTCCAGTTGCTCCAGGCGCACCGCATGCTCCAACGGCACCTGCTGCACGCTGCCATCGGGCTGCGAGCGGAACACCGTGCGCAGCACCTCGTGACGCGCCACCAGCAGGCTGAACGCACGCTCCAGGGCCGCCACATCCAGCACGCCGTTCAGGCGTACCGCACCCGGCAGGTTGTAGGCGCCGCTGTGCGGGTCCAGCTGCCACAGAAACCACATGCGCTGCTGCGCATAGGACAACGCCTGGCGGTCCGGCACCTGGACCCCGGCAGGAATCGGGAACTGCGAAAAGTCCAGGCCTTCCTTGCTCAGGGCCTGCAGAAACAGGCTGCGCTTTTCCGGCGCCAGCTCGATGAAACGACAGGCCAGTTGGAGGGACTTCTCAGCATTCATCGAATGGTTTCCGTGCAGGGTGGATAGCGGGCAGCGCCCCGGTTATCCCTACGAAACGGATACACCCCAGGAAAAATTAAACACCGCCACGGCCCCCGTTCATTGCTCGCGGCTAAATCAGCCGTGCCGCTAGCCGTCTATCTAGGGAACCCGTAGCAAGAAGGTACATGCCATGACTTCCGCCTCCTCCCTGACCCGCGCCGTCGGGCGCGGCCTGCGCAAGCTGGCCGGCGCACAGCCCGAGCGCGCCTACCGCCTGTTCGATGTCACCCTCAAGCAACGCATCCAACTGAGCCCGTCGCTGAGCCGCCTGGTGTTCACCGGCCCGGACGTGGCCCGGATGCACACCCTGGCTGCCGATCAACGCGTCAAGCTGTTCTTCCCCGCCGCCGACGGCAGCCCGCCCGAACTGCCCAACGACCTGCACTGGAACGAAGCCCGCCGCGCCCTGGCCGAGGCCAGCCGCCCGCCCATGCGCACCTACACCATCCGTGCCCTGCGCCGCGAACAGGCCGAGGTGGATATCGATTTCGTACTGCACGGGGTCAACGGCCCCGCCTCGGCCTGGGCCACCCACGCCCGCACAGGCGACCGTCTGCAGATCCTGGCACCCAACCTGGCCTTCGCCGGCGACCCCGGGGGCTACGAATGGAACCCGCCCGCCGGGGTGCGCAACATTCTGCTGGTAGGCGATGAAACCGCCTTGCCAGCCATTGCCGGCATTCTCGAAACCCTCGCCGGGCAAGATGACCCGCCCCAGGTCGAAGCCTATGTCGAGGTGCCGCTGCAACAGGACTGCCTGGCCCTGCGCTGCAATGCCAGCACCACCTTGCACTGGCTGCCACGCGACCAGCAACAGCGTATCCAGGGCCAGGCCATGGTGCATGCCGTGACCCAGCTGGCCACCCTGCCCGCCAGACGCCCGCCCGCCGACACGCGCCTCGAGGAGGTGGACATCGACCAGCAGATCCTCTGGGAACGTGCCAGCGCCAGCCACCAGAGCTTCTACGCCTGGGTGGCCGGGGAATCGGCTGCGGTGATGCAGATCCGGCGCTTTCTGATCAACGAACACGGCCTGGACCGCAACGCGCTGACCCTGATGGGCTACTGGCGCGCCGGCCGCACGTTCGAGTAGGACCGCAGGCGTTTTCCAGGGCTCCGGGCGGCAGGCCGGGAGCCTTGGAAACATTTGCTTGCATTTTTTAGTGCAGGATTTCTGCTTCTCATTCGTCCTAACAATTACCACTGCACCCTTTCGAGCGAGCCTGAGCCCAGACACCCCGTGCTCCGGAACCTCATGCTCACCACACTCCGAATCGAAGTTGCCTGCCCAATGTCGAAAAAGTCACGTTCAAAACTCTGGTTTCTGGTCCACAGCTGGCTAGCCCTGCCGATCTGGTTCTTCGTGCTGATCGTCTGCTTCACCGGGACGCTGGCCGTGGTCAGCCAGGAAATCGTCTGGTTGGCGCAGCCCGAGGTCCGCGCCTCCAAACCCGACGGCGACCCGCCGATGCTGGGCTTCGACCAGGTGCGCGCCGCCGTCGAGGCCGCGCAGCCGGGGGTGTATGTCAGCACCATCGTGCGCCCGGACGAATCGCATTTCGCCCTGACCGTCAGCGTCACCTACCCCGACTCGCGCTCCACCACGCTCTACGTCAACCCGTACACCGGGGTGGTCCAGGGCGAGGCGGCGCAGTTCAACTTCCAGGCCTTTACCCGCGCCCTGCACGGCTGGTGGCTGGTGCCGTTCACCAATGGCTACAGCTGGGGCTGGTACCTGGTGTCGCTGCTGGGGCTGCCGATGCTGGCCTCGCTGGTCACCGGGCTGGTGGTGTACAAGCGCTTCTGGAAGGGCTTTCTCAAGCCGACCCTGCGCCTGAAGCACGGTGCGCGGATTTTCTGGGGCGACTTCCACCGCCTGAGCGGGATCTGGTCGATCTGGTTCATCGCCGTCATCTCGATCACCGGTACCTGGTTCCTGATCCAGGCGATTCTGTTCGACAACCAGATCTCGATTTCCAGCAACCAGGTGCTGCCGGTGATCGCCCGCGAGAACGTGCCCACCGCGCCCGCCGGCCAGCCGGCCCCGGTGCTGAGCCTGGATGCCATCGAAAAGATCGCCATCGAAAAGATCCCGGGGCTGGACGTGAGCTTCATCAGCCTGCCGAGCAACGCCTACAGCCACACCTCGGTGGGGGGGCGCAGCTGGTACCCGCTGATGTTCCAGACCGCATCGGTCAACCCCTACAGTGGCGTGGTCGAGGCCCATGAGCTGCTGTCCGACCGCAGCAAGCTCGAATTCGTCACCGAGTCGATGCGCCCGCTGCATACCGGCGATTTCGGGGGTATCTGGATCAAGCTGATCTGGTTCGTGTTCGGCCTGCTGCTGAGCATGATGGTGCTCAGCGGCCTGCTGATCTGGACCAAGCGCACCGCCATCGCCACGGCCACCGCCCTCAAGCGCAGCGAAAAACCGGCACGCGCCAAGCGCGCCGCCGCTGCCACCCCTACCCCTTCGGAGAGCCAGGCATGAGCAAGGCAATCGCTGCACAACCGCCTTCGCGCCTGCGCCAGTTCTGGCTGAAATGGCGTTTTCACATCAACATACTGCTGTTGTTGGTACCGCTGGGTTTCATGCCCAAGTACTTTGCTGATGCGGCCTTGTTTCGCGGTGACGTGGGCCTGGGCGAACGCGAGATCGGCGAGGTCCAGGTCGGCCCCTGGAGCCTGAAGCTGGCCGAGCTGCGCAACGAGGCGCCGCGCCAGGACGGGCCGGCCGGCTACATGAAGAGCTTCAACGCCAGCCTGTGCGAAGCCTGTATCCCACAGGTCAAGGCCACCTACCTGCGTATCGGCAAGCCGCGCAGCCTGCGCGCCGCCGGCGGGATCTTCTTCGGTTCCCCTTACCGCATGGGCGCCACGGTGCCGGTGCCGCTCAAGACCAGCCCCGACGCCGAACTGTGGGTGACCATGGAAGGCTGGGACGGCAGCATGCACCAGGGTTCGGTCCCGCTCAGCAAGGCTTCGCCAAGCACTGTCGCCTGGCTTCAAAAACAAGGAGGCAAATGATGCCTGTTTCTGACCTGCTGCGTCGCCTGGGTGGCGCGGCACTGCTCACTTCGCTCGCCACCTTCAGCAACCTGGCGCTGGCCCACAACCCGATCTGCGAATGCAAGCAGATCGAAGGCGGCCAGATCCAGTGCACCGGCGGCTTTTCCGACGGCAGCGGCGCCCCCGGCGTAACCCTCGACGTGATCGGCTACGACGAAAGCATCCTGGTGCCCGGCAAGCTGGGCGAAGACTCCAAGCTCACCTTCAAGCGCCCCGATGCCGAGTTCTACGTGCTGTTCGACGCAGGCCCCGGTCATGTGGTGGAAATCGACCAGGCCGACATCGAGGCACCATGAGCACCCCGACCACGACCCAGACCATCCGCCCGGCCGGTGCCGGCCATGAAACGCTGTACGTGCTGCTGTTCTGCGCCCTGGTGCTGCTGGTGGCCGGCGCGGTGGTCAGCTGGCGCGGCGAAACCACCGAAACCAGCGAAGTGGCGGCCCATCAGTTCGATGCGCGCCGCGACCTCACGGCCGGCGAGCAAGGGGTATACGCCGACCTGCGGGTTACCCTGGAGGAGATCCAGCTGCGTCAGCAGGAAGAACAGCGCCTGCCCACCCCGGCCGAGCTGGATGCCGAGGGCTACGCCCCGTTCGCCCGCGACGCCAGCGCCGTGAGCCGTGGCGGCCACACCTGGCAGTTGCTCGAAGGCGGCGCCTACCTGGGGCTCAGCCAGGCCAGCGAAGTGGCCGGCTCGTTCCTGATGCGCCTGGGCGCACAGCCCGACAGCCCGGCCGATATCTGGCTCAACCGCAGCACCGACCTCACCGCCCCCCACGACCTCAGCGACGCCGCCTTGAGCGCTGCGGGCTGGCAACAGGTCGTCGCGCAATTCGATGCCGGGGTCACTCGCCAGCATCGGCACTGAACCCACGGATACACCTGAGAGAAGACCGCCTGCCCATGTCTATTTCATCGTTTCTGGTCAACCGCCGACGCATCCTGGCCGGCGTGTTCGCCCTGTGCCTGGCGCCCCTGGCGCACGCCGAAGAGGCCAAGCGCCTGCGTATCGGCATCACCCTGCACCCCTACTACAGCTACGTGGCCAACATCGTCGGCGACAAGGCCGAGGTGGTGCCGCTGATTCCGGCAGGCTTCAACCCGCACGCCTACGAGCCACGCGCCGAGGACATCAAGCGCATCGGCACGCTGGACGTGGTGGTGCTCAACGGCGTGGGGCATGACGATTTTGCCGACCGCATGATCGAGGCCAGCGAAAAGCCTGGCGTGGCCACCATCGAGGCCAACGCCAATGTGCCGCTGCTGGCGGCCACCGGCATCGCCGCACGCGGCGCGGGCAAGGTGGTCAACCCGCACACCTTCCTGTCGATCAGCGCCTCGATCGCCCAGGTCAACAACATCGCCCGCGAGCTGGGCAAGCTCGACCCGGCCAACGCCAAGGCCTACACCGCCAATGCCCGCGCCTATGGCAAACGCCTGCGCCAGCTGCGTGCCGAGGCCCTGGCCAAGCTCACCAGTGCGCCCAATGCCGACCTGCGCGTGGCCACCGTGCACGCGGCCTACGACTACCTGCTGCGTGAATTCGGCCTGGAAGTCACCGCCGTGGTCGAGCCCGCCCATGGCATCGAACCGAGCCCCAGCCAGTTGAAGAAGACCATCAACCAGCTGCGCGACCTGGACGTGAAGGTGATCTTCTCGGAGCTCGACTTCCCGTCCACCTATGTGGACACCATCCAGCGTGAGTCCGGCGTGCGCCTGTACCCGCTGTCGCACATCTCCTACGGCGACTACAGCGCCGAAAAATACGAAAAGGAGATGACCAGCAACCTCGATACCGTGGTGCGCGCGATCCAGGAGGCCGGGGCATGAGCGCCATCGAGCCGATCACCCTTGCCAGCCAGGGCCCCGGCGTGGAGTTCGACGCCGTTGGCCTGACCCTGGGCCGCACCACCATCCTCGACCAGGTGAGCTTCAAGGTGCGCCCTGGCAGCGTGCATGCGCTGGTGGGGCCCAACGGCGGCGGCAAGAGTTCGCTGATCAAGACCCTGCTCGGCCAGATGCCCCACCACGGCCGCCTGAACCTGCACTGGGCCGGCGCCCCCGGTTGCATCGGCTACGTGCCGCAGGCCCTGGAATTCGACCGTGGCCTGCCGATGACCGTGGACGACTTCATGGCCGCCATGTGCCAGCGCCGCCCGGCGTTCCTGGGGCTGTCGCGCCACTACGCGGCGAGCATCGGCCAGGCGCTGGAGCGCGTGGGCATGCAGGACAAGCGCAAGCGGCGCATGGGCGCCCTCTCCGGCGGCGAGCGCCAGCGCGTGCTGCTGGCCCAGGGGCTGATTCCGGCGCCGCAAATGCTGGTGCTGGACGAACCGATGTCGGCGCTGGATGAAGCCGGCATCCGCATCTTCGAACAACTGCTGCTGGACTGGCGCGCCAGCGGCACCACCGTGCTGTGGATCGAACACGACCTGGAGGCGGTGAAACGCCTGGCCGATCACGTCACCGGCCTCAACCGGCGCATCCTGTTCGACGCGCCGCCCGAGCAGGCCCTGCGCCCGGAGGCGCTGCTGCAACTGTTTTCCACCCACCCGCGCAGCGCTGCGGTGACCGGGAGCCACGCCTGATGAACTATGAAGAATTTCGCCTGATGATCCAGGGCCTGGCGTCCTCGGGCTACCTGCCCGAAGCCCTGGCCTATGGCTTCGTGGTCAACGCGCTGCTCGCCGGCCTGCTGATCGGGCCGGTGCTGGGCGGGCTGGGCACGCTGGTGGTGGTCAAGCGCTTTGCGTTCTTCTCCGAGGCGGTGGGCCACGCGGCCCTGACCGGGGTGGCCATCGGCATCCTGCTCGGCGAACCCTATACCGGCCCCTACGGCAGCCTGTTCGGCTATTGCCTGCTGTTCGGCGTGCTGCTCAACTACCTGCGCAACCGCACCGGGCTGGCCCCGGACACCCTGATCGGGGTGTTCCTGTCGGTGTCGCTGGCGCTGGGCGCAAGCCTGCTGCTGATACTGGCGGGCAAGATCAACGTGCACATCCTGGAGAACGTGCTGTTCGGCTCGGTGCTGACGGTCAACGGCAACGACCTGCTGGTGCTGGCCATCGTCGGCGCGCTGGTGCTGGGCCTGAGCCTGCCGCTGTACAACCGCATCATGCTGGCCAGCTTCAACCCGCAGCTGGCGGCAGTGCGCGGGGTGGCAGTGAAGACCCTGGACTACCTGTTCGTGGTGCTGGTGACGCTGATCACCGTGGCCGCGGTGAAGGTCATCGGCGCGATCCTGGTGGGCGCACTGCTGGTGATCCCGGCCGCTGCCGCCCGCCTGCTGAGCCAGTCGCTCAAGGGGTTTTTCTGGACCTCGGTGGTGATCGCCACCCTCAGCACCCTGAGCGGCATCCTGCTGCCGATCGTGTTCGACCTGCCGTTGCCTTCGGGCGCCGCGATCATCCTGGTCGCCGGCATGGCCTTCGCCCTGGCCGCCATCGCCCGTGGCACCCTGCCCAGCCTGAAAGGAAACATCGGATGAAGCCGACATTTCGCCAACTGACCCTGGTACTGGCCCTGAGCGGCGCCTTCAGTGTTGCCGCACAGGCCGCCGAAGCCGCGCGCCCGGTGCAGGTACTGGCGTCCCTGCCCATCACCTACGGCCTTGGCCAGTTGCTGCTCGACGGCAGCGAGGTGAAGCTGCAACGCGCCGCCGCGGCCAACCTGCCCGGCTCGCGCCAGACCGCCTACTTCAGCGGGCGTGGGGCGCCGGCCCTGCAGAAGCTGGCCGTGAACGCCGATGCGGTGATCGGCCTGCGCTCGGTATGGGCGGACGACCCGCTGTACCCGATGGCGCGGCGCAGCAATATCCGCATCGTTGAAGTGGATGCCGCACGCCCGGTGGATGGCAGCCTGCCCGGCATTGCGGTGCAGCCGGGGGCGCCAAAGGACGGCCTGAACAGCCAGCCGTGGCTGTCGAGCAACAACCTGGGGCGCATGGCCGACGTGACCGCCGCCGACCTGGTGCGCCTGGCGCCGGCCGCCAAGCCGAAAATCGAGGCCAACCTGGCCACGCTCAAGCAGCAGTTGCTCAAGCTCAGTGCCGACAGCGAAGCGCGCCTGGGCGAAGTCGACAACCTCAGCGTGGTAAGCCTGTCGGAGCGCTTCGGTTACCTGATCGGCGGGCTGAACCTGGAGCAGGTGGCCTACAGCGTACCCGCCGAAGACCAGTGGACCCCCGAGGCACTGCAGCAGCTGACCGCCCTGCTCAAGGACAACGACGTGGCGCTGGTGCTCGACCACCGCCAGCCGAGCGAGGCGGTAGCTGCGGCAGTCGCCAAGGCCGGCAGCCGCCTGCTGGTGCTGGAGGGCGGCGGCGAAAATCCGGTGAGCGAACTGCAGGGCAGTATCGATGAAGTGATCAAGGCACTCGCCGCGAAGGCCTGAAGGTCGGCAAAAACAAAGCCCCAGTGCGCAACGCCTGGGGCTTTTCAGTTGCGCCGAACACCAGCGTGCGCGCGATCAGCGCGCCGGCAGCGGTTGCGGCACCGGCAGCGGCCTGCCAAGCAGCACACCGACCACCACGGCGAACACCAGCGCCGCCACCCCGGCGCTTTGCAGCACCGTCTCGAAGCCGCCGATGAAGGCGTGCTGCGCCAGCGGCGCGAGGGTTTCGCGCAGTGCCGGGTCGACCATAGCCAGCGCTGCCGGCAGGTCACCGGCGGCAACCCGGGTGGCCATGTCGCCGACCTTGTCCAGTTGCCCAGGCGCCACCCCTGCCACCGCCTCGCGCAGCAACTGCCCGCTGCGCGCCGCCAGGATGCCGCCCAGAATGCCGATGGCCAGCACGATGGCACCAAAGCGCGTGGTAGTGCTCAGGCCCGAGGCCATGCCGGTGCGCTCGCGCGGCACGCAGGCCATGATGTTCTTCTGCGTGTCACCGTTGAGCAGACCGGCCCCGGCGCCCAGCACGATGCTGGCCAGGGCGAAGCTCAGGTAGCCGCCATAGCTGGCCGCCGCGCCGCACAGCAGGTTGCCCGCGCCCACCAGCAGCAGGCCCAGGGCGAACACCTGGGCGCTGCTCAGCCGCGCCGACAGGCGCATGCCCAGGCGCGGGGTCAGCAGCATCGCCAGGGCAAACGGCAGCATGCCCGCGCCGGCGGCCAAGGCCGACAGTTGCAGGCCGTTCTGCAGGTACAGCGGCAGCAGGGTCATCATCACCTGGGCGCAGGCGGCGTAGGCGAACATGCCCAGCAATGCACCGATGAAGCGTGCGCTGCGCATCAGTTGCAGGTCGATCATCGGCCGCGCCTGATTGCGCTCCACCAGAATGAACAGGCCGAACAGGAACGCTGCGATCACCAGGCGCCCAAGGGTCTGGGCACTGCCCCAGCCGACCTGGTTGGCATCGATCAGCGCCCAGATCAGGTAGCCCAGGCTGCCGGCGAAGGTCAGGCTGCCAAACGGGTCCAGCCGCGCGGCGGCGCTGTCGCGGGACTCCTCGACACTGCGCCGCACCATCACCGCCAGCACCGCCACCAGCGGCAGGTTGATGTAGAAGATCCAGCGCCAGCCCAGGGTGCTGGCGATCAGCCCGCCCAGCAGCGGCGCGAAGGTGATGGTCGCGCCCATGCACGCGCCCCAGAACGCCCAGGCCCGCATGCGCGCCTCGGGCTCGTGGAAGCGGTGGCCGATGGCAGCCAGTGCCGAGGTCAGCAGCAACGCCGCGCCCACGCCCTTGGCGGCCCGTGCGATGTCGAGGAACACCAGGGTGGGCGCCGCGCCGCAGGCCAGCGAGGCGAGGCCGAACAGGCCCAGGCCCAGTTGCAGCATGCGCCGGCGCCCGAAGCGGTCGGCCAGGCTGCCGGCGGGCAGCAGCAGTGCGGCGAAGGCCAGCAGGTAGGCGCTGACCACCCATTCGATGTCGGCGAACGAGCCGGACAGGTCGCGGGCGATGCTCGGCAGGCTGACGGCGACGATATTGGTGTCGAGGATGATCAGGGCGCACACGGCCGAAGCCGTGAACAGGGTGAAACGGGCGGAGGACATTGCAAGGCTCCCGTGCAAGGCGATCTGGGGCCGGTGTCGCGGTGTCCGAGCAGGCTGCCGCGACAGGGCCGGTGTAGCCACCGGATGCTCATCGGCGCAGCGGCTTTGCCGCCACGTCACGCATCTTGTAGTGTTACTACACATTACCGCCGCTACGGCCTGGCCTTGTTAGCCAGGATCGCCTGCGTCATTAGCCTGCAGCTAACGAGACCCCATGGAAATCCGCCATTTCCGCTATTTTCTCAGCGTCGCCCGCCTCGGCCACTTCACCCGCGCCGCCGAGCAACTGGGCATCGCCCCGCCGACCCTGAGCCGGCAGATCCAGGACATGGAAAGGCAGCTGGGTGTGCGCCTGTTCGAGCGCAGCCAGCGCGAGGTGTGCCTGACCGCCGCCGGCGAGGCGCTGCTGCCCGAGGCCGAACAGGCGGTGCGCCAGTTCGATGCCGCGCAGCTGGGCGCACAACGGGCCGGGCGCGGTGACGTGGGGCGTATCGAGTTGGGGTATGTGGCCTCGGCGGCCTTTTCGGGGCTGCTCCAGCAGCAGGTGACGCGCTTCAGCCAGTCGCACCCGGGGGTGGTGCTGAACATCCGCGAGCAACCCATGGCCGAGTCCCCCGCGCTGGTGCGTGACGGTGTGCTGGATATCGCCTACGTGCGCACGCCGATGGACCTGCCCGACGAACTGGTCGCGATGGACCTGCACGAAGAAGGCTTTGTCCTGGCCCTGCCGGCCAGCTCGCGGTTGAACGAGCTGCCGCAGATCATGGCCGCACGCCTGGCCACCGAAACCTTCATCTTGCCCGAGCAGATCTCCGGCACCCTGGCCGTCGCCGCCCAGGGTGGCTTCGTGCCGCGCCTGGGGCCGCAGCCGGGTAGCCTGGTGGCGGTCATCACCCTGGTTTCGCTGGGCCAGGGCGTGGCGCTGGTGCCCGAGTCGGTGCTGCAACACATCACCCTGCCGCAGGTCAGCTACCGGCGCATCGCCGACAGCCAACCCACCTCGTGCCTCACCGTGCTGCATCGGCGTTTCGAGAAGGCGCCCGCGGTGATGCGCTACATCGAGGCCCTGCGCACCGGCCAGGGCTGATCGCACCCGCGCGCCTTACAGACGCTGCAGGGCCGCCGGCAAGGCGCGGGCGAAGCGCTCGGCCACGTCGTCCACCTGCGCGGCGGTAATGATCAGCGGCGGCAGAAAGCGCACCACGCAACCGTTGCGCCCACCCAGTTCGATGATCAGCCCGCGCTTGAGGCATTCGTTCTGGATCAGCGAGGCCAGCTTGCCGAACCCCGGCGCATGCCCCAGCGCATCGGCGGCCCCTTGCGGGTCCACCACCTCGACGCCGAGCATCAGCCCGCGACCGCGAATGTCGCCCAGGTGCGGGAAGTCGCGCTGCAGCACCGCCAGGTGCTCGCACAGCCGTGCGCCCATGGCCTCGGCGTGGGCGGCCACGTCGTGTTCCTTGAGATAACGCATCACCGCCGAGCCTGCAGCCATGGCCATCTGGTTGCCACGGAAGGTGCCGGCGTGGGCACCCGGCAGCCAGGTGTCGAGCCAGTCGCAGTACACCACCACTGCCAGCGGCAGGCTGCCGCCGATGGCCTTGGACAGCACCACCACGTCCGGCACGATGCCGGCGTGCTCGAAGGCGAACATCCTGCCGGTGCGGGCAAAGCCGCTCTGGATCTCGTCGACGATCAGCGCCACGCCCGCCTGCTCGGTGATGCGCCGCACGCCGCGCAGCCAGTCGAGGTCGGCCGGGATCATGCCGCCCTCGCCCTGCACCACCTCGACGATCACCGCCGCCGGCAACTGCACGCCGCCTTCGGGGTCGCTCAGCAGGTTTTCCAGGTAGCGCAGGTTGACCTGCACGCCCTGCTCGCCGCCCAGCCCGAACGGGCAGCGGTAGTCGTAGGGGTATGGCAGGAACTGAACGCCGTTGCCCAGCAGTGCGCCCATCGGTTTCTTCGGCCCCAGGCTGCCCATCAGGCTCAGCGCGCCCAGGCTCATGCCGTGGTAGCCGCCCTGGAACGACAGCACCGTGCTGCGACCGGTGGCAGTGCGTACCAGCTTGAGCGCGGCCTCCACCGCATCGGTGCCGGTCGGCCCGCAGAACTGGATCCGGGCCTGGGCGCTGAAGGCCGGTGGCAGCAGGCCGAACAGGTCCTGCACGAACTGGTCCTTGACCGGCGTGGTCAGGTCCAGGGTATGCAGCGGCAGGCCGTCGGCCAGCACCTGCTGGATCGCCTCGATCACCACCGGGTGGTTGTGGCCCAGGGCCAGGGTGCCGGCGCCGGCCAGGCAGTCGATGAACTGGCGGCCCTCGACGTCTTCGACGTAAAGCCCCTGGGCACGCTTGAGCGCCAGCGGAATGCGCCGCGGGTAACTGCGTGCATTGGACTCCTGCTGCTTCTGTCGCGTCAGCAGCGGCGAATCTTCGAAGTGATAAAGCGTTTCGCCAGGCTCGTCGGCTGAAGAAGCCGGCTGTGCCTGGGCAAGGCAGGTAGCGACTGACATCGGAAGTAACCCTCGCAAGCAAGCGGATGGTCCCGCCACGCGCCGATGGCCAGCGTTGTGTCGGGATGTGTACTCGCTTGAAAGACGCACCACCGCCCTGCGGATTTAGCGCGCGGGGCGGTCTTCTAGAAGGTTTTGTGCATCAGTTGCAGGTGCAGGCCATGAAATCCCAGCGCCTCACCGCTGGGCGAATAACCCAGGCGTGCGAAAAAATCCTGGGCCGAGGCGGTGCTGTACAGCGATGCATGGGTACAGCCCCAGCGGCGCAAGGCGTGTTCCAGGTCCAGCACCAGTGCCCGACCGATGCCATGCCCGGTGTGGTCGCGCTGCACGAAGCACTGGCAGATCTCGCCGCTGCGCAAGGCCAGCGCGGTAGCCACCGGGCGACCCTGCCAGCGCCCCAGGTTCAGGTACAGGGCCGGGTCGCCCAGCCAGTCGGTGATCTGCGCACGCTGCTTGCTGCGCGACCAGGCGTCGATCACCTGCAGGTCGCCGTGATGGTCCTGGTCGGCTGCGGTGGCGATGCTCTGCTGCATCAGCCGCTCGATCAGGGCGGCCTCGGCCGGCCGGGCCCTGGCAATGCGAATCCGTTCGTCCATGAGTGCTCCCTGGTGCTGTGCGGTCCACACCTTACGGGGGCGACCGGCGCCTGACGAGGCCGGCGGGGTTACATTTGATGTGCACGCAACGGCATCTGCAGCAACACGCGCAAGCCGTCGGCGTGGCTGTCGAACGTCAGCGAGCAGGCGCAGCGCTGCACGATCGCCTGCACGATCGCCAGGCCCAGGCCACAGCCTTCGCTATGGCCATTGCGCCAGAAACGCTGGGTCACATGCTGCAGGTTCTGTGCATCGATGCCCGGCCCATGGTCGCGCACCAGAAAGCCCACGGTGTTCGCCTCGACCTGAACATGCAGCTCCACCGGCGCATCGGCGGCGCTGTGGCGCAGGGCGTTGTCCAGCAGGTTGCGCAAGGCCGCCACCGCCAGCGCCGCGGGCATGTCGGGAAACACCTGGCCCGCCGGCGCCGCAGCCTGCAGCACGATGCGCCGGTTGTCGCCCAGGCCCGCATCCTGGATGGCCTGGCGGGCGATCTGCTCGGCGCTGTACTGCACGCCATCATCGAACGACAGGCTGCCCTCCACCCGCGCCAGCAACAGCAGCTGCTCCAGGGTACGGTGCAGGCGATCGGCGCCCTGCTCGGCATGCTCCAGGGCCTGCTCGCGCACCTTGCCATCGGTCATGCGGGCCACTTGCAGGTGGGTCTTGATCGCCGTCAGCGGGCTGCGCAGCTCATGCGCGGCATCGCCGGTCAGGCGCCGTTCGCGCTCGATGGTCTGGCCGATGCGCTGGAACAGCTGGTTCTGGGTTTCGAGCAACGGCTGCAATTCGCTGGGCAGGGCACGCACCTGCAACGGCTCCAGCGAATCGGGGCTGCGCCTGCGCAGTGCGTCGCGCATGCGGTTGAGCGGCGCCAGGCCCTTGCCCACCCCCAGCCACAGCAGCCCGAGGCTGCCCAGCAACGCCACCAGCACGGGTGCCGAGGCCGCCAGCAGGATCGAGCGGTTCAGCGCCTCGCGCTCCAGGTGCCGGTCGGCAGTGGTGATGCGCACATCACCGCGTGCATAGGTGAAGCTGCGCCACAGTGCGCCATCGATCTTCTGGTCGTGAAAGCCGCTGCGCTGATCGTCGAGGGTCTGGTCGGCATGGTTGTGGCTGCGCGCCAGGATCTCGCCGCGCAGCGAGCTGACCTGGCAGGCCATGCCGTCGGGGATGCTGAACTGGTCGGTGCTCAGGCGCGTGCCCTCGCCCTTGCTGGTCAGCGGCTGCGGCAACTGGTCAATCAGCCCGGCGACCATGCGCGCCGACGCCACCAGGCGCTGGTCGAGGGAGAACATCATCTGCTGACGCAGGTCGCACAGCATCCACGTCGCGGCCAGGGCCCAGATCAGGATGAAGGCAGTGCCCAGAATCAGGCTCAGGCGCAGGCGCAGGCTCATCGTTGCAACGCCTGCGGCACCTGGGCCGGCCCCAGGCGATAACCCAGGCCGCGCACGGTCTCGACGATGCCGTTGCCCAGCTTGCGGCGCAGGTGATGGATGTGCACGTTCAGGGCATTGCTTTCGACCTCGTCGCCAAAGCCGTAGACGCTGTCCTTGAGCTGCTCGCTGGACAGCACCCGGCCGCGGTTCTGCAGCAGGGCCTGGAGCAGCGCCTGTTCGCGGCGCGACAGGTCCACCGGCTGACCGGCCAGGTGCGCTTCGCAGCTGGAGGGGTCGAAGCTCAGCGGGCCGTGTTCGATGACGTTGACACAGCGCCCGGCCACGCGGCGCAGCAGGGTGTGCAGGCGCGCGGCCAGCTCGCGCAGATCGAAGGGTTTGAGCAGGTAGTCGTCGGCGCCGGCCTGCAGCCCGTCGACCCGGTCGGTGACCGCATCGCGCGCGGTCAGGATCAGCACCGGCAGGCTGTGGCCCTGCTGGCGCAGGCGTTGCAGCAGCTTGAGGCCGTCTTCGTCGGGCAGCCCCAGGTCCAGCACCATCACGTCGAAATGCGCGGCCTGCAGCATCGCCCGCGCCGCACTGGCGCTGGCCACGCGGTCGACGGTCAGGCCCTGGGCACTCAGGCCGGCAATGATGCCGCTGGCGATCAGGTCATCGTCTTCACAGAGCAGTACGTGCATGGGGCGGGCTCGGTCGTTGGCAGAAAGGCCCAGTGGGCCACAGGCGGATTAACCGGGGATTATGCCGCGCCCAGGCGCACACGTCGCCTGCGAGGCGACGGCTGCCCATCGGTTAACCCTGGGTTAATCCATGCCGGTCAGTCTTGCGGGCTTATCGCACTGCCAAGGCGTCGACATGCGCGTATTTCTGCTAGCCCTGCTGTGGCTGTTCAGTTCGCTGAGCCAGGCCCAGCCCTTCAACAACCCTTTTGCCCAGAGCGAATTCCTGCCCGTGGAAAAGGCCTTCGTGTTCAGCAGCGAGCGCCTGCCCTCGGGGCAGATGCGCCTGCACTGGCAGATCAGCGACGGCTACTACCTGTACCAGAAGCGTCTGAAGTTCGACGGCCTGGCCCCCGAGGCGGTACCACCATTGCCGCCGGCCCTGCCCCACAGCGACGAGTACTTCGGCGAAACCCAGGTGTACCGCGGCGAACTCGAGCTGCTGATACCGGCCAACGCCACCGGCCAGTTGCGCATGGGCTGGCAGGGCTGTGCCGACGCGGGGCTGTGCTACCCGCCCCAAACCAGCCCGGTCGACCTGGGCGGGCAGGCCGCAGGCGCCGAGCAGGCCAGCGACCAGGCCCTGGCCGGCAGCCTCGGCGAACACCCGCTGGCCTGGAGCCTGCTGGCCTTCTTCGGCCTGGGACTGCTGCTGGCCTTTACCCCCTGTTCGTTGCCGATGCTGCCGATCCTGGCCGGGCTGGTGATGGGCAACGGCGCCAGCACCCGCCGCGGGCTGGTGCTGGCAGGCGCCTACGTGCTGAGCATGGCGCTGGTGTATGCCGCCCTGGGCGTGGTCGCCGCACTGCTTGGCGCCAGCCTGCAGGCATGGCTGCAGCAGCCTTGGCTGCTGGGCAGCCTGGCCGCGCTGTTCGTGCTGCTGGCCCTGCCGATGTTCGGCGCCTTCGAGCTGCAGCTGCCCACCTTCGTGCGCGACCGCCTGGAGCGCGCAGGCCGCAACACCCGTGGCGGCAATCTGTATGGCGCGGTACTGCTGGGGGCCTTGTCGGGCCTGCTGATGGGGCCGTGCATGACCGCCCCGCTGGCCGGCGCGCTGCTGTACATCGCGCAGAGCGGCAATGCCGTGCATGGGGCGCTGGTGCTGTTCAGCCTGGGGCTGGGCATGGGCCTGCCGCTGTTGCTGCTGGTGACCGTGGGCAACCGCTACCTGCCACGTCCGGGGGCCTGGATGAACCGGGTCAAGGCGGTGTTCGGCTTCGTGTTCCTGGGCATGGCGCTGTACACCCTGCGCGCGGTGCTCGACCCTGCGCTGTGGCTGGGCCTGTGCGGGGCCTGGCTGATCGCGCTGGCCTGGGGCGCCTGGCCCGCGGTCCACACCCTGCGCGCCCTGCAACCGGCCGTGCTGCTGGCGGGCCTGTGGGGCGCCTTGCTGGTGGTGGGCGCGGCCGGTGGCGCGAGCAACCTGCTGCAGCCCCTGCAACCCTATGCCGGTGGCACCGGCAATGCCGTGGCTGCGCCCCACGCCGACGCCTTCACCACGGTGCGCACCCCGGCCGAGCTGCAGGCGCAGCTGGACGCCGCCAAGGCCCAGGGGCAGTGGGTGTTCCTGGATTACTACGCCGACTGGTGCGTGTCGTGCAAGGTCATGGAAAAACAGGTGTTCGCCCGCCCCGAAGTGCTCGCCGCGCTGGAAGGCGTGCGCCTGGTACGCCTGGACGTGACCGCCGATGCCCCGGCCAGCCAGCAGTTGCTGCAGCGCTACCAGGTGCCCGGCCCGCCGAGCATGCTGTGGATCGGCCCCGAGGGTGACGAGCGCCGGGCCAGGCGCATCACCGGTGAAGTCAACGCCGCCACCTTCCTGCAACACTGGACCGCCACCCGGAGCCAAGGCTGATGCTGACCGTTAACCTGGGCCCCCTGACCATCGCCCTCGACCACCTGCTGCTGCTCTGCGCCCTGGGCCTGGCCACGCTGGTGGGCTGGCGGGTGGCCAGGCGCGGCGGCGACAACCCCGAGGCCGCACTGTTTCGCCTGTTCCTGCTCGGCCTGCTGTGCGCCCGGCTGGGGTTCGTGGCGCGCTACTGGTCGATGTATGCCGAAGACCCGGTGCAGATCATCGACATCCGCGATGGCGGCTTTTTGCCCTGGGCCGGCCTGGTGGCGGTGCTGCTGGGGGCGGCCTGGTACGCCTGGCGCCAGGCGAGCCTGCGCCGGCCACTGGGCTGGGGCCTGTTCAGCGGCGCGCTGTTCTGGTTGCTGGCCAGCTGGGCCAGCCACCTCTACGAACAGGGCACGCAACTGCCGGACCTGGCCCTGCGCGATGCCCAGGGCCATTCGGTGGCGCTGCACAGCCACCGCGGCCGGCCGTTGGTGATCAACCTGTGGGCCACCTGGTGCCCGCCGTGCCGGCGCGAGATGCCGGTGCTGCAACAGGCCCAGCATGATTATCCGGACGTGACCTTCCTGTTCGTCAACCAGGGCGAAACCCCGCAGATCGTCACCAACTTCCTGGCCACCACCGGCCTGAACCTGTCCCATGTACTGTTCGATACCGGTGGCCAGCTGGCCCAGCAGGTCGGCTCCATGGCGCTGCCCACCACCCTGTTCTACGACGCCGAGGGGCGCCTGGTGGGCAGCCACCTGGGGGAGCTGTCCCGTGCCAGCCTGCGCCATGCCCTCGAATCCTTCGACCGCGATACCGCGCTCGCTCCCACCGTTCCAGCAAGGACGACACCATGAAAGTTTCCGCCATTACCCTCGCCCTGGGCATGTTCGCCACCCAACTGGCCGTCGCCGAAGAATTGCCCAAGGCCGTGCAGCAGATCGAGGCCAAGGGCGCCAAGGTCACCGGCAGCTTCGATGCGCCCAATGGCCTGAAAGGTTATGCCGCGCAGTTCCAGAACCGTGGCGTGGCCCTGTACCTGACCCCGGACGGCAAGCACGTGCTGGTTGGCAGCCTGTTCGACGAACAGGGCCAGGACCTGAGCGAGGCGCCGCTGGAGAAGCTGGTGTATGCGCCCATGGCCAAGCAGGTGTGGGCCAAGCTCGACAAGACCGCGTGGATTGCCGATGGCAAGGCCGATGCACCGCGGGTGGTGTACCTGTTCAGCGACCCCAACTGCCCGTACTGCAACATGTTCTGGCAGCAGGCACGGCCGTGGGTGGACTCGGGCAAGGTGCAATTGCGCCACATCATGGTCGGCATCATCCGCGCCGACAGCCCGGCCAAGTCGGCCGCGTTGCTGGCCAGCGCCGACCCGCAGAAGGCCTTGCAGGCCCATGAAAGCGCGGGCAAGGCCAGCACGCTCAAGCCGCTGGCGAAGATTCCGGCGCAGGTGCAGGCCAAGCTGGATGCGAACCTGGCGCTGATGGAGGAGCTGGGATTGTCGGCTACGCCGGCGATCTTCTACCTGGATGACAAGGGGCAGTTGCAGACCCAGCAGGGTGCGCCGCGGCCAGAGATGTTGGGGAAGATACTGGGCAAGCGCTGAGACTCACCACGCCAACAGATATCTGAAGCCGGGCACCAGGGCTGGCGATGCAAATCCCACAGGCCATTTTCTGCAACGCACCATGGCCTTTGGGGGTTGGGGTGGCGCTACAGCATCACCAGCGTCAACACCACCAGCAACGGCAACAGCACCGCACACGACCACGCCATGTACCCGAAGAAGCTCGGCATCTTCACCCCGCGCTGCTCGGCTATCGCCTTGACCATGAAGTTCGGCGCGTTGCCAATGTAGGTCATCGCCCCCATGAACACCGAACCCATGGAGATCGCCAGCAAGGTCTGCGGCATGCGCTCCATCAACACCTGCGCATCCCCAGCCGCCATGTTGAAGAACAACAAATAGGTCGGCGCATTGTCCAGGAAGCTCGACAAGGTCCCGCTCAACCAGAAGTACATGCTGTCGATCGGCTCGCCCTGCGCACCACTCACGCTCGCCACCAACCACGCCAACTGGCCGTCACTGCCGGCCCGCAATATCGCAATCACCGGGGCAATGGTGAGAAAGATGCCCGCAAATAACTTGGCCACCTCGACGATCGGCCCCCAGTCGAACTCGTTGGCAACCCGCAGGCCGCGCGGGGTGAACCACAACGACAGCAAGGCCAGTACCACCAGCAGGCCGTCACGCAACAGGTTCTGCACCTCGACCCGCGTGCCCATCAGCTCGACGCCAATCCCCGGTTTCCAGAGGCCCGACATCAATACCGCCAGCACCACGCCCGCCAACAGCAGGAAGTTGCGCTTGCCCAGCAGGCGCAACGGCGCATCCGGCGTCGGGTCTTCGGCCAGCATTTCGTTTTCGCGGCGATAGTAGTAGCGGTCGATCAGGTAGAACACGCCCAGCAACGGCACCGCCAGCAGCACCACCGGCAAGGCCATGTGCTGCAGGGTCCAGGCAAAGCTCACACCCTTGAGAAAACCCAGGAATAACGGCGGGTCGCCCAACGGGGTCAGGCCGCCGCCGACGTTGGCCACCAGAAAGATGAAGAACACCACCACGTGCGCGGTGTGCTTGCGGTTGTCGTTGGCACGCAGCAGCGGGCGGATCAGCAGCATCGCCGCCCCCGTGGTGCCCATCACCGAGGCCAGCACCGCCCCCAGCGCCAGCAACCGCGTGTTGAGCCACGGCGAGCCATGCAGGTTGCCCTCCACCACGATCCCGCCCGAAATGGTGAACAGCGCAAACAGCAGGATGATGAACGGCAGGTACTCGGCCAGCAGTACGTGCACGCCCAGCCCCAGGCTGGCGTGCCAGCCGAAGGCAAAGCAGAACGGCAGCGCGAACAGCAGCGTCCAGCCCAGGGTGATCTTGCCGAAATGGTGATGCCACAGCGGTGCGGCCACGATGGGCAGCAAGGCGATGCTCAGCAGGATGCCGGCAAACGGCACGCCCCACAGCAGGCCCATGCGCGCGCCATCGACCTCGGCGGCGCTGGCGATGCCCGGCAGGCACAGCAACAAGAGGGCCGCCAGCAGCGACAGACAGGAACAACCACGAAACAAAGCAGGGAAAAGGCGCATCGATACCGACCGTGTGCAGATGAACAGCAGCGCGCCAGCCCGAAGGCTGGCGCGCATGAGCGAAGCATGGATGCTAAACCAAAATGCCCCGCTCGGCTGCCTACAACGCCTCCAGCGAAGCCATCAGGTCACTCAGCCGGTCGACCTTGTCGTCGCTCAGCACCGTGGCCTCGAGGCCCTCCACATAGATCGCCAGTTCCTCCACGCTGCTGCATTCGAACATGGCCCGCAGCGGCACGTTCAGTTGCAGCACCTTCTGCACCCGCGAAGCAATCTGGGTGGCCAGCAGCGAATGCCCGCCCAACTCGAAGAAGTTGTCGCGCACCCCCACCCGCTCGACCTTGAGCACATCGGCCCAGATGTCAGCCAGTTGCTGCTCCAGTTCGCTGCGCGGCGCCAGGTAGGCCTGGCTGTGCTGCTGGCCGAACTCGATGGCCGGCAGCGCCTTGCGGTCGAGCTTGCCGTTGGCGTTGCGCGGCAACTCGGCCAGCCACGCCCAGTGCAGCGGCACCATGTACTCCGGCAGTTCGGCGCGCAGGCGCTGGCGAACCTGTTCCAGCAATGGCGCCGTGTCGGCACGGCTGTCGGCCGCCACCAGGTAGCCGACCAGGTGCTTGCCGTTTGCACCCTCCTGCACGCCCACCGCCGCGTCACGCACCTGGACCTGTTCATGCAGGCGTGCCTCGATTTCGCCCAGTTCGATGCGGTAGCCGCGAATCTTCACCTGGTGATCGATGCGCCCCACGTACTCCAGCACCCCGTCGGCACGCCGGCGTGCCAGGTCGCCGGTGCGGTACAGGCGCTCGCCCGGGGCGCCGAACGGGTGCGGGATGAACGCCTGGGCCGTGCGCAGCGGGTCGCCCACGTAGCCGCGCCCTACCCCGGTGCCGGCCACGCACAGCTCGCCCACCGCGCCTAGCGGCACCAGCTCGTGATCTTCACCGAACAGGTACAGGCGGTTGTTGTCGGTCGGCGTGCCGATCGGCAGGTAGCTGCCCTGGGTGGAGGCCGCATCGACGCGGAAGAACGCCACGTCATCGGAGCATTCGGCCGGGCCGTAGGCATTCACCAGGCCGACCTGCGGGTAGCGCTCCAGCCACTGCCAGGCCAGCTCCGGCGGCATCGCCTCGCCGGTGGGCAGCATCCAGCGCAGGCCGCTCAGGTGCTGGCGCTCGTTGACCAGCATGCCCTGGATCAGCGACGGCACGCTTTCGAGCACCGTGATGCCGGCGGCCTGCACATGCTCCAGCAGCCCTTGCGGATCGTGCGCGATGGCATTGGGCACGATCGCCACCTGCGCGCCGAACAGCGGCGCGGCAAGGAACTGCCACACCGAGATATCGAAGCTCTGCGAGGCGGTCTGCGCGATCACGTCCGCCTCGCCCAGTTGCAGGTACGGCACCTTGCTCAGCTGGTTGTTGAGCATGCCGCGCTGCTCGACCATCACGCCCTTGGGCAGGCCGGTGGAGCCGGAGGTGTAGATCACGTAGGCGAGGTTCTCCGGCGCGCTGTAGATGCCCGGGTTGGCTTCGCTGCCGTCGCCGGCCTGAATGTCCTCCCACACCAGCAGGCGCGGCCGCCCGGCACACCCCAGTTCGTCGAGCAGGGCCTGTGCCTGGGCCAGGCAGGCCCGGGTGCAGACGATCACCGGGGTGCGGCTGAGCTCGACGATGCGTTGCAGACGCGCGCCGGGCAGGCCCGGGTCCAGCGGCAGGTAGCCGGCGCCGGCCTTGAAGCTGCCGACGATCATGCCCAGCAGCGCCAGCCCGCGCTCGGCCAGCAGTGCCACCGGCTGGTCGACCTGCACCCCGGCCGCCACCAGGGCATGCCCGAGGCGGTTGGCCTGGCAGTTCAGCTCGGCGTAGCTGCACTGCTGTTCGAGGCAGCGTGCGACCACCCGCTCGGGATGCGCCGCCACCCTCGCCTCGAACAACGCCGCGTAGCTCTGCTGCAGCGGATAGGCATGCTCGCTGCGGTTGCAGTCCTGCAGCAGGAAGCGCTGTTCCTGCTCGCCCAGCAGTGCCAGCTGCGCCACATCGCCGTGCAAGCCCTCCATCAGCGCCAGCAGCAGGCGCTTGAATTCGCCCAGCAGGCGTTCGACGGTGGCGCGGTCGAAGTAGCGCTGGTCGAACGACAGGTGCAGGCCCAGGTCGTCGCCGGGGTAGCACACCGCCGTGAGCGGGAAGTTGGTGTGGGTGCGGCCCGAGTCGGAGGTTGCATTCAGGCTCTGGGCGCGGTCCAGCACCGCCACTTCGACCGGGGCGTTCTCGAACACGAACAGGCTGTCGAACAGCGGCTGGCCCTTGGGCAGTTCGCTGCATTCCTGGATGTTGACCAGCGGCAGGTACTCGTACTCGCGCACCTCCATGTTGCGTTCCAGCAGGCCCTGCAGCCACTGGCGCACCGAACACCGCTGGCCGGGGGCCGGCAGGGTGACACGCAGTGCGATGCTGTTGATGAACAGGCCCACGGTGTGCTGCATCTGCGGCAGGCTGACCGGGCGCCCGGCCACGGTCACGCCGAACACCACGTCACGCTCGCCGCTGAAGCGGCTGAGCACCAGCGCCCAGGCCGCCTGGGCGAAGGTGTTGACGGTCAGCTGATGGGCCTGGGCCAGCTCGCGCAGGCGTACCCCGTCCTCCACCGCCAGGCGCGTGTAGCAGTCGCCCACCTGCATGCCGCCGTGATCGCTCGCGTGCTCGCGCAGCAGCGGGCGGTCGCTTGGAAGGTAGGTGGTGCGCTCGAAGCCCTGCAGATTCTGCCGCCACCACTGGCGCGCCTCGTCCAGGCTCTGGTGCTGCAGCCAGCCGATGTAGTCGCGGTAGCGCGGCGGCGTCGCCAGCTGCGCCTCACGGCCCTCGCCCAGGGCCAGGTAGAGCTCGAAGAAGTCGTTCATCAGCAGCGAGCGGCACCAGGCATCGATGAGGATGTGGTGGTTGCTCATCATGAACCAGTACTGCGCCTGGCCCACGCGGATCAGGCGCAGGTGGAACGGCGCCTGCTGCAACAGCTCGAAACCGGCCTCGCGCTCCTGCTTGTGCAGGGCCTGCAGGCGTGCTTCGTGATCGGCCTGCGGGTCGGCGCTCCAGTCCTGATAGTCGATGGGCGTGGTGCCGGGCTTGTGAATGATCTGCAGCATGCCTTCGCCGGCATTCCAGCAGAACGAGGCGCGCAGGGCTTCGTGCCGCGCCACCACCGCCTGCCAGGCCTGGGCGAAGCGCTGCGGGTCGATCTCGCTGTTGATGCGGTAGCGGTCCTGCATGTAGTAGATGCCGGTGCCCGGTTC
The DNA here is from genome assembly GCF_028682105.1 of Pseudomonas sp. 8209. Classification (NCBI taxonomy): domain Bacteria; kingdom Pseudomonadati; phylum Pseudomonadota; class Gammaproteobacteria; order Pseudomonadales; family Pseudomonadaceae; genus Pseudomonas; species Pseudomonas sp. 8209. The sequence continues at coordinate 27,351 of NZ_JANIAH010000011.1, forward strand.
GAGCAGGGTGTGCAGCAGCATGCCCTCCTGCATCGGGGTCAGCGGGTACACGTCCTCGATCTGCGCGGCGGGCACCGGCAGGCTGTCGATCTGTGCCTGGGTCAGGCGCGCCAGCGGGAAGTCCGACGGCGTGAAGCTGCCGTTGGCGTCATCCAGGCAATGGACGATCAGGCTCGCCAGCTCGCCGAGGTAGGCGCGGGCCAGCTCTTCGATGGTCTGGGTGTCGAAGCGCTCGCGGCTGAAGGTCCAGCGCAGCTGCAACTGGCCGCCGTACACCTGGCCGTCGACGCTCAGCCAGTTGGGCAGCGGTGCGTCGAGGTCGTGGGCCAGGCCCGCGGGTTCGTCCACCGGCTGATACAGCGCCGCACTGCCGAACTGCTGGTCGAACTGGCCCAGGTAGTTGAAGGTGATGCGCGCCTGGGGCAGCGCGGCCATGGCTTCGCGGGTGGCGTCATCGGCCAGGTAGCGCAGTACCCCATACCCCAGGCCCTTGTGCGGCACGCTGCGCAGTTGCTCCTTGATCGCCTTGATCGAGGCCGCCTGCCCGGCGGCCTCCTCGATGTTCAGCGGGCTCAGGCGCAGCGGGTAGGCGCTGGTGAACCAGCCGACGCTGCGGCTCAGGTCGATCTCGTCGAACAGGGTCTCGCGGCCATGCCCTTCGAGCTGCACCAGCACCGAGGTATCGCCGCTCCAGCGGCACAGCACCCGGGCCAGCGCGGTCAGCAACAGGTCGTTGACCTGAGTGCGGTAGGCCGCGGGGGCCTGCTGCAGCAACTGGCGCGTCTGCCCCTGGCTCAGTTGCACGCTGACGGTGTGCGCCTGGCGGTGCAGGTTGGCACCCTGGGGGTGGTCGCACGGCAGCTCGCGGGTGGCGGCACTGAGCTGCGCCTGCCACCAGTGCTGCTCGTCACGCAGCGAGTCGCTGCCGGCATAGGTGGCCAGGCGTGCGGCCCAGTGGCTCATCGCGCTGGTCTTGGCTGCCAGCGGCTGGCCACGGTACAGCGCCTGCAGGTCTTCGAGCAGCACGCGCCACGACACGCCATCCACCACCAGGTGATGGATCGCCAGCAGCAGGCGCTGGGCGCCCTGCCCGTCCTCCACCAGCAGCGCACGCAGCAGCGGGCCGTCGGCGAGGTCGAGGCTGCGCTGCACATCGCTGTACAGGGCCTGGCAATCCTGCAGATCGGCCACCGAAGCCTGCCACAGCAGTGCGCGCGTATCGGCCGGGGCGTAGCTGGCGCGGCCCTCGCAAAAGCGCAGGCGCAGTGCATCGTGATGCGCCACCAGCGCCTGCAGGGCCTGTTCCAGCGCGTCGCCGGCCAGGCGTTCGGCAGGCGCCAGCAGCACGGCCTGGTTCCAGTGCTGCGGTTGCACCACGTCGCTGTCGAAGAACCAGTGCTGGATCGGCGTGAGCGCTGCGGCGCCGCTGAGCGGGCCCTGTTCGATCAACGTGGCCTGGCTGCGGCTGACCACCGTGGCCAGGGTCTGCACGGTCTGCTGCTGGAACAGGTCGCGGGCGCTGAAGTGCAGGCCCAGCTGGCGGGCGCGGCTGACCACCTGGATCGACAGGATCGAGTCGCCGCCCAGTTCGAAGAAGTTGTCCTGCAGGCCCACGCGCTCGACGTTGAGCACATCGCGCCAGATCGCGGCCAGTTGCTGCTCCACCTCGCTGCGTGGCGCCTCGTAGTGCTCGTGGCCCTGCTCCCTGTCCGGCAGCGGCAACGCGTGACGGTCGAGCTTGCCGTTGCCGGTCAGCGGCATCTGATCCAGCAGCACCAGGTGGGCGGGCACCATGTAGTCGGGCAGGTTCACCCGCAGTTGCGCCTTGAGGCTGTCGCGCAGCGCCGCCTGCTGTTCGGCGCCGGCCTGTGCCTGCTCGCACACCAGGTAGGCAGCCAGTTGCTTGCCGCCGGGCATGTCCAGCGCCAGCACCACAGCCTCGCGCACGTCGGCATGTTCCAGCAGGCGGCTTTCGATCTCACCCAGCTCGATACGGAAGCCGCGGATCTTCACCTGGTGGTCGATACGCCCCATGTACTCCACCAGCCCGTCGGCGCGCTGGCGCACCAGGTCGCCGGTGCGGTACAGGCGCCCGCCCCGCTGGCTGAACGGGTCGGCGACGAAGCGTTCGGCGCTCAGCCCAGGTCGATCATGGTAGCCCTGGGCCAGGCCTGCGCCACCGATGTACAGCTCGCCGATGGAACCCTGCGGCAGCAGCGCCAGGTCGGCATCGAGGATGTACGCCACGCGGGCGCCGATCACCCGGCCGATCGGCACGCTGCCGACGCCCGCTTCAAGGGCCGGTGGTGCCAGGCAGGCCAGCGGCATCACCACGGTTTCGGTGGGGCCATAGGCATTGAAGAACTGCGCCGGCTTGAACGCCTCGCGAATGCGTTGCAGGTGCTCGCCGTTCAGGGCTTCGCCGCCGGTGATGCACAGGCGCACCGGCAGCTGTTCGTCGCGGCTGGCCAGCCATTGCGCCAACTGGCTGCCGTAGCTCGGCGTGAAGCCCAGCACGCTGACCTGCTGCTGGCGGATCAGCGTGCAGATTTCCTCTGCGCCCCACTGCCCCTGGGCGCGCAGCACCACCCGTGCGCCGCTGAGCAATGGCACCAGCAGGCGCTCGGTGGCCGCGTCGAAGTTGATCGAATAGAAGTGCAGCTCGCAGTCGTCGCTGCACATGCCGAACGCCTTGATCACCGCCAGGCAGTGCATGGCGATCTCGCCATGGCTGACCACCACGCCCTTGGGCTTGCCGGTGGAGCCGGAGGTGTAGATCAGGTAGGCCTGATGGCCCGGCAGGCTGAGTGACGGCAAGGCCTCGGCGCTGTAGCCGTGCAGCGCCGCCGCGTCGTCGTCCAGGCACCAGCGGGCCACGCCGGGCGGCAGCTCGCCCAGCCTGTCGAACAGCGAGCGCTGGCCCAGCAGCAGGCCGATGCCGCTGTCCTGGATCATGTACTGCAGGCGTTCGAGGGGGTATTCCGGGTCCAGCGGCACGTAGGCGCCGCCGGCCTTGAGGATCGCCAGCAGGCCGATCACCAGCTGCGCCGAACGCTCCAGCGCCAGGCCCACCCGCACCTGCGGGCCCACGCCACGTTCGCGCAGCACCCGCGCCAGGCGGTTGGCCCGGGCATCGAGCTGGGCGTAGCTCAGGTGTTCGCCGGCAAAGGTCAGTGCCAGTGCATCCGGGGTGCGCTGGGCCTGTGCACTGAACAGGTCATGCACGGTGCGGTTCAGGCCCGGCGCTGCGGGGTCGCCGGCCAGGTTGTCGAACAGGGCCTGGCGCTCGCCCTGGCCCAGCAGCGGCAGTTCGCACAGGCGTTGCTGCGGGTCGGCCAGCAAGGCGTCGAGCAACCGCTGCCAGTGCGCCGCCATGCGCGCGATGCGCGGCGCGTCGAACAGGTCGCAACTGTAGGTCAGGCAGCAGCCCAGGCGACGGTCGAGGTCGGTGACTTCCAGGTTGAGGTCGAACTTGGTCGCCCGGGCGTCGTTGACCAGGTACTCCACCTGCATGCCGGCCAGTTGGCGGCTCTGCTGGAATTCCCAGCGCTGCACGTTGCACATCACCTGGAACAGCGGGTTGTAGGCGGCGCTGCGCGGTGGCTGCAAGGCTTCGACCAGGTGGTCGAACGGCAGGTCCTGGTGCGACTGGCCGTCGATCACGGTCTGACGCACCTGCTCGATCAGGTCGGCCACGCGCATCTGCCCGTCCAGCTGGCAACGCAGCACCTGGGTGTTGAGGAAGGCGCCGATCAGCCCCTCGCTTTCCGGGCGGATGCGGTTGGCCACCGGTGCGCCGATGCGCAGGTCGGTCTGCCCGCTGTAGCGGTACAGCAGCAGCGCCAGGGTGGCGGTCATGGTCATGAATAGGGTCAGGCCATGCTCGGCATTGAAGGCGCGCACCCTGGCGGCCAGCTCATCGCTCAGGTCGAAGCGGTACAGCTCGCCGCGGTGGCTCTGCACCGCCGGGCGCGGACGATCGGCGGGCAATTCCAGCACCGGGTGTTCATCGCCCAGCTGTGCGCGCCAGTAGTCCAGCTGGCGCTGGCGCTCGCCGGCCTCCAGCCACTGGCGCTGCCACACGCTGTAGTCCAGGTACTGCACCGGCAGCGGTTCGAGCGGCGAATCGCGGTCGTCGAGAAACGCTTCGTACAGCTCGCCCAGCTCGCGGGCAAAGATGTCCATGGCCCAGCCCTCGGTGACGATGTGGTGCAGGGTGAGCACGAAGTAGTGCTCCTGCTCGCCGGCCTTGACCAGGCAGGCACGCAGCAGCGGCCCGGTTTCCAGGTCGAACGGTTGGTGCGCCTGCTCGTCCGCCAGGGCCTGCAGTTGCTGCTTACGCTGCACCTGGTCGTGGGCCGAAAAGTCCAGCCAGTTCATCACCAGCCCGGTGTCGGGCGAAACGGCCTGGTACGGTACGCCATCGATGCTCGGGAAGGTGGTGCGCAAGGTCTCGTGGCGCACGATCAGCGCCTGCAGGGCCTGTTCGAAGCGGCTGACGTCCAGCACCCCGCGCAGGCGCGCCATGCCGCCGACGTTGTAGGCCGGGCTGTCCGGCTCCATCTGCCAGAGGAACCACATGCGCTGCTGCGAGTACGACAGCGGCACCGGCTGGCTGCGGTCGATGCGCGTTATTTCGCCTTGCAGGTTGTGCTGCCCGGCCAGTTGCAGGGCCTCGATGCGCGCGGCGAAGGCGCCCAGCGCGCTGGCTTCGAACAGGGTGCGCAGCGGCAGTTCGACGTCGCAGGCCTGGCGCGCGCGGGCGATGATCTGGGTGGCCAGCAGCGAGTGCCCGCCGAGGGCGAAGAAGTCATCGTCCAGGCCGACCCGCGCCAGGCCCAGCACATCGCACCAGATGGCGGCGATCTGCTGTTGCAGCGGCGTGACCGGGGCAACATGCACGCGCTGCTGCCAGCTCGGCTCGGGCAGCGCCTTGCGGTCGAGCTTGCCGCTGGGGCCCAGCGGCATCTGCGCCAGGTGCACCAGTTGCGCGGGCATCATGTAGGGCGGCAATTGCGCCGCCAGTGCGCTCAGCAATGCTTCGCCGCAGTCGTGCGCGTGGGTGTAGTAGCCGACCAGTTGCGGGCCGGCCGCCGTGTCGCGTACCAGCACCACGGCCTGCTCCACACCCGGCTGGGCCAGCAGGCAGGCCTGCACCTCTTCGGGCTCTACACGAAAACCGCGCAGTTTGACCTGCTGGTCGATGCGGCCCAGGTATTCCAGTGCCCCCAGGTCGGCCAGCCAGCGCGCACGGTCGCCGCTGCGGTACAGGCGCTGGCCGTCGGCGCCGGGCACGAAGCGTTCGGCGGTGAGGCCCGGCCGGCCCAGGTAGCCACGGGCCAGGCCCGCACCGCCCAGGCACAGCTCACCGGGCACCCCCACAGGCGAAAGCGCCAGCTCCTCATCGAGCACCTGGCACTGCACGTTGGCCAGGGGCCGGCCGATGGGCGAGCGCAGGCCGTCTTCACGGCGGCAGTGCCAGTGGGTGACATTGATCGCGGTTTCGGTCGGGCCATAGCGGTTGTGCAGTGCCACGTGCGGCAGTACCTGCAGCACACGGTCGCGCAGCGCCGCCGGCAACGCCTCGCCGCCGGAGAACACCCGGCGCAGGCTGATACAGGCGGCCGCCAGGGGCTCCTGCACGAACACCTGCAACAGCGGCGGCACGAAGTGCAGCGTGGTCACGCCATGCTGCTGCACCAGTTCGGCGATGCGCTGCGGGTCACGGTGCTCGCCGGGGCCGGCCAGCACCAGCGTGCAGCCCTGGGCCAGCGGCCAGAAGCATTCCCACACCGACACGTCGAAGCTGATCGGGGCTTTTTGCAGCAGCACGTCGTGGTCGTCCAGCGCATAGGTGGCCTGCATCCAGTGCAGGCGCTCGGCCAGGGCCGCATGGGTGTTGCCCACGCCCTTGGGCTGGCCGGTGGAGCCGGAGGTGTAGATCACGTAGGCCAGGTTGTCACCGTGCAGGTGCAGGCCCGGCGCCTGGCTGGGCCAGTTGTCCAGGTGCAGGGTGTCCATGGCGATGGTACTCACGCCCTCGACCTGGGGCAGGCGTTCGAGCACCTCGCTGTGGCTGAGCAGCAGGCTTGCGCCGCAGTCGGCGAGCATGTAGGCCAGGCGCTCGGCCGGGTAGTCGACGTCCAGCGGCACGTAGGCACCACCGGCCTTGAGAATCGCCAGCAGGCCCACCAGCAGCTGCGGCGAACGCTCGGCGGCAATCGCCACGCACACGTCCGGGCCCACGCCCTTGTCGCGCAGGTAATGGGCCAGGCGGTTGGCCTGGGTGTGCAGGCTCGCGTAGTCCAGGCTGCCGCCGGCCCATACCAGCGCGGTGCGCTGCGGGGTGCTGCGCGCCTGTTCGTTGAGTTGCTCCACCAGCCACTGGCCGGGGGCCGTTGCCGGGGCCTGGCCCCAGTCGAGCAGTTGGGCGCGGCCCGGGGCGTCGAGCAGGTTCAGCTCGGCCAGCGGCAGATGCGGCGCGCTGCTCACCTGCTGCAGCAGGCTGACCAGTTGCGCGGCCAGGCGCTCGATGCTGGCAGCGTCGAACAGCTCGTCGGCATAGTCGAAGGAAAGGCTGATGCGGCCCTGGTGGTCTTCTTCGCTGTGCAGTTGCAGGTCGAACTTGGCCTCGCGGCTGTGCCACGCCAGTTCGTCGGCCAACAGCCCCGGCAGGCGGCGCAAGGCGCCGAGGTCGCGCTGCTGGTGGTTGAACATGACCTGGAACAGGCCCTGCTCGCGGGCCTCGGGGAAGGCTTCGACCAACTGCTCGAACGGCAGGTCCTGGTTGGCCTGGGCTTCAAGGGTGCGCTGGCGCACCTGGGCCAGCAAGGCACTGAAGGGCTGGCGCGGGTCAAGCTCGGCACGCAGCACCTGGGGGTTGATGAAGAAGCCGACCAGGCCCTGGGTTTCCAGGCGCGGGCGGTTGGCATTGGGCACGCCGACACGGATGTCGCGCTGGCCGCTGTAGCGGTGCAGAAGGGTTTGCCAGGCCGCCAGCAACAGCATGAACAGGCTGGCATCGTGGGCCTGGGCCACCTGGCGCAGTGCAGTGCCCAGCGCCGGCTCAAGACGCAGGCTCAGGCGCTTGGCACTGTTGCGCTGCTGCACCGAGCGCGGGTGATCGGTGGGCAGGTCGAGCACCGGCTGCGCATCGCCGAGCAAGGCCTTCCAGTAGGCGAGCTGGCGGGTACTTTCCCCCTGGGCCAGCCACTGGCGCTGCCAGCTGGCATAGTCGGCGTAATGCACCGGCAACGTATTCAGTCGCGCCTGCTGGCCCTGGCAGGCGGCGGCATACAGGCGCGCGAATTCGCCCAGCAGAATGTTCATCGACCAGCCGTCGGCGATGATGTGGTGCAGGGTCACCCACAGCTGATGGGTTTCGTTGTCCTGGCGTACCAGGGTGACCCGCAGCAGCGGCCCGCGCTCCAGGTCGAAGGGTTGGCGCGCCTCGTCTTCGCGCAACTGCTGAACGCGGGCCGGGGTTTCGTGCCCCAGGTCCAGGCTGTGCACCTGCAACGCCAGGTTCGCCAGCACGCGCTGCACCGGTTGCCCGTGGTGGTCGGCAAACACCGTGCGCAGCGCTTCATGGCGGGCCACCAGCGCCTGGAAGCTGCTGCGCAGCGCGGCCTCGTCCAGTTCGCCGCGCAGGCGCAGGCCACCCGGGATGTTGTAGGCCGCACTGCCAGGCTCCAGTTGCCACAGCAGCCACAGCCGGGCCTGAGCCAGCGATTGCGGCAGCGCCTGTTCGCGGGGCAATTGCGCGATGACGCCCTGGGCCACCCCGCCGTCGATGTGCAGGCGGGCCACCTGGGCAGTGAAGCCTGCCAGGGTCGGCGCTTCGAACAGCAGGCTCAGGCTCAGTTCCAGCCCCAGTTCGTCACGCAGGCGCGCCGTGAGCTGGGTGGCGGCGATGGAGTTGCCGCCGAGCAGGAAGAAGTGATCGTCTTCGCCCACCTCGGCCACGTTCAGTTGCTCGCACCACAGCCGCGCGATCAGCGCCTGCAACCCGTCGCCGCTCGGCGCGGCGTGGCATGCGGCAGGCGCCTGGGCATCCGGGAAGCGGGCGTAGCAGTCCAGGCTGCCATCGTGCAGGCGCAGGCGGCAGGCCGAACGCTGCAACTTGCCGCTGGAGGTCTTGGGCAACGCACCGGGGTTGAGCAGCAGCACCACCGCCGGGGCCTGCTGGCAGGCATCGGCGATGACCTGGCGCAGGGTGCGGATCAGGCTCGCCGGCTCGATGACCTTCTGCACGTTGCGGCTGATCTCTACCGCGATGCCGATGCCCTCCTCGCCCTGGTCGTCGACGGCGAACACCGCCACGCGGCCCTTGCGCAGCACGTCGACCTCGCGCTCCAGGGTCTTTTCCAGGTCCTGCGGGTAGAGGTTGTGCCCGCGTACGATGAGCATGTCCTTAAGGCGCCCGGTGACGAACAGTTCGCCGTCACGCATGAAGCCCAGGTCGCCGGTGCGCAGCCAGGTGCGCCCGCCGTGCTCGACGAAGGTCTTTGCGCTGGCCTCGGGGTTGCGCCAGTAACCGTGGGCGATGCTCGGGCCGGCGGCCCAGATCTCGCCCACCTGGTTGTCGCCCAGCACGGCCAGGGTGTGCGGTTCGACGACCTGCACCGCGTGCAGCGGCTGGCTGAAGCCGCAGCTCATCTGCACGCTGCCCTCGCCTGCTTCGGCGCGGTTGTGCGCCAGTGCCGCGCTGTCCAGCGCCAGCGCGGGGATACCGCCGCCGCGCACGCTGCCACTGACGAACAGGGTGGCTTCGGCCAGGCCGTAGCTGGCGAAGAAACTCGAGGGCACGAAACCGCACGCGGCGAATTTGTCGGCAAAGCTGTCGAGGCTGTCCTGGCGGATCGGCTCGGAGCCCGAATAGGCCACGCGCCAGCAGCTCAGGTCGAGGCTGGCCAGCGCCGCACTGCTGACGCGCTCGTTGCACAGGCGGTAGGCGAAGTCCGGCCCGCCGCTGATGGTGCCGCGGTAATCGCTGATCGCCTGCAGCCAGCGCTGTGGCCGCGCCAGGAAGTAGGCCGGGGCCATCAGCACGCAGGGCACGCCGCTGAAGATCGGTTGCAGCAGGCCGCCGATCAGGCCCATGTCGTGGTACAGCGGCAGCCAGCTGACGATCACGTCGTCGGGGTTCACGTCGATACCGAAGCCGTGGCGGATCAGCACTTCGTTGGCCACCAGGTTGCCGTGGCTGACCTGCACGCCCTTGGGCAGCGCGGTGGAGCCGGAGGTGTACTGCAGAAAGGCGATGTCGTCCGGCTTGAGCGACGGGGCCTGCCACTGCTCGCCCAGGCCGGCGTCGAGGTGATCGACGCTGAGCAGCTGCGGCGCATCCTCGCCCTTGAGTGCATCCAGGGCCAGCAGGCTGTTGTGCAGGTTGTCGACGGTCAGCAGCAGGCGCGGCTGGGCGTCCTCGATGATCGACAGCAGGCGGGCCTGGTGGTGGGTGCGCGAGGATTCCGGCGGATAGGCCGGCACGGCGATAACCCCGGCATACAGGCAGCCGAAGAACGCGGCGACGTAGTCCGGGCCACTGGGGAACAGCAGGATCGCGCGGTCGCCCGGCACCGCACGCGCCTGCAATGCGGCGGCGATGCTGCATGCACGCAGGTGCAGGTCACGGTAGCTGAGCACGGCCTGGTCGCGGGCGTCTTCGGCGAGAAAGCGCAAGGCCACCCGCTCAGGGGTCAGCGCAGCACGCTGGGTGAGGGCCTGGACCAGCGTAACCGGGAGTTCGAAGGCGTCCGTCATGGAAAGTTCCTGCCAGTGTCTGTACGTGAAAATCGGCATCGCGGGGCGCAGGGAGCCGGGTGTTCGGGCACCGGCACACGCCCTTCAGGGGCCGAGGATGTACACAGGGGAACGGATGAACGGGTGAAATAATTAGGCGCCACTGTGGCGCGGCGACCGGTGATTTTCGAAGCGGATCACGGAGTGGTGCTTAGAACCAAAAAACAGTTTGAAGTATTACTTTTCGCATTTGACAATAATTATCATTAAGAATAGCTTGTCGCACGTCGTAGGAAGCATCTCCTCGCGGAGTGCTTCGCTTCCCTCTTCGAGAACAAGGTGAAATTTCCATGGCGGAACAACTGTCCACAAGTAAGTGCGATTCACCGTTACTCCAAGCGTTCGTCGACAATCGCAGCATTCTGGTGAAAATTGCCGCCCGGATCACCGGGTGTCGCTCACGCGCCGAGGATGTCGTGCAGGACGCTTTCTTCCGGCTCAGTGCAGCCCCGCAGATCACCTCGTCGTTCAAGGCGCAGTTGAGCTACCTGTTCCAGATCGTGCGCAACCTGGCCATCGACCATTACCGCAAGCAGGCGATGGAGCTGAAGTATTCCGGCAGCGAAGAGGAAGGTCTGAATGTGGTCATCCATGGTGCCTCGCCCGAAGCCACGCACATCAATTTCGCGACGCTTGAGCACATTGCCGATGCGCTGAGCGAGCTGCCGCAGCGCACCCGCTATGCGTTCGAGATGTACCGCCTGCATGGCGTGCCGCAGAAGGACATCGCCAAGGAGCTGGGCGTGTCGCCGACCCTGGTGAACTTCATGATTCGCGATGCGCTGGTGCATTGCCGCAAGGTGTCGCTGGCGCGGGGTGAGGTGGCCTGAAGGGGCCACCCTGCGCCGCTGCTGCCCTGTAGGAGCCGGCGTTGCCGGCGACCCTCCCTCCAGGCCAGATGCCGGGTGTCCGGCAGCACGAGCGCCTTGTGCTGGTTCGCCGGCAACGCCGGCGCCTACAGGATCGGTTGCCGGCCTATACCAGCCTGCAGCGCTCGAAGAAGCGCTCGCGTCCCAGGATCATCAGCGCCGCACGCTTGTGCGGGAAGTCGAATTCCTTCTCGCAGTGAAAGCACTGGTCATGCATGTACCCGATCATCTTGGCATTGTCGGCCCGAGGCTCGGCCACCACGCGCTGGGTGCGCGGGTCGTCCAGGAACAGGTAGTGCACCAGCGCCGACAGCCAGCTGGCCACCTTGTGCGGCCCGCGGTGCGTCTGCTCCCCTACCAGCATGTGAATGCCGCGGTCGTAGTCGTCGGCCGCATAGAACGGTGCAATCCGGTCCTCCTTGGCCCAGTAGGCTTCGAAGTAGGCAAACGGCTGGTCGTCGAAGCAGCCGATCAGGGTCAGTGTGTGCGGGTCGGCCTCAAGCTTGCTCAGGTAGTCGCGGTGCTGTTCGAGGCTGCCGCCCTCCTGCCAGAAGCTCAGCACCCGCGGGTTGTTCTGCCAACGGTTGAAGCGCTCCAGGTCGTGGTCGATTTCCAGGGTCCGCAACGAGATCCAGGCCCCCAGCCGCGCATCGAAGCGCCGATACACTTCCCCCCGCGGCTTGGGCGCACGGCGCGGATGACGCTTGCCGGCACTGATCTGCATCTGCTGCGGGTACACGCCCGACAGCGATTCGCCCAACCACGGTTGCGGCAACTGCCAGAACAGCGTGCGTTCGCAGCGGTAGCGCCCCGCCTGTTCGTCGGCCACCAGCAGGCCGCTGGCCAGTGCCGCCTCGGGCACCTGCGCCAGATGCCAGCACAGGCGCTGACACCCCGGATCGCGGGAAAACAGCCAGTAGCACGCGGCCCACAACGCCTGCTGTGGGCGCTCGGGGCAGGTGTATTCAAGGTGCACGTTGAGGTCGTCACCGCGCTCCAGACGCAGGCGCACCAATGGCGTGTCTTCGAGCACCAGGCTCAGGTGGCAGTCGGTTTCATCGGCGCTGAGGCTGCGCCAGCGCGGCAGGGACAACGCGCAGGTTGCGGTATCGGAAGGCATGGTCTTGGGCTCACGAAGTGGAAGAGACAATCTCACTGCTGTTGACGTGAAAACCGTGGGCGAATTTAGGGCGAATGGGCCGCGCTGACACCGATCTGGTAAGGCCCGAAAATGTCCTGCAACTGACCGTTCTCGTGCAGTTGCTGCAACAGACGGGCAAAGGCCTCGCCACTGATCGGTGCCTGGGGACGCAACAGTGCGTAATGGTGATAGGTCTGGTCGGTACGCTCGGAGGCCAGGAACTGGCCTCGGTAATCCTCGTGGCGCGCCAGAAAGTCGTACAGGTACGAACGGGTCACCAAGGCCACGTCGGCGCGGTCGCGCTGCACCATCATCAGGTTGCTGTCGTGGGAATAGGTCAAGGTGGCGCCGAATGTTTGCTGCAGGTACCTGGCGTCGGCATTGAAACCGGCGAAGGCGTAGTGATAGCCGCTGTACAACGCCAGGCGCTTGCCCTGCAGGCTGTCGAAGTAGCCCTGGCCGCGGCCTTCGATATTGTGCGTGACGAAGACTTCGGCATCTTCGAGGCCGAGATCGACCTTGACGAAGTCGATGCCTTTCCAGCCCCAGTCAGGGTTTTCGAAGATCGCCATGTCGATGCGACCCTCGTTGAAGTCGCGAAAGCGTCGCGGTATGGAGGTGGGCACCAGCGTGAAATGGTAGGTGTCCTGAAGCGCGTTCAAGGCCTGGATCAACTGCGCCAGCAGGCCGCTGTCGGTATCGCGTTCGGGATTGACGGTGTACGGCGGAAAGTGCGCTGCGCCGATCCTGATCTGCTCCTGGGCACACGCCGGTGTGGTCAGCCACGCCACCGCGAGCATCGACAGGGAGAGCACGACCTGTGGCAGTGACGCTGAACTCAAGGCAACACACTCTTTACGGGTTCGCGCCTAAACTAGGCGTTTTCCTACGCTTGCACAACTGGCAGAACCATCAGGCAAATGGCCACGGGATACCGCACAGGCAACAGATTGGCTACGCTCAGGCGAGTATCTGTCAAGGAGCCTGCCATGGGCCACTGGTTGGTGATCGACCTGGAAGCTACCACCGACGAGGGTGGCTGGCCGATCGAAGACATGGAAATCATCGAGATCGGCGCCAGCCTGGTCAACCGCGAAGGCCGCGAGGTGGACCACTTCCAGCGCTTCGTAAAACCCCGGCGGCGCCCGCTGCTGACGCCCTTTTGCCGTGAGCTGACGCATATCGCCCAGGCGGACATCGACGCCGCCGCCTCCTTTGCCAAGGTGTGGGACGGGTTCGAGCACTGGCTGCAGCATCAGCAGGCGCACCTGCAGGGCTGGGTCAGCTGGGGCGACTACGATCGCCGCCAGCTGCTGCAGGAATGGCAGGTGCACCAGGTGCACAGCCTGCTGGCCGACACCTGCCACCTCAACCTCAAGCAGCGCTTCGCCAAGGCCCGCCACCTGAAACGCCCGCCCGGGCTCAAGGGCGCGCTGGCCCTGGCCGGGCTGCAGTTTGTCGGGCAGCAGCACCGCGCCCTGGAAGATGCGCGCAATACCGCACGCCTGCTGCCGCTGAGCCTGCCGGCCCAGGGCGCCTGAAAGCGGATGACGCCACCGGGAGGCTTGGGCATACTGGCCAGCCCTTTTTTGCCCCTTTCAGGAGTCGCCCATGTTTAAGGTCAACGAGTACTTTGATGGCACGGTCAAGTCGATCGCCTTCACCAGCGCCGAAGGCCCGGCCACTGTCGGCGTGATGGCCCCGGGCGAGTACGAGTTCGGTACGGCCAAGCGCGAGATCATGCACGTGGTGTCCGGCGCCCTGATCGTCAAGCTGCCGGGCAGCGACAACTGGGAAACCTTTACCGCCGGCAGCCAGTTCAATGTGCCGGCCGACAGCAAGTTCCAGCTGCAGGTGAAGGTCGATACCGCCTACCTGTGCGAATACCGCGACTGATTCAAAGGCTTCGCCGACAAGGCCGGCTCCTGCAGGGGACTGCGGTCGTTGCAGGAGCCGGCCTTGCCGGCGAAGCGGCCATCAGCGTAAAAACGCCACGATGCTGTCCGCCGCCGCCCCCAGGTGGTGCGCATGGCTGAACCCCGAGGCCTTCAGCGGCTTCAAGTCATGATCCCCTGCCACCAGCCAGCACAGCTCGATGGCTGACGACAGTGCATACCCCTCCACCGTCTCGCGATTGCCCAGCGCATCACGCTCGCCTTGCACGATCAGGGTTGGCGTCTTCAGTTCGGCCAGGTGCGCCACCCGCGGCTTCTCGGGCTTGCCCGCGGCATAGAACGGGTACCCCAGGCACACCAGCGCATCCACCCCCAGTTCGTCCGCCACCAGGCTGGCCATGCGCCCGCCCATGGACTTCCCGCCGATCACCAGTGGCCCAGCGACCAATGGTCGCACCTGGGCCACCACTTCGCGCCAGCAGTCGAGCAGGCGGGCCTGGGGGTTTGGCGGCCTTCTGCCACCATCGAGCCGGCGCTGGGCCATGTAGGGAAACTCGAAGCGCAGTACCGCCAGCCCTTGCGCGGCAAGCCTCTGCGCCATGTCGGTCATGAACGCGCTGTCCATGGGTGCGCCCGCGCCGTGGGCCAGGATCAGGCACCCCAGGGGCGACGCATCTGCCTGATTTTGCGGGGCATCGTACAACCAGCCGCGTTGTTCGACCCACTGCGCCCATTGATCCCCGTCAATACCGGCCACTTGCCCATTACTCATGCTTGCCTCGCTGTTTAGCCTGCCTATAACCGTGGATGGGAACCCATACATGAACACAACCAGCAGTACCGCCTACAACTACCAGGTGGTCCGCCAATTCGCCATTATGACGGTGGTGTGGGGAATCGTCGGGATGGGGCTCGGCGTTTTTCTCGCCGCGCAGCTCGTCTGGCCTTCACTCAACTTCGACCTCCCGTGGACCAGCTTCGGGCGCCTGCGCCCCTTGCACACCAACGCGGTGATCTTCGCCTTCGGGGGCTGTGCACTGTTCGCCGCCTCCTACTACTCGGTACAGCGTACCTGCCAGACCGTGCTGTTCTCGCCACGCCTTGCCGCCTTTACCTTCTGGGGCTGGCAACTGGTGATCGTGCTCGCGGCCGTCAGCCTGCCGCTGGGTTATACCAGCTCCAAGGAATACGCCGAACTGGAATGGCCGATCGACATCCTGATCACCATCGTCTGGGTGGCCTACGCCGTGGTGTTCTTCGGCACCCTGATGAAGCGCACCACCAAGCACATCTACGTGGGCAACTGGTTCTTCGGTGCGTTCATCATCACCGTGGCGATCCTGCATATCGTCAACAACCTGGAAATCCCGGTCAGCCTGACCAAGTCGTACTCGCTGTACGGCGGCGCCACCGACGCGATGGTGCAATGGTGGTACGGCCACAACGCCGTAGGCTTCTTCCTGACCGCAGGCTTCCTGGGCATGATGTACTACTTCGTGCCCAAGCAGGCCGAGCGCCCGGTGTACTCGTATCGCCTGTCGATCGTGCACTTCTGGGCGCTGATCACCCTGTACATCTGGGCCGGCCCGCACCACCTGCACTACACCGCCCTGCCCGACTGGGCGCAGTCGCTGGGCATGGTGATGTCGCTGATCCTGCTGGCCCCGAGCTGGGGCGGCATGATCAACGGCATGATGACCCTCTCGGGCGCCTGGCATAAGCTGCGCAGCGACCCGATCCTGCGCTTTCTGGTGGTGTCGCTGGCGTTCTACGGCATGTCGACCTTCGAAGGCCCGATGATGGCGATCAAGACCGTCAACGCCCTGTCGCACTACACCGACTGGACCATCGGCCACGTACACGCCGGCGCCCTTGGCTGGGTAGCGATGATCTCGATCGGCGCGCTGTACCACATGATCCCGAAAGTGTTCGGCCGCGAGCAGATGTACAGCCTGGGCCTGATCAACGCGCACTTCTGGCTCGCCACCATCGGCACCGTGCTGTACATCGCCTCGATGTGGGTCAACGGCATCGCCCAGGGCCTGATGTGGCGTGCAGTCAACGCCGACGGCACCCTGACCTACTCCTTCGTCGAAACCCTGGTGGCCAGCCACCCTGGCTTCATCGTGCGGTTCGTGGGCGGTGCGATCTTCCTCACCGGCATGTTCCTGATGGCCTGGAACACCTGGCGCACCGTGCGTGCCCCAGCGGGCGAGACCGCCAACGCCACTGCGCAGCTGGCCTGAGGAGAACCTGATGAAACACGAAGTAATCGAGAAGAACGTCTTCCTGCTGGTGCTGTTGATGGTGTTTGCCGTCAGCATCGGCGGCCTGACCCAGATCGTCCCGCTGTTCTTCCAGGACGTCACCAACAAGCCGGTCGAAGGCATGAAGCCCTACACCGCGCTGCAGCTGGAAGGCCGCGACATCTACATCCGTGAAGGCTGCGTACAGTGCCACTCGCAGATGATCCGTCCGTTCCGCGCCGAAACCGAACGCTACGGCCACTACTCGGTAGCCGGTGAAAGCGTGTGGGACCACCCGTTCCTGTGGGGCTCCAAGCGTACCGGCCCTGACCTGGCCCGCGTCGGCGGCCGCTACTCCGACGACTGGCACCGCGCGCACCTGTACAACCCGCGCAACGTGGTACCCGAGTCGAAGATGCCGGCCTACCCGTGGCTGGTGGCCAACCCGGTCGACAGCAGCCATACCGAGACCAAGCTGCGCGTGATGCGCACCCTGGGCGTGCCCTACAGCGACGACGATATCACCGGCGCCGTGGCCTCGCTCAAGGGCAAGTCCGAGATGGACGCGCTGGTCGCCTACCTGCAGGTGCTCGGCACCGCGATCAAGAACAAGAGGTAAGCGCCATGGACTTCACACTGGATATCGGCCAGTTGCGCGGCCTGGGCACCCTGCTGGTAGCCATCGCCTTCATCGGCCTGGCGCTGTGGGTGTTCAGCGGCCGGCGTGACCGCGAGTTCGCCGAAGCGAGCCTGCTGCCGTTCGCCGACGATCGCCTTGTACCTGCCGCCAAAGAATCCGAATCGAGGAGTAACGGGCAATGACCACCTTCTGGAGTACGTACATCTGCGTACTGACCATCGGTAGCCTGATCGGCCTGACCTGGCTGCTGCTCAGCACCCGCAAGGGCCAGAGCAAGGGCACCACCGACCAGACCATGGGCCACAGCTTCGACGGCATCGAGGAGTACGACAACCCGCTGCCCAAGTGGTGGTTCTGGCTGTTCGTCGGCACCCTGGTGTTCTCGGTGGGCTACCTGATCCTGTACCCGGGCCTGGGCAACTGGAAAGGCATCCTGCCCGGCTACGAGAACGGCTGGACCGGCGCCAACGAGTGGCAAAAGGAAATGGACCGCGCCGACGCCAAGTTCGGGCCGATCTTCGCCAAGTTCGCCGCCATGCCGGTGGAAGAAGTGGCCAAGGACCCGCAGGCGCTGAAAATGGGCGGTCGCCTGTTCGCCTCCAACTGCTCGGTGTGCCACGGCTCGGACGCCAAGGGTGCCTACGGCTTCCCCAACCTCACCGACAATGACTGGCGCTGGGGCGGTGACCCGGAAACCATCAAGGCTTCGATCATGGGCGGTCGTCACGGCGTGATGCCGGCCTGGGCCGAAGTGATCGGCGAGCAGGGCGTGGCCGATGTGGCCGGGTTCGTGCTGACCAACCTCGATGGCCGCAGCCTGCCCAAGGACGCCAAGGCCGACGTGGAAAACGGCAAGCAGCTGTTCGCCACCAACTGCGTGGCCTGCCACGGACCGGAAGGCAAAGGCACCCCGGCGATGGGCGCACCTGACCTGACCCACCCGCAGGCATTCATCTACGGTTCGAGCTATGCCCAGCTGCAGCAGACCATCCGTTACGGCCGTCAGGGCCAGATGCCGGCGCAGCAGGACATTCAGGGCAACGACAAGGTCCACCTGCTGGCGGCCTATGTCTACAGCCTGTCGCAACCGGCAGAGAACGTAACTGCCAAGTGAAACGATGATGTAACTGAGCCTTGACTCAAACCGCCGCATCGACAACGGTGCGGCGGTTCCCACCGCCCCTTGCGACCAAGTGTCGCACCCCGCCGCACACCCGCCTTGCACCCCCCCTGATCGAGACTAAGCTTGTTGCCACAGTGGCTTGAAGTCTTGCACCTGAATGCACCTTTTTGGCGCACTTTCTGTTCGCGAGCCACCACCAAAGGCTGATGGATCCCGGCCCAAGTGCGAATTGCCTGCCCTGACCACGCAGGACGATAGTGCCAAGGCAGCTTAATGCGTGCACAACGAAAGCGGAATAATGGTGCACATTATCGCCTTGCGATTGTGTACACTTCCCACCGCCAATCGGCTGGAAACGCCGTAAAATCGGCCTTCGCAAGGTGCGGCGCGATTTCCATCGCGTTGCAATAACCACACGGTTTATACATACTTGCGCCGATTTTTTAACCAACAAAAACACCCAAACCGTGGAACCTTAGAATGAGCACAGCAATCAGTCCGACTGCTTATAACTATAAGGTCGTCCGCCAGTTCGCCATCATGACGGTGGTCTGGGGGATCCTTGGCATGGGCCTCGGTGTCTTCATCGCCTCGCAACTGGTCTGGCCTCAGCTGAACCTGGACCTGCCGTGGACGAGCTTTGGACGCCTGCGCCCCCTGCACACCAACCTGGTGATCTTCGCCTTCGGTGGGTGCGCACTGTTTGCCACTTCCTACTATGTCGTGCAGCGAACCTGCCAGACGCGACTGATTTCCGACAGCCTCGCGGCCTTCACCTTCTGGGGCTGGCAAGCGGTGATCGTCGGCGCGCTGGTTACCCTGCCGCTGGGCTACACCACGACCAAGGAATACGCAGAACTGGAATGGCCTATCGCCATTTTGCTGGCCATCGTGTGGGTTACCTACGGTGCGGTGTTCTTCGGCACCATCGTCAAGCGCAAGACCAAGCACATCTATGTGGGCAACTGGTTCTACGGTGCCTTCATCGTGGTGACCGCGATGCTGCACATCGTCAACCACGCCTCGCTGCCGGTCAGCCTGTTCAAGTCGTATTCGGCCTACTCGGGCGCGACCGACGCGATGATCCAGTGGTGGTACGGCCACAACGCCGTGGGCTTCTTCCTGACCACCGGCTTCCTGGGCATGATGTACTACTTCGTACCCAAGCAGGCCGAACGCCCGATCTACTCGTATCGCCTGTCGATCGTGCACTTCTGGGCGCTGATCACCCTGTACATCTGGGCAGGCCCCCACCACCTGCACTACACCGCGCTGCCCGACTGGGCGCAGTCGCTGGGCATGGCGATGTCGATCATCCTGCTGGCCCCGAGCTGGGGCGGCATGATCAACGGCATGATGACCCTGTCGGGCGCCTGGCATAAGCTGCGCACCGACCCGATCCTGCGTTTTCTGGTGGTATCGCTGGCGTTCTACGGCATGTCGACCTTCGAAGGCCCGATGATGGCGATCAAGACCGTCAACTCGCTGTCGCACTACACCGACTGGACCATCGGCCACGTACACGCCGGCGCTCTGGGCTGGGTAGCGATGATCTCGATCGGCGCGCTGTACCACATGATTCCGAAAATCTATGGCCGCGTGCAGATGCACAGCGTGGGCCTGATCAACGCGCACTTCTGGCTGGCGACCATCGGCACCGTGCTGTACATCGCCTCGATGTGGGTCAACGGCATCACCCAGGGCCTGATGTGGCGCGCCATCAACGACGACGGCACCCTCACCTACTCCTTCGTCGAAGCGCTGCAGGCCAGCCACCCGGGCTTTATCGTGCGTGCACTGGGCGGTGCGTTCTTCGCCTCCGGCATGCTGCTGATGGCCTACAACGTTTGGCGCACCGTCCGCGCCTCGCAGCCGGCCGAAGCTGAAGCCGCCGCTCAGATCGCTGTCGTTGGAGCTCACTGATGAAGCACGAAGTAGTCGAGAAGAATATCGGCCTGCTGGCCTTCTTCATGGTCATCGCCGTGAGCATCGGCGGCCTGACCCAGATCGTCCCGCTGTTCTTCCAGGACGTCACCAACAAGCCGGTCGAGGGCATGAAGCCCCGCGTCGCGCTGGAGCTGGAAGGCCGCGACATCTACATCCGTGAAGGCTGCGTACAGTGCCACTCGCAGATGATCCGTCCGTTCCGCGCCGAAACCGAGCGCTACGGCCACTACTCGGTAGCCGGTGAAAGCGTGTGGGACCACCCGTTCCTGTGGGGTTCCAAGCGTACCGGGCCTGACCTGGCCCGCGTCGGCGGCCGCTACTCCGACGACTGGCACCGCGCGCACCTGTACAACCCGCGCAACGTGGTGCCGGAGTCGAAGATGCCGGCCTACCCGTGGCTGGTGGAGAACACCCTCGACGGCAAGCTGACCGCCAGGAAAATGGAAGTGTTGCGCACCCTCGGCACGCCCTACACCGACGAGGACATCGCCGGTGCCCGCGACGCGGTCAAGGGCAAGACTGAAATGGACGCTCTGGTTGCCTACCTGCAAGGGCTGGGCACCATCATCAAAAGCAAACGGTGACCTTGATGGATATCGGGATGATTCGTGGCCTGGGCACCGTCGTGGTGATGGTGGCCTTCATCGGCCTGGCGTTGTGGGTATTCAGTTCTCGGCGCAAGTCCGAGTTCGACGAAGCGACCATGCTGCCCTTCGCGGATGATCCCGAAGCCAGCAAGCACGTCGAGCAAGCGCAAGCGAGCGCTTCTAGGAGTAACAAAGAATGACTACCTTCTGGAGTCTGTACGTCACCGTTCTGAGTCTGGGTACCATCTTTGCCCTGACCTGGCTGCTGCTGTCCACCCGCAAGGGCCAGCGCAGCGAAACCACCGAAGAAACCGTGGGCCACGCCTACGACGGCATCGAGGAATACGACAACCCGCTGCCCAAGTGGTGGTTCATGCTGTTCGTGGGCACCATCGTGTTCGCCCTGGGCTACCTGGTGCTGTACCCGGGCCTGGGCAACTGGAAAGGCCTGCTGCCGGGCTACCAGTACCTGGACAACGAAAACAAGGTGGCCTTTGCCAACGGCGAGTCGGGCTGGACCGGCGTGCACGAGTGGGAAAAGGAAATGGCGCGTTCGGATGCCAAGTTCGGGCCGATCTTCGCCAAATTTGCAGCGATGCCAATTGAAGAAGTGGCCAAGGATCCGCAAGCCCTGAAGATGGGTGGCCGCCTGTTCGCCTCCAACTGCTCGGTATGCCACGGCTCCGACGCCAAGGGCTCCTACGGCTTCCCCAACCTGACCGACGACGACTGGCGCTGGGGCGGCGAGCCCGAGACCATCAAGGCCACCATCATGGGCGGTCGTCACGGCGTGATGCCGGCGTGGGCCGAAGTGATCGGCGAGCAGGGCGTGGCCGATGTGGCCGGGTTCGTGCTGACCAACCTCGATGGCCGCACCCTGCCCAAGGACGCCAAGGCCGACGTGGAAAACGGCAAGAAGCTGTTCGCCGCCAACTGCGTGGCCTGCCACGGGCCGGAAGGCAAAGGCACCCCGGCGATGGGCGCGCCCAACCTGACCCATCCGCAGGCGTTCATCTACGGCTCGAGCTACGCCCAGCTGCAGCAGACCATCCGTTACGGCCGCCAGGGCCAGATGCCGGCGCAGCAGGACATTCAGGGCAACGACAAGGTCCACCTGCTGGCGGCCTATGTCTACAGCCTGTCGCACCAGCCAGAGAAAACCGCCGAAGCGCAGTGAACATGCCCCGGCTGTGAAAAGGCCCCGCCAGTGTTGCTGGCGGGGCCTTTTTATTGGCGCAGGCCCCTTCTGCCGGCTAGCCGGCCAAGGGGCCGGATCTGCCACCCACGTGACTCAGGTCAATTGACAAGCTCCACTACACTATCGCCCGCCACTAACCAACGCGACCAAAGGTCGCACTGCACCCTGTACCGCAATGACAGGCGTATCATGCGCCCTAGAGCAGCAACAACTTCTGACTGCGGTCGGCATGTACTGGCCGCGGCACTTTTCCACTGCCGTGGGACTCAATGATGAGCAAACAGATTCCAGTACATGACGTCACCCCACCTGCCAAGAAAGATGCCGGCGGCGTCGACCTCTATGCCGCACGGGAAAAGATCTACACCCGCGCCTTCACCGGCCTGTTCCGCAACCTGCGCATGGCCGGCGGGGCCCTCCTGTTTCTGCTGTACTTCGGTACCGTCTGGCTGAACTGGGGCGGGCACCAGGCCGTGTGGTGGAACCTGCCCGAGCGCAAGTTCTACATCTTCGGCACCACCATCTGGCCCCAGGACTTCATCCTGCTCTCGGGCATCCTGATCGTCGCGGCCTTCGGCCTGTTCTTCATCACCGTGTTCGCCGGGCGCGTGTGGTGCGGCTATACCTGCCCGCAAAGCGTGTGGACATGGATCTTCATGTGGTGCGAGAAGGTCACCGAAGGCGACCGCAACCAGCGCATCAAGCTCGACAAGGCGCCCATGAGTGCCAACAAGCTGGTGCGCAAGCTGGCCAAGCACAGCCTGTGGCTGAGCATCGGCTTCGTCACCGGCATGACCTTCGTCGGCTACTTCAGCCCCATTCGCGAACTGAGCATCGAATTCTTCACCGGCCAGGCCGACGGCTGGGCCTACTTCTGGGTCGGCTTCTTCACCCTGGCCACTTACGGCAACGCCGGCTGGCTGCGTGAGCAGGTGTGCATCTACATGTGCCCGTATGCGCGCTTCCAGAGCGTGATGTTCGACAAGGACACGCTGATCGTGTCGTACGACCCGCGTCGCGGCGAAACCCGCGGCCCGCGCAAGAAGGACATGGACTACAAGGCCAAGGGCCTGGGCGACTGCATCGACTGCACCATGTGCGTGCAGGTGTGCCCGACCGGCATCGACATCCGCGACGGCCTGCAGATCGAGTGCATCGGCTGCGCCGCCTGCATCGATGCCTGCGACACCATCATGGACAAGATGGAGTACCCGCGCGGGCTGATCAGCTACACCACCGAGCACAACCTGTCGGGGCAGAAGACGCACATGCTGCGCCCACGCCTGATCGGCTACTTCGTGGTGCTGCTGGTGATGATCGGCCTGCTGGCCACCGCCTTCCTCATGCGCCCGCTGGTGGGCTTCGACGTGAGCAAGGACCGCGTGCTGTACCGCGAGAACGCCCAGGGCCGCATCGAGAACGTGTACAGCCTCAAGGTGATGAACAAGGACCAGCGCGACCACGTGTACGTGCTCGATGCCTCCGGCCTGCCGGACCTCAAGCTCGAAGGCGCGCGGGAGATCCGCGTGGCGGCCGGCGATATCGTCAGCCTGCCGGTACAACTGTCGATGGCACCGGAAGATCTGCCTTCGACTGCCAACGAAGTCACCTTCACCCTCAAGGACGCCGACGACAACGGCACCCAGGTCGAAGCCAAGAGCCGTTTCATCGGCCCCAACATTCGCTAAGAGAGTAGAGACATGCCTGCAAACGCCTCCAGCCCCTGGCACCACCACCTCTGGCCGTGGATCATCATCGGCGTGCTGGCCACGTCGGTGACCTTGAGCCTGACCATGGTGACCATCGCGGTGAACAACCCGGACAACCTGGTCAACGACAACTACTACGAGGCTGGCAAGGGCATCAACCGCTCGCTGGACCGCGAGCTGCTGGGGCAGAGCCTGAAGCTCAAGGCCAGCGTGCACCTGGACGAGCTGACCGGCGAAGTGGACCTGCGCCTGAGCGGTGACAGCCAGCCGCAGACCCTGGAGCTGAACCTGATCTCGCCGACCCAGCCGGAGAAGGACCGCAAGATCATGCTGACCCGCAGCGAAAGCGAGCCCGGACGTTACCTGGGGCAGTTGAGCGACAAGGTCGAGGGCCGGCGTTTCGTCGAGCTGCTGGGTACCGAAAAGGGCCAGGTATGGCGCCTGTTCGAAGAAGAGCAAGTGGCGCACGACACCACGCTGATGCTGGGTGACGAGGCGCTGCAAGGGGCTGAACACCTCGAGAAATGAGTCGACTGCAATCGCGGGTCAAGCCCGCTCCCACAGGTTTTCGGTGCTCAGACACCCTGTGGGAGCGGGCTTGACCCGCGACAAGGTCACCACCCATCTGCGATAGATAACAATGACCAGCCCCACGCCTTGCTACCACTGCGCCCTGCCCGTCCCGGCCGGCAGCCACTTCACCGCCGTGGTACTCGGCGAACCCCGTGCATTCTGCTGCCCCGGCTGCCAGGCCGTGGCCGAAGCCATCGTCGCCGGCAACCTGGAAAGCTACTACCAGCACCGCAGCGAAGCCAGCGCCAACCCCGACGCGCTGCCCGTGCAACTGGTCGACGAACTGGCCCTGTACGATCGCAGCGACGTGCAGAAGCCTTTTGTGCGCCACACCGGCGAACTCGCTGAAACCACCCTGATGATCGAAGGCATCAGTTGCGCCGCCTGCGGCTGGCTGATCGAAAAGCACCTGCGCAACCTGCCGGCGGTGGCCGAGGCGCGACTGAACCTGTCCAACCATCGCCTGCAGGTGCAATGGGCCGACAGCCAGCTGCCGCTCTCGCAACTGTTGGGTGAACTGCGCCATATCGGCTACGCCGCCCACCCCTACCAGGCCGACCGCGCCGCCGAGCAGTTGGCCAGCGAGAACCGCACCGCCCTGCGCCAGCTCGGCGTGGCCGGCCTGCTGTGGTTCCAGGCCATGATGGCAACCATGGCCACCTGGCCCGAGTTCAACATCGACCTGAGCCCGGAGCTGCACACCATCCTGCGCTGGGTGGCACTGTTTCTCACCACGCCCATCGTGTTCTACAGCTGCGCGCCGTTCTTCAAGGGCGCCGCCCGCGACCTGCGCACCCGCCACCTGACCATGGACGTCTCGGTGTCGCTGGCCATCGGCCTGGCCTACTTCGCCGGCATCTGGACCGCCATCACCGGCAGCGGCGAGCTGTATTTCGATGCGGTGGGCATGTTCGCGCTGTTCCTGCTGGCCGGGCGCTACCTGGAACGCCGTGCCCGCGAGCGCACCGCCGCAGCCACCGCGCAACTGGTCAACCTGCTGCCGGCCTCGTGCCTGCGCCTGGATGCCGACGGCAACAGCCAGCGCATCCTGCTGCGCGAGCTGCAGACCGGCGACCGGGTCCTGGTACACCCGGGCGCGGTGCTGCCCGCCGACGGGCGCATCATCGACGGCCAGTCGAGCGTCGACGAATCGCTGCTGACCGGCGAGTACCTGCCGCAACCGCGCCAGCGCGGCGATGCGGTGACGGCCGGCACGCTGAACATCGAGAGCGTACTGACCGTGCAGGTGCAGGCCCTGGGCCAGGACACCCGACTGTCGGCCATCGTGCGCCTGCTCGAACGCGCCCAGTCGGAAAAACCTCGCCTGGCCGAGATCGCCGACCGTGCCTCGCAGTGGTTCCTGCTGTTCTCGCTGGTGGCCGCCGCGGCCATCGGCCTGCTGTGGTGGGAACTGGACCCCTCGCGGGCGTTCTGGATCGTGCTGGCCATGCTGGTCGCCACCTGCCCCTGCGCACTCTCGCTGGCCACCCCCACCGCGCTCACCGCGGCCACCGGCACGCTGCACAAGCTCGGCCTACTGCTCACCCGCGGCCATGTGCTGGAGGGCCTGAACCAGATCGACACGGTGATTTTCGACAAGACCGGCACCCTCACCGAGGGGCGCCTGACATTGCGCGCCATCCGCCCGCTGGGGACGCTGGACGCCGACCAGTGCCTGACCCTCGCCGCCGCCCTCGAAAGCCGCTCCGAGCACCCGATCGCCCGGGCCTTCGGGCGCACCATCACGGTCGCCGACGACGTGCAGAGCACGCCGGGGCTGGGTCTTGAGGGGCAGGTGGAGAACCGCCGCCTGCGCATCGGCCAGGCCAACTTCGTGTGCGCCCTGAGCCACAGCGCAGCGCCGGCGATGCCCGACGAACCCGGGCAGTGGCTGCTACTGGGCGACAGCCACGGGCCGCTGGCCTGGTTCGTGCTCGACGACCGCCTGCGCCACGACGCCGCCGACCTGCTGGCAGCCTGCCGTGCCCGCGGCTGGCAGACCCTGCTGCTGTCGGGCGACAGCTCGCCGATGGTGGCCAGCGTCGCCGCCGAGCTGCGCATCGACCAGGCCGTCGGCGGCCTGCGCCCGGACGACAAGCTGCAACGGCTCAAGGCCCTGCAGGCCAAGGGACACAAGGTGCTGATGCTGGGTGACGGGGTCAACGACGTGCCGGTGCTGGCCGCGGCCGACATCAGCATTGCCATGGGCTCGGCCACCGACCTGGCCAAGACCAGCGCCGATGCGGTGCTGTTGTCCAACCGCCTGGAGGCGCTGGTGCAGGCTTTCGGCCTGGCGCGCCGCACGCGCCGGATAATCATCGAGAACCTGCTGTGGGCTGGCCTGTACAATGGCCTCATGCTGCCGTTCGCCGCACTGGGCTGGATCACTCCGATCTGGGCGGCGGTCGGCATGTCGGTCAGTTCGCTGATCGTGGTGCTCAACGCCCTGCGCCTTACGCGCATCCGCGAGCTGCCTGCCACCGCCCCTATCGTCGACGCCGCACACCCCGCGACGGCCTGACCCGGAGACCCCATGCCCGCGCTCTACGTCATGATTCCCGCCGCGCTGCTGATCGTCGCGATTGCCGTGTACATCTTCTTCTGGGCCGTGGACAGCGGCCAGTACGACGACCTCGAAGGCCCGGCCCACAGCATCCTGTTCGACGACCAGGACCCCAAGCACCAGGCCGCCCTGGACCAGGCCGAGCCGCGCAAGCCCGACGACAGCGGCGCCCCGCCCCATGCTTGACCTGTTGCCGCTGCTGAGTTCGGCGCTGATCCTCGGCCTGCTGGGGGGCGGCCACTGCCTGGGCATGTGCGGCGGCCTGATGGGCGCACTCACCCTGGCCATCCCCAAGGCGCAGCGCAGCCGGCGCTTTCAGCTGCTGCTGGCGTACAACCTGGGGCGCATCCTCAGCTATGCCGCTGCCGGCCTGCTGCTGGGCCTGGCCGGCTGGGCGGTGGCGGGCGGACCGCTGGCCACCGGCATGCGCGTGCTCGCGGCGCTGCTGCTGATCAGCATGGGCCTGTACCTGGCCGGCTGGTGGAGCGGCCTGACCCGCATCGAAAGCCTGGGGCGCGGCCTGTGGCGGCACATACAGCCGGTGGCCAATCGCCTGCTGCCGGTGTCGAGCCTGCCGCGCGCGCTGCTGCTGGGCGCGCTGTGGGGCTGGTTGCCGTGCGGGCTGGTGTACAGCACCCTGCTGTGGGCCGCCAGCCAGGGCAACGCCACCCACAGCGCCCTGCTGATGCTGGCCTTCGGCCTGGGCACCTGGCCGGTGCTGCTGGCCACGGGGCTGGCCGCCGAGCGCACCAGCGCCCTGCTGCGCAAGCGCGGGGTACGCGTGACGGGGGGCCTGCTGGTGATCCTGTTCGGCCTGTGGACCCTGCCGGGGCCGCACCAGCACTGGCTCATGGGGCACTGAACACCCGTTGATACAAATCAACACGCCCTGACACAACGCTCCCTAGACTCCGGACACTGCCGCCATTCCAGGGACTGCCACCATGCTCGACGCCCTCCACTGGGACCCCGACCTTATTCGCCGTTACGATCTGGCGGGCCCGCGCTACACCTCCTACCCGACCGCCGTGCAACTGCACAGCCAGGTCGGCTCGTTCGACCTGTTGCACGCCCTGCGTGACAGCCGCCGCGCCGCGCGCCCGCTGTCGCTGTACGTGCACGTGCCGTTCTGCGCCAACATCTGCTACTACTGCGCCTGCAACAAGGTGATCACCAAGGACCGCGGCCGCGCCCAGCCCTACCTGCAGCGCCTGGAGCAGGAAATCCAGCTGATCGCCTGCCACCTGGACCCGCGCCAGACCGTGGAGCAGTTGCACCTGGGCGGCGGTACACCGACGTTCCTCAGCCACGCCGAACTGCGCCAGCTGATGACGCACCTGCGTCAGCACTTCAACCTGCTGGATGATGATTCGGGCGACTACGGCATCGAGATCGACCCGCGCGAGGCCGACTGGTCGACCATGGGGCTGCTGCGCGAACTGGGCTTCAACCGTGTCAGCCTGGGCGTGCAAGACCTCGACCCGGTGGTGCAACGGGCCATCAACCGCCCGCAAAGCCTGGAGCAGACCCGCGCGATCATCGAGGCCGCGCGCACCCTGCAGTTTCGCTCGATCAACCTCGACCTGATCTACGGCCTGCCCAAGCAGAGTACCGAAGGCTTTGCACGCACCGTCGAGGAAGTGATCAAGCTGCAGCCCGACCGCCTCTCGGTGTTCAACTATGCGCACCTGCCCGAGCGTTTCATGCCCCAGCGGCGCATCGACAGCAGCGACCTGCCGGCGCCTGCGCTGAAACTGGAAATGCTGCACAACACCATCGAGCAGCTGACCGAGGCAGGCTATCGCTACATCGGCATGGACCATTTCGCCCTGCCCGACGACGAACTGGCCATTGCCCAGGAAGAGTCGACCCTGCAGCGCAACTTCCAGGGCTACACCACCCACGGCCACTGCGACCTGATCGGCCTCGGCGTGTCGGCTATCAGCCAGATCGGCGACCTGTACTGCCAGAACAGCAGTGATCTGAACGAATACCAGAACACCCTCGGCGCCTCGCAGTTGCCCACCAGTCGCGGCCTGATCTGCAACGAGGACGACCGCATCCGCCGCGCGGTGATCCAGCAGCTGATCTGCCATTTCGAACTGGAGTTCGAGACCATCGAGCGCGCCTTCACCCTCGATTTTCGCGGTTACTTCAACGCGCAGTGGCCTGCCCTGCTGAGCATGGCCAAGGACGGCCTGATCAGCCTGGATGCCAACGGGATCAAGGTGTTGCCGGCGGGGCGCCTGCTGGTACGCTCGGTATGCATGGTGTTCGATGCCTACCTGGACCTGCACAACCGCCAGCGGTTTTCGCGGGTGATTTGAATCAGCCCATCAACTCGAACACCTTCGCGACCTGATCAAGGCTCAGGTTCTCCTGCTTCATGGCCTTGTTCAGGTTGGCGGTGGCGGTGGTGATTGCCCCCGTCAGCGTGGCGATCTCACCCTGCAGCGATGAGACCTTTTGCCGCATCTGCTCGGGGGTCAGGGAGTTGTCTCGCATGACGGCCTGCATCTGCTGCATCTTTTCAGCCAGTTGCTGCTGCAGCTTGCGGATGGTCTTGAGGGTCTGCTGGATGGTCTGGGGCAGACCGCTTTCCTCGATGTCCTTGTTGCCGCCGCTGCTTTTGGACGCCTGCAGGCCCGCCAGGGACAGGTTGACCCTGACCCCCTCCTTGGCAGGAGCCTCGGCCGGTTGGGCGCTCTGGGCACCGTCGACATTGGTCTTGGCGACAGGGGGTTTGAGCTGGGTTGCAGCGCTATTCAGAGGATTTGAATCGATAGAGAGCATGGACAGTCTTTCCTGTTAAGGACACTATTCCAGGTCATCGGCCAAACATCGCCGATCTTGAGCCCAGCACGCACCAAAAGCGCGCACGCTGGCCTGAACCCGGCCGTCTGAGTTACCCTTACGGCTTATGTGTGCTTTCCCCAGAAGGATCGAATGAAAATGTCCGAGCCAGTTAAACTGCGCCCTCACAACCAGGCCCATTGCAAGGATTGCAGCCTGGCGCCCTTGTGCCTGCCTCTTTCGCTGAATCTGGAAGACATGGACGCACTGGACGAAATCGTCAAGCGCGGGCGTCCGTTGAAAAAAGGCGAGTTTCTGTTCCGCCAGGGCGACAACTTCGGCTCGGTTTACGCCGTGCGCTCCGGCGCCCTGAAGACCTTCAGCCTGAGCGACGCGGGCGAGGAGCAGATCACCGGCTTCCACCTGCCCAGCGAACTGGTCGGGCTGTCGGGCATGGACACCGAGGCCTACCCGGTATCGGCGCAGGCCCAGGAAACCACTTCGGTGTGCGAGATCCCCTTCGAGCGCCTGGACGAGCTGTCGGTGCAACTGCCGCAGCTGCGTCGCCAACTGATGCGGGTGATGAGCCGCGAGATTCGCGACGACCAGCAGATGATGCTGCTGCTGTCCAAGAAGACTGCGGACGAGCGCATCGCCACCTTCCTGGTCAACCTGTCGGCGCGCTTTCGCGCACGCGGCTACTCGGCCAACCAGTTCCGCCTGAGCATGTCGCGCAACGAGATCGGCAACTACCTGGGCCTGGCGGTGGAAACCGTGTCACGGGTGTTCACGCGCTTCCAGCAGAACGGCCTGATCGAGGCCGAAGGCAAGGAAGTACGCATCATCGACCCGATTCAGCTGTGCGCCCTGGCCGGCGGCTCGCTGGACAGCTGACACCTGGCGCAGCAGGTATACTGGCTGGCGTTTGCCCTTCAGGATACCTGCCCCATGCCGACCGATGCGTTCGACCTCAAATCCCTGATCCGCCCGGTAACGGACTTTCCCAAGCCGGGGGTGATCTTTCGCGACATTACCCCGCTGTTCCAGTCCCCTCGGGGCCTGCGCCACGTTGCCGACCAATTCATCGAACGCTATGTCGAGGCTGACTTCAGCCATGTCGGGGCGCTGGATGCGCGCGGCTTCCTGATCGGCTCGATCATTGCCCACCAGCTCAACAAGCCGCTGATCCTGTTTCGCAAGCAGGGCAAGCTGCCGGCCGATGTGCTGGCCGAGGGTTACCAGACCGAATATGGCGAGGCGTTTCTGGAAGTGCATGCCGACAGCCTGTGCGAGGGCGATGCGGTGCTGATCATGGATGACCTGATCGCCACCGGCGGCACCCTGCTGGCAGCGGCCAGCCTGATACGGCGCATGGGGGCGGCCGTGTTCGAGGCGGCGGCGATCATCGACCTGCCGGAGCTGGGCGGCTCGCAGAAGCTGCAGGCGGCAGGGGTGCAGACGTTCTGCCTGACCGAGTTTTCGCTCAGCGAATATTGAGCGCGCACTGACCCCTTCGCCAGCAAGGCTGGCTCCTACAAAGGCCGCATGCTCTTGTAGGAGCCAGCCTTGCTGGCGAAGGGGCCCCGCACGCTCACAGCGTGATCGGCTTGCGCCCCGCGAACGAATGGGCCAGCGTTCCGCCATCCACCAGTTCCAGCTCCCCGCCCAGCGGCACACCATGGGCGATGCGTGAAGCCACCAGCCCCTTGTCCGCCAGCAGCTGCGCGATGTAATGCGCCGTGGCCTCCCCTTCCACCGTGGGGTTGGTGGCCAGGATCACCTCAGTGAAGCTGCCCTGCTCGGCAATGCGCGCCAGCAACTGCGGAATCCCGATGGCCTCCGGCCCCAGGCCGTCCAGTGGCGACAGATGCCCCTTGAGCACGAAGTAGCGGCCGCGATAACCGGTCTGCTCCACCGCGTACACGTCCATCGGCCCCTCCACCACGCACAGCAGGGTGTCGTCACGCCGTGGGTCGGCGCACTGCGGGCACAGCTCCTGCTCGGTCAGGGTGCGGCACTGACGGCAATGCCCCACCCCCTCCATGGCCTGGCTCAACGCCTGGGCCAGGCGCACGCCGCCGCTGCGGTCACGCTCCAGCAGTTGCAGGGCCATGCGCTGGGCGGTTTTCTGACCCACACCCGGCAGCGTGCGCAAGGCGTCGATCAGTTGGCGAATCAAGGGGCTGAAGCTCATGGTAAAAGGCCTGGCAGATCATCGGTTGAACGGAAAAACGACGATGGGAGCGACAACCGACTGGCTGTGCTCCCACCGAGGGTCACGCAGGCAATGCCTCAGAACGGCATCTTGAAGCCCGGCGGCAGTTGCATGCCGGCGGTCATGCCACCCATCTTTTCCTGGCTGTTGGCCTCGACCTTGCGCACCGCATCGTTCACGGCCGCAGCGATCAGGTCTTCCAGCACTTCCTTGTCTTCCTGCATCAGGCTGTCGTCCAGGCTGATGCGCTTGACGTCATGGCGACCGGTCATCACCACGCTGACCAGGCCGGCGCCCGATTGGCCGGTCACTTCGGCGTTGGCCAGCTCTTCCTGCATCTTGGCCATTTTTTCCTGCATCTGCTGTGCCTGCTTCATCAGGCCGGCCATGCCACCTTTCATCATGGGAATCACCTCGGTATCAAGTTACTTGGCACACCGCGGCAGACCGCGGTGCTGGGGTAAACGGATTAGTCGCCCTGGGCCACCAGGGCGTCGACAGGTTCAATAGTATCGTGACGCACGGTGGCGCCGAACTGCTGGATCATCTGCTGGATGAACGGATCGTTCTCGATCGACGCCTCGGCCTCGCGCTGACGGTCGGCACGCTTGCGCGACGCGGCCTGGGCCGGGGTTTCCTGCTCGGGGCGGATCAGCTCGATGCTCAGGTTAAGGGTACGCCCAAGGTGCTGGTTGAGCGCATCGTTCAGGCGCCGCTGCTGGGTGGCGTTGAACAGGGCGCTGTGCGCCGGGTCCAGGTGCAGCAGCCAGTTGTCGCCGTCCATCGCGATCAGCGTGCAGTTGGCGGCGATGCTGGCGGTCATGCCCGAAATCGGCAGCAGCGGGAACATCTCCAGCCATTGCAACGCCAGGCCGGTGGCCGGTTGCGCGGCAGGCTCTGGCTCGGGCTCCGGTGCAGGCTCCGGCGCGGTCTCGCTGGCCAGTTCGTCCAGGTAGCTGTAGCCCACCGGGTCGATCTCGGCGTCGTAGTAATCTTCGTCCAGCGGTGGCTCGTCGTCGCGCTCCATGCCCGCCGGGCTATAGCTGGCGTGGTCGGCGATCGGTGGCTCATCGTGATGCGCGATGGCCGGCGCGGGCGCGGCTGGCACGGACGCAGCAATCGCCTCGGGTTCAGGTTCGGGCTGCGGCTCGGGTTCCGGTTCGGGTTCAGGCGCCGCAGCGAGCTCGGGCGCAGGCGCGGCCGGCTCGTTCCAGGGCAGGTCGACCTCGGGCACGGGCGGCTCGGCAACCTGCGCTTGCAGTACTGGCGCAGCCTGCACCGGCGGCTCGGGTTCGGGCTGCGGGCGGGCAACAGGTTCGGCAACGGGCGTGGGCACGACTGGTGCAGCCACCACCGGCGCGGCGACCGCTGCCACCGCGGGTGGGGAGTCAGCTGTGGCCTGGCTGATCCCCGTCGACTTTAGCGTCGGTGTCGGCGCATCGACGGTGTCGGCCGGGCGGAACGCCAACATGCGCAACAGCACCATCTCGAAGCCGCCACGCGGGTCGGGGGCCAGCGGCAGATCGCGCCGGCCGATCAGGCCCATCTGGTAATAGAACTGCACATCTTCGGCCGGCAGAGCGCCGGCCAGCGCCAGCACACGGTCACGATCACCCTGGCCGTTGTCCACCGCCTCGGGCAGCGCCTGGGCCACCGCCACGCGGTGCAGCACATTGAGCATTTCAGACAGCACGCCGTTCCAGTCCGGCCCCTGCTCGGCCAGGTGCCGCACGGCTTCGAGCAGGGCTCGTGCGTCCCCTTCGAGCAGGGCCTGGAGCACGCCATAGACCTGGCCGTGATCGAGGGTGCCGAGCATGGCGCGCACATCCGCCGCCAGCACCTTGCCTTCGCCAAAGGCGATGGCCTGGTCGGTGAGGCTCATGGCATCGCGCATCGAACCGTCGGCGGCGCGACCCAGCAACCACAGGGCGTCGTCTTCGAACGGCACGTTCTCGACCCCGAGCACATGGCTCAGGTGCTCGACCACCCGCTCGGGGGTCATGTTCTTGAGCGAGAACTGCAGGCAGCGCGACAGGATGGTGGCGGGCAGCTTCTGCGGGTCGGTGGTGGCAAGAATGAACTTGACGTAGGGCGGCGGCTCTTCAAGCGTCTTGAGCAAGGCGTTGAACGAGTGGCTGGAGAGCATGTGCACTTCGTCGATCAGGTAGACCTTGAAGCGCCCGCGGCTTGGCGCGTACTGCACGTTGTCGAGCAGCTCGCGGGTATCCTCGACCTTGGTGCGGCTGGCGGCGTCGATCTCGATCAGGTCGACGAAGCGCCCCTCGTCGATCTCGCGGCACACCGAACAGGTGCCGCACGGTGTCGAGGTAATGCCGGTTTCACAGTTGACGCATTTGGCGATGATGCGCGCGATGGTGGTCTTGCCCACCCCGCGGGTACCGGTGAACAGGTAGGCGTGGTGCAGCCGCTGGTTGTCCAGCGCATTGATCAGGGCCTTGAGCACATGGGTCTGGCCGACCATTTCGCGGAACGAGCGCGGACGCCATTTACGTGCAAGAACCTGATAACTCATCGAAAACCGTCGGATAGATAGACCAAAGACCGCTAATCCTAGCGGAGCAGGGGCAAAAATGCATCCGCCGTGCATGGGCATGCCGGCCAGTCACCGTTGATCGGACAACGGCCCGGGCTGGCCGGTTGCCTGTCCTCTGACTGAACACGCGCCAGGCAAAGCTTGGTAACCTATGTGCCAATCGTGAAACAAACTGATATATGTCAGCACGACTTATCAGTCATTTCCTACAAGCTAGGCTAAGCTTTATGCCGTTCGTGCCGACCTTGTTCAAGAACGGCATCCATCGTGCAGATGCGCTGCACAAGCAGCGACAAAACAGTCAAACTTATGGCGGTATTTTTTTAACTCGGCGAAAATGCGAAAAACCAGCCCAGAAATAAACAAAATATTGACACTATCAGTTTGATATCACACATTAGCATCCTAGCAGTGTGACAGACCTTATCTGCCCCAGCAGTTGAT
Source organism: Pseudomonas sp. 8209 (assembly GCF_028682105.1). Classification (NCBI taxonomy): domain Bacteria; kingdom Pseudomonadati; phylum Pseudomonadota; class Gammaproteobacteria; order Pseudomonadales; family Pseudomonadaceae; genus Pseudomonas; species Pseudomonas sp. 8209. The sequence continues at coordinate 61,652 of NZ_JANIAH010000011.1, forward strand.
CAGATAGCCGTAGGCCGGGATTACACATATGAGTCATGCAGACGACATTGGAAATCTGTTCACCAGGTTTGGGGCAAGTGCGGACAGCTATAAAGAAATCGACACCGAGTTCGAATACCTCGAACCCGCGCTGACGGTGGCTGAACCGATCACACCTGCTGCCGCGCCCGAGCCGGTTGCCCCGGTGGCCGCGACCCTGGCGGCCCTGAAGCTGCCGCCGACCCTGGCATCGGTACCTGCGCCGGTACAGGCACCTGCTCCTGCGCCGGTAGTCGTTGCAGTGCCCCCGCCCGTGAAGCGTATACCGCCCGCCCCCGAACCGGCTGCACAGCCCGCCGGCGCACCCCTGTCGCTGCGTGAACAACTCGAAGCGGCGGCTCGCCTGCGCCATGCCACGGCCCAGGGGCTGAATCAGGGTGCACTGGAGCATGCCATGCACAAACCGGCACCGACACGCCCCCAGGCCAGCATCATCGCTGTGGTTGCGGCCAAGGGTGGTGTGGGCAAGACCACCTTTGCCGCCGCGCTGGCCAAGCTGCTGGAGCGCCCGCACGGTCGCGTGGTGGCACTGGACCTGGACCCGCAGAACAGCCTCGCCAGCCAACTGATGCTGCCGCGTACCGCCCCCGGTCTGAGCCAGGCCACCGACAGCGACGAACCCTGGAGCATCCACTGCCACCCAGTGCCCGACTCGACCGCCGAATGCCTGCCATTCGGGCACGCCGACGCCACCCAGTTGCGCAGCCTGGAGCAGCGCCTGGCCAACCAGCCTGGCTGGCTGCTGCAGCAATTGGCAACGCTGGCACTGACACCCGCTGACGTACTGATCATCGACCTGCCCACCGGCGCCACCCCATGGCTTGCGCCAGTGCTGGAGATGGCCGACCAGGTGGTGGCCCTGACCCTGCCGACTCCCGCCGCCTACCGCGTGCTGGATGAACTGCAGGCCTGGCTTGCGCCCCTGCACCAGCGCAGCCCCGCGCCGCGCTGCGGCTACCTGATCAACAAGGTCGACCCCACCCGCGCGCTGGACCTGGACATGTGCCAGGTACTGCGCCAGCGCATCGGTCGCGAGCTGCTGGGCATGGTCCGTCTCGACCACAGCCTGGACGAAGCCCAGGCCTTCGAATTCGATCCGTTCGTCAAGGTGCCCGACAGCCCTGCCTGCCAGGACCTGCGCGACGTGGCGCATGCCCTTGGCGCCCACCTCGCCCATCACCACCAACAGTCCGGTACCCCATGACCGCCCCCTTAGACCAGGCGTCTGCAGTGCAGGCGCCCAACACGGTTGCGCGCTTGAATGTCTGGCTCGAACGCTTCGGGCAATGGCCCGCCCCGGTGCTGCGCGCGCTGAAGATCGGTGCCGGCCTGATCGGCGCCCTGCTGCTGGTGGCCGTGGTCACCGCCCCCCTGGAGCTGGAGCGCCAGTTCGCCTTCGCCGCCCTGTGCTTCGCCGGCCTGCTGATACTGCGCAAGCTGCCCGGGCGCCTGCCGGTGCTGGCCATGGTGGTGTTGTCGCTGGTGGCCACCCTGCGTTATGTGTACTGGCGCGTCACCGACACGCTGGGCTTCGACAGCTGGCTGGACATCGTGTTCGGCTACGGCCTGGTGGCAGCAGAGTTCTATGCCCTGGTGGTGCTGGCGTTCGGCTACATGCAGACCGCCTGGCCCTTGCAGCGCAAGCCCAAGATTCTTACCCAGGACCCCAAGGACTGGCCCACGGTGGATGTGTTCATCCCCACCTACAACGAAGCGCTGAGCATCGTGAAGCTGACGATCTTCGCCGCCCAGGCCATCGACTGGCCGCGCGACAAGCTGCGCGTGCACGTGCTGGATGATGGCCGCCGCGACGATTTTCGCGAGTTCTGCCGGCAGATCGGGGTCAACTACATCGTGCGCGCCGACAACGTCCACGCCAAGGCCGGCAACCTCAACGAGGCCCTGAAGGTCACCGACGGCGAGTACATCGCCATTTTCGACGCCGACCACGTGCCCACGCGCTCCTTCCTGCAGGTGGCGATGGGCTGGTTCCTCAAGGACCCGAAACTGGCCCTGCTGCAGACCCCGCACTTCTTCTTTTCGCCCGACCCGTTCGAGAAGAACCTCGACACGTTCCGCTCGGTGCCCAACGAGGGCGAGCTGTTCTACGGCCTGGTGCAGGACGGCAACGACCTGTGGAACGCCACCTTTTTCTGCGGCTCGTGTGCAGTGATCCGCCGCAGCCACCTGCTGGAAGTGGGCGGCGTGGCCATCGAGACGGTGACCGAAGATGCGCACACCGCGCTCAAGCTCAACCGCAAGGGCTACAACACCGCGTACCTGGCGATCCCCCAGGCTGCGGGCCTGGCCACCGAGAGCCTGTCGCGGCACATCAGCCAGCGCATCCGCTGGGCACGCGGCATGGCGCAGATCTTCCGTACCGACAACCCGTTCATCGGCAAGGGCCTGAGCTTCGGCCAACGCGTGTGCTACGTGAACGCCATGCTGCACTTCTTCTACGGTCTGCCGCGCCTGGTCTTCCTGACCGCGCCGCTGGCGTACCTGATCTTCGGCGCGCAGATCTTCCACGCCTCGGCGCTGATGATCACCGCCTACGTGCTGCCGCACATCTTCCACGCCAGCCTGACCAACTCGCGTATCCAGGGGCGCTTTCGCCATTCGTTCTGGAACGAGGTCTACGAGTCGGTGCTGGCCTGGTACATCATGCGCCCGGTACTGGTGGCGCTGATCAACCCCAAGCTCGGCGGCTTCAACGTGACCGACAAGGGCGGCATCATCGACAAGGAATACTTCGACTGGGAGCTGGCGCGCCCCTACATCATCCTGCTGACCCTGAACCTGATCGGCATGGTGTTCGGTGTGGTGCAACTGATCTGGGGCGACCCGGCCGCAGCCATCACCATCATCATCAACCTGGCCTGGACGATCTACAACGTGATCATCACCAGCGCTGCCGTTGCGGTTGCCAGTGAAACCCGCCAGGTGCGTTCCGAGCCGCGCGTGCGCGCCGAGCTGCCGATTCAGGTGCAGACCGCCGACGGCACCACCATCGACTGCACCACCGTGGACTTCTCGCAAAAGGGCGTGGGCTTCAAGCTTCCCGAGGGCCAGAGCCTGCACAAGGGCCAGGACATCCAGGTGATCCTGATGCGCAAGCAGCAGGCCTGCGTACTGCCGGCCACCGTGGTGTTCAGCCGTGGCGCCATGGTCGGGGTGCAGTTCAAGCCGCTGACCTTGCGCCAGCAGAGCGACTTCGTGCGCCTGACCTTCTCGCGGGCCGACACCTGGGCCGCAACCTGGGGTGGCAGCAAGCCCGACACCCCGTTGAGCGCCCTGCACGATGTGAGCCGCATCGGCGTGCGCGGCATCATGGACCTGGCCCAGGCGACCCTCAGCGCCTTGCGCCATCGTCGCTACAAGCGCAAGCAAGCCCCCACCCACCTCGAACCTTCGTTGGACTCGCAATGACCGTCATGCTTCATACCGACCAACAAGTGAACCTGTCGCGCCGTTCTCGCCGTCTGCTCGCCGGCTCGCTGCTGTGCCTGGGCAGCCTGCTGCAACCTGCCCAGGCCGATGAGGTCGCGGCCAGCGCAGCGGCGCCCGCCACGGAGCCCGCCGCCAGCGAAACGGCGCCGGCGGCACCGGATGCGGCCGGCGAAAAGTACCAGCTCAGCCTCAAGCAGCTGGGCAAGAACTACACCATGAGCCTGCGTGGCGTGGAGTCGACCGACACGGTCAACTTCGACGTGCGGGCCGACGAGGTGGTGACCGGCGCGCAACTGACCCTGCAATACACCTATTCGCCAGCGCTGCTCAGCGACCTCTCGCAGATCAACATCATGGTCAACGACGAAGTGGCCGCCAGCCTGCCGTTGCCCAAGGAAAACGCCGGCGTCCTGCAAAAGCAGGTGATCGACATTCCGCCGTACCTGATCACCGAGTTCAACCGGCTCGGCGTGCAGTTGATCGGCCACTACACCATGCAGTGCGAAGACCCGCTGCATTCGAGCCTGTGGGCCAAGATCAGCAACGAAAGCCAGTTGAGCCTGCAGGTCAAGCCGGTGGTGCTGCCCAACGACCTGGCCCTGCTGCCGCTGCCGCTGTTCGATCGTCGCGACCCACGCGCCCTGAGCCTGCCGTTCGTGTTTGCCGTGGCCCCCGACAACACCACCCTCGAAGCGGCGGGCGCGGTGTCGTCGTGGATCGGTGCACTGGCCAGCTACCGTGGCGCAAACTTCCCCACCAACCTGCACAGCCTGCCCGCCAGCGGCAACGCGGTGGTGCTGGTCAACACCGCCGAGGCCAACCAGGTCGAGGGCCTGACGCTGCCCGACCTCAAGGGCCCGACCCTGTCGCTGGTGAGCAACCCCAACGACCCGCACGGCAAGCTGCTGGTCATCGCCGGACGCGACAGCGCCGAACTCAAGCGCGCCGCCACCGCCCTGGTGATCGGCTACCGCAGCTTCTCCGGCCCCAGCGTGCAGATCGACACCGTCAATGCGCTGCAGCCACGCCAGCCGTATGACGCGCCCAACTGGCTGCCGACCGATCGCCCGGTGCGCCTTGGCGAGCTGATCGACCCGCGTCAGCTCAATGTGTCGGGCTACAACCCCGGCATGATCACCGTGCCGGTGCGCCTGCCACCCGACCTGTTCAACTGGCGCGAACAGGGCGCCCGGCTGGACCTCAAGTACCGCTACACCCCACAACAGACCTCGTCCAACTCTTCGCTGCTGGTGAGCTTCAACGACACTTTCATCAAGTCGATGAACCTGCCCTCGATCGAGCGCCTGGGCGGCGGCGACAGCCTGCTGGCAGCCCTGAAGAAAGACGACAGCATCGCCCGCGAGGCGAGCATGCTGCTGCCGCTGGACTCGGTCGCCCTGCAGTCGCGCCTGCAGTTCCGCTTCATGTACGACTACATCAAGCAGGGTGAATGCCGCGACATCATCATCGACAACATGCGCGGCGCCATCGACCCGGACTCCACCCTGGACCTGAGCGGCTACGACCACTTCATCGCCATGCCCAACCTGGGCGTGTTCAAGGACAGCGGCTTCCCGTTCACGCGCCTGGCCGACCTGTCCGACTCGGCGGTGATCCTGCCGGACAACGCCGGCAGCGCCGACTGGAGCGCCTACCTCACCGTGCTCGGACGCTTTGGCGACTCCACCGGCTACCCGGCCACCGCCGTCACCGTGGCCCAGGCCGGCCAGGTCGATGCCCTGGCCGACAAGGACCTGCTGGTGCTGGCTTCCGGCGACAACCAGCCACTGCTCAAGACCTGGGCCGACTACCTGCCCAGCAGGACCCAGGACGCCAGGCATTACGTGGAGTTCTCCGACCTGCCGATGCGCCTGCGCGAATGGATCAGCCCCGATCCCAAGGCCAACCTGCGCGCCGCGCGCGGTGCGCTCACCTTCACCGGCGAGAACCGCAGCTCGTACGTCACCGGGTTCGAGTCGCCGCTCAAGAGCGGGCGCAGCGTGGTGGTGCTGTCCAGCCCGCAGCCGCAGAACCTGATGGAGGTCACCGACGCCCTGATCGGCGGCGAACAGTACACCCAGGCACTGCAAGGCAGCCTTGTGGTGATCAACGGCAGGAATGTCGAATCGCTGGTGGCCGAGCAGGCTTACTACGTGGGGCACCTGGGGCCGTTCCGTTACATCCAGTGGCTGCTGTCCCAGCATGTACCGGCGCTGCTGCTGTTGACCCTGCTGGGGGTTGCCCTGGTCAGCCTGGTGGCGTTCTTCTCGCTGCGCGCCCAGGCCAAACGTCGCCTCAACATCGAGTAATCGCATGCCTCTGCCAACCGGACACACCGCACCGTTGCCCGCCAGGCGTTCGCGCTCGCTGCTGCGCCGCCTGCTGGGCGCCAGCGCCCTTACCCTGCTGCTGCCCGGCGTGAGCCAGGCCAACAGCTGCCAGGCCGACCCCTGGCCGTTGTGGCAGGTGTTTCGCCAGCACTTCGTGCAGCCCGACGGGCGCGTGCTCGATGCCAGCACGCCGCAGCAGCACAGCTCGTCCGAAGGCCAGTCCTACGCGATGTTCTTTGCCCTGGTGGCCAACGACCAGGCCAGCTTCGACAAGCTCTGGCTGTGGGCCAACAACAACCTTGCCGGTGGCGACATCAAGCAGAACCTGCCGGGGTGGATCTGGGGCCTGGACGACAAGGGCCAGTGGCGCCTGCTGGACCACAACTCGGCCTCGGACGCCGACCTGTGGTTCGCCTACGCGCTGAGCGAGGCCGCGCGGCTGTGGAACACCCCGGCCTACAACGCCCAGGCTGCCCAGCTGCTGGCCAATATCAAGGCCCGCGAAGTGGCCGAGCTGCCGGGCCTGGGCATGATGCTGCTGCCCGGCGTGGAGGGCTTTGCCAAGCCCGATCACTTCTGGCAGCTCAACCCCAGCTACCTGCCGGTGCCGGTGCTGCGACGCCTGGCGGTGGTCGACCCCAAGGGGCCGTGGAGCCAGATCGCCCGCAGCACCGCCAGCCTGATCAAGGGCGTGAGCCACAACGGCTATGTGGCCGACTGGGTGGGCTACCGTGGCACCGGCCCGGACAAGGGCCTGTTCGTGATCGACCCGGTCAAGGGCGAAACCGGCAGCTACGACGCCATCCGCACCTACCTGTGGGCCGGCATGACCCCGGCCAAGGACCCACTGGCCAAGCCGATCCTCGACAGCCTCGACGGCATGGCGCGCAGTGTCGCGACCCACGGCGTACCGCCAGAGAAAGTGCAGGTGCAGGCCAACACCAGCAGCGGCGATGGCCCGTTCGGCTTTTCTGCCGCCCTGCTGCCGTATTTCAAGGCGCGCCAGCAGCCCTGGCTGCAGGAACAGCAGCGTGCCCGTGTCGACCAGCTGATGAGCAAAAGCCTGAGCCCCGAAGCGCTGCAGGCCAGACAACCCCCTTACTACGACTTCGTGCTGAGCCTGTTCGCCCTCGGCTTCATGGATGATCGTTACCACTTCCTCGACGACGGGAAGCTGCAACCACTCTGGGAGACTTCATGCCCTCGCGCCGCCAAACCCTAGCCATTGGGGTGCTTGCCGCCCTGATCCACAACAGCAGCTTTGCCGAGCTCAGCGAGAACGGCAAGGTCCTGCTGGAACAGGGTCAATACTGGCAGGCCCGCAAAGACACCACCCGCGCCACCGAGGCATGGCGCAAGCTGCTGCTGATCGATCCGCAGCAGGCCGACGCGTTGTACGGCCTTGGCCTGCTGGAGCTTGATGGCAATCGCCCGCAGGGCGCCAAGCGCTACCTCGACCAGCTCAGGCAGGCGCACCCCGGCGAGCGTCAGACCCTGTTGCTGCAACAGGAGATCGCCCTGCACAGCGCCGATAACACCGCGCAACTGGAGCAGGCCCGCCAACTCGCCGAATCGGGCGAGCTGGATCAGGCCGTGGCGGCATACCGCACGCTGTTCGGTGGCAGTGCACCCCAGGGCGAGCTGGGCCTGGAGTTCTACAGCTACCTGGGCTACACCGCCACCGGCTGGCAGGAAGCGCGCCAGGGCCTGGAGCGCCTGCAGGGCCAGTCGCCGGACAACCCCAAGATCAAGCTCAACCTGGCCAAGCTGCTGCTGCGCAACGAAAGCACGCGGGTGGAGGGCATTCGCCGGCTGGCGTCCTATGCCAACGACCCGGTGATCGGCAGTGAATCGATCGAGGGCTGGCGCCAGGGCCTGTCCTGGCTGGGTGCGCCGCGCCCCGCCGAAGTGCCGTTGTTCGATGCCTACCTCAAGGCCTACCCGGACGACGAAGAGATCCGCAACCAGCTCAAGAGCGGTGCCCGTGCCAGCCAGGCCAGCGCCGTCCAACGCCAGAACAGCCACCTGGTGCGTGGCTTCAAGGCGCTGGACGCCAACGACCTGCCCCAGGCCGAGCAGTCGTTCCAGGCCCGTTTGCGCGAGCAGGCGCAGGATGCCGACGCCCTCGGCGGGCTGGGCATCGTGCGCCAGCGCCAGGGCCGCCTGGGCGACGCCGATGCACTGTTCAAGCAGGCCATCAGCCGTGGCAACAGCAGCCGCTGGCAAAGCGCCCTGCAAGGCAACCGCTACTGGGTGCTGCTGGACCAGGCCAATGCCGCCCGCGACGCCGGCAATCCGCAAGACGCCCGCGAGCTGCTGCAACGCGCCATCGCGATGAACCCGCGCCAGGTGCAGGGGCCTATCAGCCTGGCCGACCTGCAGGCCGCCCAGGGTCAGTTCGACAGCGCCGAAACCACCTATCGCCAGGCCCTGAGCCTGGATGCCGGCAACCCCGATGCGCTGCGCGGGCTGGTCAGCGTGCTGGCGCAGAACGGCAAGCTGGGCGAAAGCCAGCGCCTGATCGACGGGCTCAGCGATGCCCAGCGCGAACGCCTGGGCGACCTGCGCGTGCTGCGCGCGGCCATCGCCGTAGGCCAGGCCCGCGACGCCGAGCGCAGTGGCGACCTGGCCGGCGCTCGCAAGGCGCTGGAAGAGGCCGTGCGCAACGACCCGCAGAACGTGTGGGCGCGTTACGACCTGGCGCAGGTCTACCTCAAGAGCGATGCCTCCGGCAAGGCGCGCCAGACCATCGACGAGATGCTCAAGGCCAACCCGCAGCGGGCCGAGGCGCTGTATGCCAGCGCGCTGTTCTCCAGCCGCCTGGGCGAGTGGCAGTCGGCCCAGCGCAGCCTGGCGCAGGTGCCCGCGGCCCAGCGCAGCGCCGCCATGCACACCCTGGCCGAAGAGATCGAACTGCACCTGCTGACCCGCCAGGCGGCAGACCTGGCCAAACAGGGCCAGCGCCAACAGGCCATGAAGCTGCTGCAACGCGCCGAACCGGCAGCGGCCAACAACCCCGGCATGCTCTCGGCGCTGGCCGCGACCTATATCGATATCGGCCAGACCGAACATGCGCTGGGCATGCTGCGCACCGCCATTGCCCAGAGCAGCACGCCCTCCCCGTCCCTGCGCCTGGCCTATGCCGGCGCACTGCTCAAGGCCGGCGACGACGTGCAGGTGAACCAGATTCTGCGCGAGCTGCGCAGCCAGCCACTGCAGGCCGGCGACCAGCGCAGCTACGACGACCTGGTGTTCCAGTACACCGTGCGCCAGGCCGACCTGCTGCGTGAAAAGGGCGACCTGGTGGCCGCCTACGACACCCTCGCCCCGGCCCTGGCGCAACGCCCGCAAGACCCGCAGGCAGTGTCGTCGCTGGCGCGCATGTACCTGGACAACCGCAACCCGGCCAAGGCGGTGGAGCTGTTCACCCCGCTGCTGCGCCAGTACCCGGACAATGCCGACGTGCAGATGGGCGCCGCCCAGGCCTTCGTACAGGCCGGCGATGCCGACAAGGCCGAGCGCGCCGTTGAAAAGGCCCTGCAACTGGCCCCGCAGAACCCGCAGATTCTCACCAGTGCTGCCGGCTATTACCGTGGCCGCGGCAAGCTGGCCAAGGCCGAGCAGTTGTATGCCCAGGCCCTGGCCTTGCAGGCGCCGCCGGAGCAGAACGTGCTCAACCCCTTCGGCCAGGCGATTGCCGTCAACCCCTTCGTCGGCCAACCGGGCCAGCGCAAGCAGTCGCGCCTGAGCGAAACGGTGCTGGCCGAGATTCCCGAGCCGGCACAGACCCAGGTCAGCAGCCGCGCCAACGAGGCGTTCGACGCACCGGTGCTGCTGGCCAGTCGCGACAGCGAACCTGGCCTGCGCACGGCCAGCCAGGCCACGCCGCAGCTCGCCACGCCGGCACCGGTCGACCCGCGCGCCGCGCTGCAGACCGAGCTGGATACGATTCGCGAGGCGCGCAGCCCGCAAATCAAGCAGGGCGTCACTTTCCGCGGTAACGACAGCGAATCGGGGCTGGGCAAGATTACCGATGTGGAGGCGCCGCTGGAGATCAGCGTGCCGTGGAACGACGATCGACTGGCCCTGCGCATCACGCCTGTGTCGCTGAACGCAGGGGGGGTGAAAAACGAGCTGAGCGCCAATTCGCGCTTTGGTGGGATCACCAGCGAAATGGCCAGGAACATACTCGCCATGCCGCTACCCGACCTGCTTGCAGAAGCAGAGGACTTCTACATCGACAGCCCCGGCTCGCAGAAGGACAGCGGCGTAGGCGTGGCCGTAGCCTACGAGAACCCGTCGCAGGGCCTCAAGGCAGACCTGGGCGTGAGCCCGGTAGGCTTCCTGTACAACACCGCCGTGGGCGGCATCAGCCTGGATCGCCCCTTTGCAGAAGGCAGCAACTGGCGCTACAACCTCAACCTGTCCCGGCGCTCGGTCACCGACAGCCTGACCTCCTTCGCCGGAGCCCGCGACAAGCGCACCGACCTGCAATGGGGTGGCGTAACCTCCAACGGTGGTCGTCTGCAGCTGGGTTATGACAATCAGACCTACGGCATGTACGGCTATGGTTCCTGGCACAAGCTGCTGGGTCACGACGTGGAGTCCAACACCCGCAGTGAACTGGGCAGCGGCATCTACTGGTACCTGCTCAACAATCAGGATGAACGCCTCACCGCAGGCCTGAGCGTGTCCGGGGCGCATTACGCGAACAACCAGAGCTTCTTCACCTACGGCCACGGCGGCTACTTCAGCCCGCAGAACTTCTTCTCCATCGGTGTGCCGGTCAGCTGGGCGCAGCGGGGACCGAACTTCAGCTACCAGGTGCAGGGTTCGGTGGGCATGCAGCACATCGAGCAGGACAGCGCACCGTACTTCCGCGACAGGCAGTCACAAGCGGCGCTGGAACGAATTTCCCAGGCCTTTGCCACGGACGGTACGACCCTGCGCACCACCTATGCCTCGCAGAGCAAGACCGGCATCGGCTACTCGCTGGGCGCCAGTGGCGAATACCGGCTGGGCGATGGGTTCTTCTTCGGCGGCACCCTGGGTGTGGACAACGCCCGCGACTACCAGCAATGGACCGGTGGCCTGTACCTGCGCTACCTGTTCGACGACGGCCGCGGCGCCATGCCGTTGCCCGTCAACCCGTACCGTTCCCCTTATTCGAATTGATTTGCAGGAGTATCAACCATGGCTAGTTCACTTCTCGCAGGCCTGACCATTCTGATGATCGGCGACAGCCACCTGGCGACCCCCGATTACCTGATCAAGAGCCTGCACGACAACCTCGTGCAGCAAGGTGCCCAGGTGCACTCGCTGGGTATCTGCGGCGCCAATGCCGGCGACTGGCTCAAAGCCACCCCTGGCACCTGCGGCGGTGCCGAGCGCCGTGGCACCGAAAAGCCCGTGGTACTGGGCAGCAAGGCGGCCACCCGGCCGATCGGCGACCTGATCAAGGCCGACAAGCCGGACCTGGTGGTCGTGGTGATGGGCGACACCATGGCCAGCTACACCAAACCGGCCTTCCCCAAGGCCTGGCTGTGGCAGCAGACCACCAGCTTTGCCAAGGAAATCGCCAACACCGGGGCCAAGTGCGTATGGGTCGGCCCCAACTGGGGAACCGAAGGCGGCAAGTACGGCAAGACCTACGCCCGCGTCGAACTGACCTCCAAGTTCCTCGCCGCCAACGTGGCGCCGTGCGACTACGTCGACTCGCTCAAATTCTCCAAGCAAGGCGAGTGGGCCACGGTCGACGGTCAGCATTTGACCGCCCCGGGCTACCTGGCCTGGAGCAAGAAGATCAGCGAAGAGATCGTCAAGGCGCCGGTCGTGACGAGCATCAAGAAATGAAGCGCGCCCTGCACGCTGTACTGCTGGCCCTGCCCGCCGCCTTCGGCGCGGGACTGGCCCAGGCGGAGATCGCGCTGTACCCCACCGGCCCCAGCGAAGACTCGGCGTTCTTGCGCTTCGTCAACGCGGCCCCCGGCACCCTGCAACTGGTGGCGGACGGCTCCAGGGCCAGCCTGCAGCTGGACGCGGCCAAACCGGTGTCGGCGTACCTGCCGGTACCAGCCAACAAGGCCATCAAGGGCACCCTGAGCCGTGACGGCCAGCGCTCGGCCCTGCAGCTGAGCGTTGCTCCTGGCGAATTCGCCACGGTAGTCGCCCTGCAGGACGCCAGCGGCATCCGGCAACGCGTGGTACGCGAGCAACCCGACGACTTCAATGCGCTGAAGGCTTCGCTGGCCTTCGTCAACCTCGACCCTTCCTGCCAGGGCGCAAGCCTGCGCCCTGCCGGGCGCACGGCGGACCTGTTCAAGGACGCGCCAGAGGCCAGCGTGCAGCGTAGATCGATCAACCCGGTGAAGCTGTCGGTGCAACTGGTGTGCGCCAATGCCAACGTCGGCGGCCCGGTGGACCTGGGCGAACTCAAGGCCGGCGAGCGCTACAGCGTATTGCTGCTGCCCACGGCGAGCGGCCCGCAGCTTGTGCCCGTCACGGACACGCTCTCCAACTGATCGGACGTCTTCACCACCATGGTATTCGCCTCACTCGAGTTCCTGACGCTGTTTTTGCCGATCTTCATGCTGGTGTACGCGCTGAGCCGTCCGGCCTGGCGCAACGGCGTACTGCTGATCGGCAGCTGGCTGTTCTATGGCTGGCTGAGCCCGCTGTTCCTGCTGCTGCACATGGCGCTGACCGTGGTCGCGTGGGTTGGCGGGCTGCTGGTGAACCGCAGCCATGAAGACTCGCGCGGGCGCATACGCCTGCTGGCCGCGCTGATCGTGTTCAATACGCTGGTGCTGTGCTGGTACAAGTACGCCAACATCCTGGCCGCCAACTACAACGAGCTGATCACCTATTACGGTGCATTGCCGATGGAGTGGCAGCGGGTGGCGTTGCCGGCGGGGCTGTCGTTCATCGTGCTGCAGGCGATTTCCTACCTGGTGGATGTGCACCGCCATACCGTGCCGGTAGAGCGCAGCTTCGTGAACTTCGCCACCTACATCTCGATGTTCGGCCACTCGATCGCCGGCCCGATCATCCGCTACGACTGGGTACGCCGCGAGCTCAACCAGCGCTACTTCAACTGGCAGAACTTCTCGCTGGGCGCGCGCCGCTTCATGATCGGCATGTGCATGAAGGTGCTGGTGGCCGATACCCTGTCGCCGCTGGTGGACGTGGCCTTCCACCTGGACAACCCGTCGTTCCTGGACGCGTGGCTGGGCTGCCTGGCGTATTCGCTGCAACTGTTCTTCGACTTTGCCGGCTACAGCTGCATGGCCATCGGCCTGGGCCTGATGCTGGGCTTCCACTTTCCCGAGAACTTCAACCGGCCGTACCTGGCCAGCAGCATCCAGGACTTCTGGCGGCGCTGGCACCTGTCGCTTTCGAGCTGGCTGCGCGACTACCTGTACATCGCCCTGGGCGGCAACCGTCACGGCACCTGGAACACCTACCGCAACCTGTTCCTGACCATGGCCATTGCCGGCCTGTGGCATGGCGGGGACAGCTGGAACTACCTGCTGTGGGGCTCGGCCCACGGTATCGCGCTGTGCGTCGACCGGGCCTGGAGCCGTTCCAGCCTGCCGGCGATCCCCAAGGTGCTGTCGCACACCCTGACGCTGCTGTTCGTGTGCCTGGCCTGGACACTGTTCCGCGCCCCGGACTTTCATACGGCGCTGTCGATGTACGCCGGCCAGTTCGGCCTGCACGGCTTTGCCCTGGGCGAGGCACTGGCAGCCACCGTACGCCCGGTGCACGGCCTGGCGGCGTTGCTGGGCGTGGCGTGCATCATCCTGCCGATCTGGCAGGCACGCGCCGAGCACCGCTTCGCCAGCCGCGCGTGGTTCGTGCATGCCGCTGCCCTGTGGCCCGTGGCCGGCTTCGTGCTGTCGTTCGCGTTGATCGCCAGCCGTGATTCGGTCCCCTTCCTGTACTTCCAGTTCTGATGACGATGAAGACACCTCCTCCCAGTACAGCGCCCACGCCCCCCAGTGCACTGGCCCTGCGCACCAGCCCGATCGCCGGCGTCACCCTGGCGCTGTTCCTGGGTGCCGGCCTGCTGTCTTGTGGCTGGCTGGTGGCCAGCGGCAAGCTCGAGCTGATGCCCGACAAGCACCTGTCCAATGGCCAGGTGCTGCACGGCGAAATCACCCACCGCATTGCCAAGGAGCTGGCCAAGGCGCCGCTGCCGAGCGAGGCCGCCGACCTGGAACGGGCCGGCAGCTGGCTGCTGCTGGGCGACACCGGGCCGCGGGTGCGGCCGGGCTGCACGCAGTGGCTGTTTCTGAGCGATGAACTCAAGCTCGACCGGCACGCGGCCGACAACGCCCAGGCCAAGGTCGATGCGGTGATCGCCCTGCAACGCAGCTTGCAGCAACGGGGTATCCGCCTGCTGGTGAGCGTGGTGCCGGACAAGAGCCGTATCGCCGCCAGCGAGCTGTGCGGGTTGACTCGCCCCACGGCCTCGCAGGCGCGCATCCAGCAGTGGGCGCAGAAACTCCAGGCGGCCGGCGTGACCACCCTGGACCTGACTGCCAGCCTGCAGCCGCTGGGCGCCAGTGCGTTCCTGCGTACCGATACCCACTGGAGCGAAGCCGGCGCCCAGGCCGCTGCCCAGGCCATTGCCGAGCAGGTCAAGGGCATGGGCTTGAGCGCCACCCCCAGCAAGACCTTCGACACCCGCCAGGAGCCTCTGGCACCGCGCCCCGGGGACCTGGTGCGGCTGGCCGGCATCGATTGGCTGCCAGTGGCCTTGCAGCCGCCGCAGGAACAGGTGGCGCCAACGGTCATCACCGAGAGGGCCGAGGCCGTCAGCGATGCGGGCGACAATCTCGATGACCTGTTCGGCGACGACAACCTGCCGAACGTCGCGCTGATCGGCACCTCGTTTTCGCGCAACTCGAGCTTTGTCGGCTTTCTGCAACGTGCGCTGTCGGCACCTGTGGGCAACTTCGCCAAGGACGGCGGCGAATTCTCCGGGGCCGCCAAGGCCTACTTCGACAGCCCGGCGTTCAGGCAGACGCCGCCACAGCTGGTGATCTGGGAGATACCCGAGCGCGACCTGCAGACGCCCTATGCGGGTGACGTGCAGCTGCCCCCCAGGCCATGAGGCACCACGCCCGCTGCGCGCGTTGACACGGCGCGGCGGGCGCTGGCGAATGCTCAGGCAAGCTTTTTCAGATCTGCCGCTGAATCGAACGTGGTGAAGTGGTAGATGCCGTGGATCTTCTCCAGCTGGCAACACCAGCCCTCCTGCTCGCCGGCTTGCACCACGAACCTCAGTTCTTCGATACCCGCCATATTGGCGGCAGCTTCGAGCAGGGTCTTGACGCGCTTTTCGACAAGGGCGTCGTAGGCCAGTTCGTATGACTTCTCCCAGGTGGCGTCGGCATTGCGAAATCGCTTCCAGTTATCGTCCTTGAGCACCTTGCAAAAGGCCACGCGCTGAACTTCGCCGGTATTGGACAGGTCGAGGGACAACAGGCAGAGGGTCATGGTGGGCTCCCATAAGCAGTGAAATTCCCTTGCAACCTAGTCACTCGCTTTTCATCCATCAATGCTAAATGGCCATCACCTGAGAGTTAAAATAATTCAATAATTTACCAAAAAACAGCAACTAAACAACTTAGCCAAGGCCATGTAGGAAAGTTACTACGCAAAGAAACACGAGCTATAAAGTCTTTTTATGGAACAAAGGGCTTTCAGGCACTTTAAAATAAACAGAAACATTCAAAGGCGTGCCGTTTCGGCGCAATTACAGCGTCTTGAAGCGAGCGCTGCGCTTCTGCAATCATGCCCGCCGGGCGCTGCCAGCGGGCAGCGTCGTCCCTTAGCGCACCGCACAAAGGAATGACTCAATGATCAGGGTATTGCTTTCGCTGGACCTCACCAACAAGGAATCGGAACGAGACAACTTCAACAACTTCCTGGCAGAACAACAATGGAAGAAGTTGAAGGATGTGGATACCGTCTGGGCCATCGAGTACGACGATTTCAGCCAGACCAACGAGCAACATGTGACAAGCGTCAAAAGAGACCTGTCCAAAGTGCTGCTCACCGCGGCACGGGAATTCAAACCGGACCGTATTACCTACGTTGCACAGATAGCCAACATTGAATGTATCGGGCGCTATATCTACCGGGAGGGTGGCGATTACAAGGCGTTCATTTACGAGCCCTGCTGATAGCGCTGAAGAGAGTGAGGTGTCTGCGACAGTGATAAGGTCGCAGGCATTTTTCGTGCGCGCGAAGGGAAAGCAGTGCACTGCATGCGTATTCGGGGGAAAGGGAACTGGGTAGAGGCGGCCCCTGGCAGACAAGGGCTTGCGTTATGGAGGCAACCCCACCAGCCACACCCCGGCACACGATGTTCCCGCTGTGGCTGCTCCCTTCCGGGCCTGACCAGGTTTACGGGTAATCGTTGCGGGGGGACCGATGGGGTCACCATAACGATGCTCGCCTGGCAGCGAGCGGGGCCATTGTACCGGTCTGACGCGAAGTTACAACCTCTGTACCGTGAAAAAACCACTCTGGCTCAAGGACTTGTGACTGCCGCCGGGGCATCGCCCTGGATCAAGCAGTGAATGAAGTGCAGCTTGGCCACCACCGGCGCACTCAGCACGAACGGGTAGAAGTCGGTCTGGCCCATGCTGCGTGACAGCTCGTTGAGCATCGCCGACAGCTCCACCCAGGCATTGATGAACGCCAGGAACGCAGGCGCCCCAGGGTGCTCGGGCTGGTACAAGCTGCGGGCATCGAACGGCGGATAGTCCAGGTCCATCACCGAGGCGTCCATGCCCAGCGCAAGGGCGGTGTCCACCGCATCGGTCATGTGCAGGTAGTGCGCCCAGGTTTCGGCCCAGTCCTCCCAGGGGTGCATGGTGGCATAGGCGCTGACGTGGGCGACGGCCCAGTCCAGCGGAGCACCTTGCTGGTAGTGGCGCTCCATGGCCTGGGCGTAGCTGGCGCGCTCGTCGCCGAACAGGCGGCGGAAGTCCTGCAGCCAGGCGCTGCTGGCCACCAGACGGTCCCAGTAGTAATGCCCGATCTCGTGGCGCAGGTGGCCCAGCACGGTCCGGTAGGGCTCCTGAAGCTGCACGCGCACCTGCTCGCGCCAGTCGTCGTCGGCTTCGCGGATATCCAGGGTGATCAGGCCGCCAGCGTGGCCGGTGGTGGGGGGATTGCCGGCAATGTCGATGCCGATGAAGTCGAAGGCGATGCCCTCGCCGGCTGCGCCTTGCTTGGGCGTGACCGGCAACCCCAGGTGCAGCAGTTGCGCAATCAGGCGGCGCTTGGCGGTTTCCAGCTTGCGCCAGCGCAAGTGGTTTTCGGTGAACGACAGGTCGGGGATGGTGCGGTTGAGGCGACAGGCCAGGCAGAACACTTCGGGGTCGTCGGCAGCCAGCAGCCAGTTGCAGCAAGCCGGGGTGTCGAGGTTGGCGCAACGCTTGAGCGGGCCGAGTTCTGGCTGGCCGTCCAGGTACCACTGGCCGTCCACAGCGGCCGGCAGCAAGGTACCGACATGGTGGGTATCGGGCCAGTAGCCCAGCGACGCCTGGCAGGCCAGGCATTGGCTGTTGCGAAAGAACACGGACTGTCCGCACTCGCATTGCCACACGCGCGTGCTGCGGCGTGACTGGCTGACGAAGGGTGCGGCGATACGGGCGACGAGCTGTTCGAAGAATGGGTACATGGGGCCACCTCCTGGCTGGAGCCTAGCCTACACCATGTGCGTGACAGCGCTTGCGGTGTGCCTGACGCACCGTGCGCTCAGGTGTTGCGAGCGCTTCGCGCTCGATCGCGGGTCAAGCCCGCTCCCACGCCCTTCGGGCAGAAGCGGGCCGCGTGACCGCTACACCGCTATGCCCTGCTCCGACAGAAACGCCACGAACGCATCTTCATCCAACACCCTGAGCCCCAGCTCAGTAGCCTTGGCCAACTTGGAGCCTGCCCCCGGGCCCGCCACCACGCAGTGGGTCTTGGCCGAAACAGACCCCGCCACCTTGGCCCCCAGGCTCTCCAGCTTGTCCTTGGCGACATCCCGGCTCATGCGCTCCAGCGAACCGGTCAGCACCCAGGTCTGCCCCGCCAGCGGCAAGCCCTGGGCAACCTTCTTCTCGCTCTCCCAGTGCATGCCGAACTCGCGCAGTTGCGCCTCGACGCTGCGCGCCAGTGCCTGGTTGGCCTCGACCAGGAAGAACTCGCGCACCGCATCAGCCTGCTTGGCTGCCAGCGCCTGGCGCAGGTCGATGCCGTCGGCGGCAATGATGCGCTCAAGGCTTTGCAGCTTGGCCACCAGCTTCTCGGCACCCGTCGGGCCGACAGAAGGGATGTCGAGCTTGGCGATCAACCCGGCCAGGGTCGTACTGGCCGCGAATTCGGCGGCCAGCTCGCCCTCCTCCTGCAACTGCAGGCCGTTCTCGAGCAGTTGCGCGATGACGCTGCGGTTATGTTCGTCCTCGAAGAAGTTGTGGATCTCGTGCGCCACTTCCAGGCCGATATCCGGCAGGTAGGTCAGCACCTGCGGCAACGCCACCATCACGCGCTGCAACGAGCCCAGCGAGCGCGCCAGCACCTTGGCGGTCTCCTCGCCCACATCCGGGATGCCAAGGGCGTAGATGAAGCGTGCCAGGCTCGGGCGCTTGCTGTCGGCAATGGCAGCCAGCAGCTTGTTGCTGGACACCTCGGCAAAGCCTTCGAGGTCGACGATGTCTTCGAATTTCAAGCGGTACAGGTCTGCCGGCGAGGCAATCAGCCCTTCATCCACCAACTGCTCGACGCTCTTCTCGCCCAGGCCCTCGATGTCCATGGCGCGGCGCGACACGTAGTGGATGATCGCCTGCTTGAGCTGCGCGCGACAGGCCAGGCGGCCGACGCAGCGGTACACCGCGCCTTCGCTGACGGTTTCCTTGCCCTTGCTGCGCTTGACCAGCTGGGTGCGCTCGACCTGCGAGCCACACACCGGGCACTGGGTAGGGATGTGCACCGCACGCGCATCGGCCGGGCGACGCTCGGTAACCACCTGCATGACCTGCGGGATGACATCACCGGCACGGCGGATGATCACCGTATCGCCGATCATCACCCCCAGGCGCGCCACTTCGTCCATGTTGTGCAAGGTGGCATTGGCCACGGTCACGCCGGCCACCTTGACCGGCTTGAGCCGTGCGACGGGCGTTACCGCACCGGTGCGACCAACCTGGAACTCGACGTCGAGCACCTCGGTCAGCTCTTCCATGGCCGGGAACTTGTGCGCTATCGCCCAGCGCGGCTCACGGGCACGAAAGCCCAGTTCGCGTTGCGAGGCCAGGCTGTTGACCTTGAACACCACCCCGTCGATCTCGTAGGGCAGCGCGTTGCGCCGCTCGCCGATGTCACGGTAGTAGTCCAGGCATTCCTTGATGCCGGCGGCATGCCGCAGTTCGCGGCTGATGGGCATGCCCCAGCCCTTGAGCTTTTCGAGGGTGCCGATGTGGGTGTCGGCGATCGCCTCGGACACCTGGCCCACGCCATAGCAGCAGAACTCCAGGGGGCGGCTGGCGGTGATCTTCGAATCGAGCTGGCGCAGGCTGCCGGCGGCGGCGTTGCGCGGGTTGGCGAAGGTCTTGCCGCCGATCTCGGCCTGGGCTGCGTTCAGCCGTTCGAAGCCCTCCTTGCTCATGAACACTTCGCCGCGCACCTCCAGCACCGCCGGCCAGCCCTTGCCCTGCAGCTTGAGCGGCACGTTGCGGATGGTGCGCACGTTGACGCTGATGTCTTCGCCGGTGGTGCCGTCGCCACGGGTGGCGCCCTGCACCAGCAGGCCGTCACGGTACAACAGGCTGACCGCCAGGCCGTCGAGCTTGGGTTCGCAGCTGTAGTCCACCGCCGCCCCTGCGCCGAACAGGTCGCCGGTCGGCAGGTCGAGGCCTTCGACCACGCGCCGGTCGAACTCGCGCAGGTCACTTTCCTCGAAGGCGTTGCCCAGGCTCAGCATCGGCACCTCGTGACGCACCTGGGTGAAGGCCGAGAGCGCCGCGCCGCCCACCCGCTGGGTGGGGGAATCGGGGGTGACCAGCTCGGGGTGTTCGGCCTCCAGGGCCTGCAGCTCGCGGAACAGGCGATCGTATTCGGCGTCCGGGACGCTTGGCTCGTCGAGCACGTAGTAGCGGTAGTTGTGCTGGTCGAGTTCGGCGCGCAGTTCGAGGATGCGGGTTTGGGCGGTCATGTGTGTCGTCTCTTGCAAAGCAAAAGAGCAGCTCGGGGCTGCTCTTGGCGTTCAAATCGGTGGATCGGCGGGGCAGCTTTCGCCGGCAAGGCCAGCTCCTGCAGGGAGCGGCCATACCTGTCAGCGTTTCTGGGTCAGGGCGCGGCGCTCGAACTCGACGATGCGCTGGCGGTAGTGTTCGATGGTCTGCGCGGTCATCACGCTGCGCTGGTCATCCTTGAGCTCGCCGTTCAGTTCATGGGCCAGCTTGCGCGCCGCCGCCACCATCACGTCGAACGCCTGCTTGGGATGGCGCGGGCCCGGCAGGCCAAGGAAGAAGCTGACCGCACGGGTGCTGAAATGGTCGATGTCGTCCAGGTCGAAGACCCCAGGCTTGACCGCGTTGGCCATGGAGAACAGCACTTCGCCATTGCCGGCCATGCTTTCGTGACGGTGGAAGATGTCCATCTCGCCAAAGCGCAGGCCGCTTTCCAGGATGTTCTGCAGCAGTGCAGGGCCCTTGAAGCCGCTCTCGTCGCGGGCAATCACGCTGATCACCAGCACTTCCTCGACCGGCGGCAGGTCCTTGCCTTCGCTGGCACCGAAGCCGGTGCTCTTGGGGCTTTCGTCCGGGAAGTCGTCGTCGGCATTGCCGAACAGGTCAGACTCGCGTGGCTCGGCCGCCAGGTTCAGGTCGCCCTGCTGCGGCTCGCTGGTACGTTTGGCGCGCTTGGACCCCTTGCCCACCTTCGGCTCGCGCTGCTCGCGCGCAGCCGTCATCGACGGCAGGTCGTGCTCGTCGAGCTGGGGCTCCTTGTGGTCGTCAAGCACCCGCGGCGGGCCCAGCACTTCGGCGCTGGTCTCTTCGTCCGGCAGGTTGGAGAAGCTGCGGTCCAGACGGAATTTCAACTTGCCCTTGCCGCCGCGCATGCGACGCCAGCCGTCAAAAAGAATACCGGCAATGACTATGATGCCGATGACGATCAGCCACTCGCGCAGACCGATTTCCATGTAATCCCGTGCCTCTGTGAAAAATGCTGAAAAATAAAGGGTTTAAACCCCTTTAAAACGTGGCGCCAACTCTATGTTCTGACAGGCGTTTTACCCACGCATAGAAAAATTTACATTAAGCTAGCACGACCAAAGATAACTTTACACCGTCTGTCGCAACTGACAGGGGCATTTGCTGCAAGTTCGTGCGTTATATCCGTTTTTCAGGCGTCGACCATGGCCATCGCCTCCTCCACGTCCACCGCCACCAGCCGTGAGCAACCGGGCTCGTGCATGGTCACCCCCATCAGTTGATCGGCCATTTCCATGGCGATCTTGTTGTGGGTGATATAGATGAACTGCACGGTCTGGCTCATCTCCTTGACCAGGCGCGCATAGCGTCCGACGTTGGCATCGTCCAGCGGCGCGTCGACCTCGTCGAGCATGCAGAACGGTGCCGGGTTCAACTTGAAGATGGCAAACACCAGGGCCAGGGCCGTCAGCGCCTTCTCGCCGCCCGAGAGCAGATGGATGGTGCTGTTCTTCTTGCCTGGCGGGCGCGCCATGATCGTTACCCCTGTATCGAGTAGATCTTCGCCCGTCAGTTCCAGATAAGCGCTGCCACCACCGAAAACTTTTGGGAAAAGTGCCTGTAATCCGGCATTTATCTGATCAAAGGTATCCTTGAAGCGGTTGCGGGTTTCCTTGTCGATCTTGCGAATCACGTTTTCCAGGGTATCGAGGGCCTCGACCAGGTCGGCATCCTGGGCGTCGAGGTAGCGCTTGCGCTCGGACTGCTGCTGGTACTCGTCGATGGCCGCCAGGTTGATCGCGCCCAGGCGCTGGATGCGCGCATCGATGCGCTCCAGCTCAAGTTCAGCCTCCTGCTCGCTGGCCTCGGCCAGCAAGGTCGCCAACACGCCTTCCAGATCATAGCCGTCAGCCTGCAACTGTTCCTGCAGGGCCTTGCGCCGCACACTCAGCCCCTGCCATTCCATGCGGTGCTGTTCGAGCTGACCGCGCAGCAGCTGAGATTGCTGTTCGGCCTGGGTACGACGCTTTTCGGCCTCGCGCAGTTCGCGGTCGGCCTCGTCCATGTGCAGGCGTGCCTGACGCATTTCCTCGTCGACACTCATGCGCTTTTCCAGCAGCGCCTCGAGCATCATGCGCAGCTCTTCGAGAGGCGCCTCGCCCTCCTCCAGGTTCAGGCTCAGTTGTTCACGTTTTTCGTTCAGGCGCTCCGACTGCAGCTCCAGGCGCTCGAGGGCCTGGCGCGTGGAGTCGTGCTGGGCACGCAGCGAGCCCAGGCGCACCGCCAACTGATGGGCGTGGTCCTTGTGCTGGCGGGCTTCCTGGCGCACGCGGTCGAGGCGTTCGCGCAGGTTGTCGCGCTGGGCCAGCAAGGCCTCGCGCTGTTCGGTGTCGTGGGCCATCAGGTCGAGGGCTTCCTGCAGGTGCAGGCGCGACTCGCCCAGGCTTTCGTGTTCGATGGCGCGCTGTTCCAGCAGCTCGGCCAGCTCTTCTTCAAGGCGCCGGCGGCGCAATGTCAGTTGCTCGGCGCGGGCCTTGCCGGCCGACAGACGGGCCTTGAGCTCACCTTGCTGGCGGGCTTCTTCCTGGGTGCGACGACGCAGTTGTTCACGGCTGTCTTCCTGCACGCGCTGCTGTTCACGCAGGGCCAGCAACTGCGCTTCGAGCTGCTCCAGGGCAGCTTCCTGCTCCAGACGCTCCAGGCCCAGCAGCTCAAGCTCCTGCCCACGGGCCAGCACGCCACCCTGGGCATCGTTGCCACGGCTGACCCGCAGAAAGTGGCGCCCTACCCAGTAGCCGTCGCGGCTGATCAGGCTTTGGCCGTCGGCCAGCTGGCCGCGCAGGCTCAATGCCTGCTCGAGGCTCTCGACCGGCTTGACCTGGCCCAGCCAGGGGGCCAGGTCAACGCCGCCCTGTACTTTGTCCAGCAGGCTGCCGGCAAGGCGCTTGCTGGTGCCGGCGGCCTCCAGCAGACGCAACTCGCCCTGCTCGAAGCCCGTCAGGTCGAGCCCGGCCAGGTCGTCCACCAGTACCGCGTGCAGGTCGGCGCCCAGCACGGTTTCCACCGCCAGCTCCCAACCCGGCTCCACGCGCAGGCCTTCAGCCAGGCGTGGGCGTTGCTCCAGGCCCTGCGCGCGCAACCAGTCGAGGGTACCGCTGCCTGGGTCCAGCGCGGCCTGCTGCAAGGCTTCGAGCGATGCCTGCCGGCCACCCAGGCGCTGCAGTTCACCCTGGGCCTGCTGCTGCGCCTGGGCGGCCTGCTGCAATTGCTCGCGCAGCGCGTCGAGGCGCTCGATCACCTGCTGTTCTTCCAGGTGCAGGTCTTCGAGCAGCAATTCGCTGCTGGCCAGTTGTTCGTTCAGTTCCAGGATGGCCGCATCTTCAGGGTCGGCGCTCAACTGGTCGCGTTCTTCGCCCAGCTTGCGCTGGCGCTCCGAGACGCGCTCCAGGCTCTGCTCCAGCTGCTGGATGCGTGACTGCTGCACCTCGGCCTGGCGGCGCGGCTCGGCGGAGCGGGTGTTGAAGCTGTCCCACTGCTCCTGCCAGCCATGCATGGTGGTCTCGGCTTCCTCAAGGGTCGCGGCGGCCTCCTCGGCTGCCGCCAGCGACAGTTCCTGCTCGGGCTCGATCATCTCCAGCTCTTCGCCCAGGGTCGCCAGCAAGGTACGGTCGTGGCCCAGGTGCGATTCGGTTTCCAGACGCGCGCGTTCGGCTTCCTTGAAGTCATCCTGCAACTGGCGCAGGCGCTGCTGGCCATGCTGGATGTTCTGCTCGACCCGGGCGATGTCGCCGCCTACCGAATAGAAGCGCCCCTGGACCAGGTTGAAACGCTCCGACAGGTCGTGGTGACCGTCGCGCAGGCGCTCGATGCTCGCATCGGCATTGCGCTGCTCGGCCACCAGGGCCTCGAAGGCCACTTCCTGGTCGCCGATGATCGCCTCGCGCTGGCCCACCTGATCGTTCAGCGCACGCCAACGCAGGGCCGCCAGCTGGGCCTTGAGCTGACGCTCCTCGGCCTTGTATTCCTTGTATTTCTCCGCTGCCTGGGCCTGGCGGTGCAGGCGTTCGAGCTGACGCTCCAGCTCTTCGCGCAGGTCGGTCAGGCGCTCCAGGTTCTCGTGGGTGCGGCGGATGCGGTTTTCGGTTTCGCGGCGGCGCTCCTTGTACTTGGAGATGCCGGCGGCCTCTTCGATGAAGTTGCGCAACTCTTCGGGCTTGGCCTCGATCAGCTTGGAGATCATGCCCTGCTCGATGATCGAGTAGCTGCGCGGGCCCAGGCCGGTACCCAGGAAGATATCGGTGATGTCGCGCCGACGGCACTTGGTGCCGTTGAGGTAATAGGTGTTCTGCGCGTCGCGGGTCACCTTGCGCCGGATCGAGATCTCGGCATAGGCGGCATACTCGCCCACCAGGGTGTTGTCACTGTTGTCGAACACCAGTTCGATACTGGCCTGGCTGACCGGCTTGCGGCTGGTGGAGCCGTTGAAGATGACGTCGGTCATCGACTCGCCACGCAGGTTTTTCGCCGAGCTTTCGCCCATCACCCAGCGCACCGCATCGATGATGTTGGACTTGCCGCAGCCATTGGGGCCGACCACGGCCGCCATGTTGCTGGGGAAGTTGACGGTAGTCGGGTCGACAAACGACTTGAACCCCGCCAGGCGAATGCACTTGAGGCGCATGCTCAGCCAGCAACCAGCGAGGACAGCACCAGCGTGCAACTGCGCTCGCAGTACTGCGTCAGCACCTCGCGGATACGCGGCAGGTCGCCACCCACCACCGCTTCGAGCAGTTGGGCGAACAGCACCAGGAAGTCGTTCATGTTGGCCTTGCGCTGGTCCAGCGCCAGGTAATAGGTGCGGCTCATGGCCGGCTGCAGGTTCTCGACGGTTTCCTGCAGGTAGGGGTTGTTGGCGAACGGGTACGCGGCGCGCATCACCGCGAAGCTCTCTTCGACGAAGGCCTTGATGTCCTGGCGCGCACTGGCGGCGTGCAGACGCTGCTGGATGACCAGAAACGGTGCAAGTTCGGCTTCGCTGCGCGGCGCACTGGCCACGGCATTGCCCAGCAGGATGTACAGCTCGCTCATCAGGGTGCAGAGGCTGCGCACGTTGTGCTCGTTGAGCGCCGTAACCTGCGCGCCACGGCGCGGCAGGATGGTCACCAGGTGCCGGCGCTCGAGTATAAGCAGTGCCTCGCGCACCGAGCCACGGCTGACATTGAGCGCCTGGGTGACCTTCTGTTCCTGGATGCGCTCGGCAGGTTTGAGCTCACCGCGGATGATCCGCTCGGCCAGGTAATGGGCAATTTGCTCGGAGAGGCTGTCCGGCGCCTTGAACGTCATGGTTTTCCTTCAAAATCATTGAACTGTGCACAAGCGCCGATTGTAGCGCACTTGCCTGCACCTCGCGCAGCGGCACAGGCACGCAGTTGGCACGATTGAAGCAAAACAATCGTCAACCCGGCCCCGGTTCTATGCTGAATACAGAGGCTATCGAGGATGACAGGATCAGCACGCACAAAAAGCTGACCTTGAAGTCAGAAAGCAGTTGACCGGCAAGTCAAGTCTGCCTACAGTCGACCCCGTCCACTCAACAACAATAATTCGCTTGTGAGGCCTTCCGTGATCCAGTTTCTACTCAACCAGGAGCTGCGCAGTGAGCATGCCCTGGACCCCAACCTGACGGTGCTCGAGTACCTGCGCGAGCACCTGGGCAAACCCGGTACCAAGGAAGGCTGCGCGAGCGGCGATTGCGGCGCCTGCACCGTCGTGGTCGGTGAACTGGCTGCAGATGAACACGGCCGGCAGCACCTGCGTTATCGCAGCCTCAATTCGTGCCTGACGTTCGTCTCGTCGCTGCATGGCAAGCAGCTGATCAGCGTCGAAGGGCTCAAGCACCAGGGCAAGCTGCACAGCGTGCAGCAGGCCATGGTCGACTGCCATGGCTCGCAATGCGGCTTCTGTACCCCGGGCTTCGTGATGT
This sequence comes from Pseudomonas sp. 8209, assembly GCF_028682105.1. Taxonomy (NCBI): domain Bacteria; kingdom Pseudomonadati; phylum Pseudomonadota; class Gammaproteobacteria; order Pseudomonadales; family Pseudomonadaceae; genus Pseudomonas; species Pseudomonas sp. 8209. The sequence continues at coordinate 87,670 of NZ_JANIAH010000011.1, forward strand.
CGCTGTTCGCCCTGCAGAAGAACAGCGACGCCCCCGACCTGCACCGCGCCCAGGAGGCCCTGGCCGGCAACCTGTGCCGCTGCACCGGCTACCGGCCGATCCTGGCAGCCGCCGAGCAGGCCTGCTGCCAGGCCGCCCCCGACCAGTTCGACAGCGCCCAGGCACAGACCATCGCCCGGCTCCAGGCGATTGCGCCCAAGGAAACCGGCGAACTCAACAGCGGCGACAAGCGCTGCCTGGTGCCGCTGACCGTGGCCGACCTGGCCGAGCTTTACGGCTCGCACCCCGAAGCCCGCCTGCTGGCCGGCGGCACCGACCTGGCGCTGGAGGTCACGCAGTTCCACAAGACCCTGCCGGTGATGATCTACGTGGGCAACGTCGCCGAGATGAAGCGGGTCGAGGCCTTTGACGATCGCCTGGAAATCGGCGCCGCCACGCCACTCACCGACTGCTATGACGCGCTGAGCCGTGAATACCCCGACTTCGGCGAACTGCTGCACCGCTTCGCCTCGCTGCAGATCCGCAATCAGGGCACCCTGGGCGGCAACATCGGCAACGCCTCGCCGATCGGCGATTCGCCGCCCCTGCTGATCGCCCTGGGTGCGCAGATCGTGCTGCGCCGGGGTCAGGACACACGCACCCTGGCGCTGGAAGACTATTTCATCGACTACCGCATCACCGCACGCCAGGAAAGCGAGTTCATCGAGAAGATCATCGTGCCGCGGGCCAACCTGGCCTGGGCGTTCCGGGCCTACAAGGTGTCCAAGCGACTGGACGACGATATTTCGGCGGTGTGCGCCGCCTTCAACCTGCGCATCGACAACGGCGTGGTGGCCGAGGCACGTATCGCCTTCGGCGGCATGGCCGCCATCCCCAAGCGCGCCCGCGCCTGTGAAGCCGCCCTGCTCGGCAAGCCGTTCAACCAGGCCGGCATCGAGCGCGCCTGCCAGGCGCTGGGCGAAGACTTCACCCCGCTGTCGGACTTCAGGGCCAGCAAGGAATACCGCCTGCTCGGCGCGCAGAACCTGCTGCGCAAGTACTTCATCGAACTGCACACGCCGCACATCGAAACCCGGGTGACCGCCTATGTCTAACCATCCTCACGTGGCCAGGAGCCAGGCCGAACTGGCCGAGCTGTTCGCCCAGGGCCTGACCAGTGGCGTCGGGCGCAGCATCAAGCACGACAGCGCCGACAAGCATGTGTCCGGCGAGGCGATGTATATCGATGACCGCCTCGAATTCCCCAACCAGTTGCATGTGTACGCTCGCTTGTCGGACCGCGCTCATGCACGGGTGCTGAGCATCGACACCCGCCCGTGCTACGCCATCGAAGGCGTGCGCATCGCCATCACCCACGAAGACATCCCGGGCCTGAAGGACATCGGCCCGCTGCTGCCGGGCGACCCGCTGCTGGCCATCGACACCGTCGAGTTCGTCGGCCAGCCGGTGCTGGCCGTGGCCGCCTGCGACCTGGACACCGCCCGCCGCGCAGCGATGGCCGCAATCATCGAATACGAAGACCTGGAGCCGGTGCTGGATGTGGTTCAGGCCCTGCGCAAGAAGCATTTCGTGCTCGACAGCCACACCCACCAGCGCGGCGATTCGGTCACCGCGCTGGCCAGCGCCCCGCATCGGGTGCAGGGCACCCTGCATATCGGCGGCCAGGAACACTTCTACCTCGAAACCCAGATCTCCTCGGTGATGCCCACCGAGGATGGCGGCATGATCGTGTACTGCTCCACGCAGAACCCCACCGAGGTGCAGAAGCTGGTGGCCGAAGTGCTGGACGTGCCGATGAACAAGGTCGTGGTGGACATGCGCCGCATGGGCGGCGGCTTCGGCGGCAAGGAAACCCAGGCCGCCAGCCCCGCCTGCCTGTGCGCGGTGATCGCGCGCCTGACCGGGCAGCCGACCAAGATGCGTCTGCCACGGGTCGAGGACATGCTGATGACCGGCAAGCGCCACCCCTTCTATATCGAATACGACGTGGGGTTCGATGACAGCGGCCGCCTGCATGGCATCAACCTGGAACTGGCCGGCAACTGCGGCTGCTCGCCGGACCTGTCGGCCTCGATCGTCGACCGTGCGATGTTCCACTCCGACAACGCCTACTACCTGGGCGACGCCACCATCAACGGCCACCGCTGCAAGACCAACACCGCCTCCAATACCGCCTACCGCGGCTTTGGCGGCCCGCAGGGCATGGTTGCCATCGAAGAGGTGATGGACCGCATCGCCCGCCACCTGGCACTGGACCCGCTGGCGGTACGCAAGGCCAACTACTACGGCAAGACCGAGCGCAACGTCACCCACTACTACCAGACGGTCGAGCACAACATGCTCGAGGAGATCACCGCCGAGCTCGAAGCCAGTAGCGACTACCAGCAGCGCCGCGAGTCGATCCGCCGCTTCAACGCCAACAGCCCGGTGCTGAAAAAGGGCCTGGCGCTGACCCCGGTGAAGTTCGGCATCTCGTTCACCGCCAGCTTTCTCAACCAGGCCGGTGCGCTGGTGCACATCTACACCGATGGCAGCATCCACCTCAACCACGGCGGCACCGAGATGGGCCAGGGCCTGAACACCAAGGTGGCCCAGGTGGTGGCCGAAGTGTTCCAGGTGGACTTCAGCCGCATACAGATCACCGCCACCAACACCGACAAGGTGCCCAACACCTCGCCCACGGCGGCGTCCAGCGGCGCCGACCTGAACGGCAAGGCGGCGCAGAACGCAGCCGAAATCCTCAAGCAGCGCCTGGTGGCATTTGCCGCGCGCCAGTACAAGGTCAGTGAAGAAGACGTCGAGTTTCGCAACGGGCACGTGCGCGTGCGCGATGAAATCCTCACCTTCGAGAGCCTGGTGCAGCAGGCCTACTTTGCCCAGGTGTCGCTGTCGAGCACCGGCTTCTACAAGACCCCGAAGATCTACTACGACCGCAGCCAGGCGCGCGGGCGCCCGTTCTACTACTTCGCCTTCGGCGCGGCGTGCGCCGAGGTGATCGTCGACACCCTGACCGGCGAGTACAAGATGCTGCGCACCGACATCCTGCATGACGTGGGCGCCTCGCTGAACCCGGCCATCGACATTGGCCAGGTGGAGGGCGGGTTCATCCAGGGCATGGGGTGGCTGACCACCGAGGAACTGGTGTGGAACGCCAAGGGCAAGCTGATGACCAGCGGCCCGGCCAGCTACAAGATCCCGGCGGTGGCGGACATGCCGGTGGACCTGCGGGTGAAGCTGGTGGAGAACCGCAAGAACCCCGAGGACACGGTGTTCCATTCCAAGGCGGTGGGCGAGCCGCCGTTCATGCTGGGGATCGCGCCGTGGTGCGCGATCAAGGATGCAGTGGCCAGCCTGGCGGATTATCGCGAGCAACCGCAGATCGATGCCCCGGCCACCCCCGAGCGGGTGCTGTGGGGCTGCGAACAGATGCGCAAGGTGGTGGCGGGCCGGCAGGCGACTGCCGAGGTGGAAACCGTTACACCGTAGTGCGCCTTTCGCCGGCAAGGCCGGCTCCTACAGGGCGCGATTGCTGTAGGAGCCGGCCTTGCCGGCGAAGAGGCCCGATCAGGCACTGAAGAGGCAACCGACTATGCACACCTGGATCAACGCCCTGTCCGACCTGCACACCCGGGGCGAACCCTGCGTGCTGGTGACCATCATCGAAGAGCTGGGCTCCACCCCACGCAATGCCGGCTCGAAGATGGTCGTCAGCGCGACCCAGCTGTTCGACACCATCGGCGGCGGGCACCTGGAATACAAGGCCATGCACATCGCCCGGCAGATGCTTGCCGAAGGCCGCGAAACCACCCACCTGGAGCGCTTCAGCCTCGGCGCCAGCCTTGGCCAGTGCTGCGGCGGCGCCACCGTGCTGCTGTTCGAGCCCATGGGCGGCGTGCAGGCGCAGATCGCGGTATTCGGCGCAGGCCATGTCGGCCGCGCTCTGGTACCCTTGCTCGCCGCGCTGCCCTGCCGGGTACGCTGGATCGATTCGCGCGAGCAGGAATTCCCCGACATCATCCCCACGGGGGTGAGCAAGGTCGTCAGCGAGGAACCGGTCGACGAGGTCGATGAACTGCCCGCCGGCAGCTATTGCATCGTCATGACCCACAACCATCAACTGGACCTGGAACTGACCGCCGCGATCCTCAAGCGCAACGATTTCACCTGGTTCGGCCTGATCGGCTCCAGGACCAAGCGCGTGAAGTTCGAGCACCGCCTGCGCGAGCGCGGCTTTGCCGCCGACAGCCTGGCACGCATGCGCTGCCCGATGGGCCTGGCCGAGGTCAAGGGCAAGCTGCCGATCGAGATCGCCGTGTCCATCGCCGCCGAAATCATCGCCACCTACAACGCGAACTTCGGCCAGCATACCGGCTCGGCCACCACCCAACCCATTGCCAAACTGCTGCCGCCGTCACGGCGCAGCCAAGCCATTTGACGAGAGCCACATGAGCGCAACCCGCAAAGCCTACCGTGCCGCCCTGCTGCACAGCCTCGCCGACCCTGCCGAGGTGGGCGTCGAAGCATCGTATGAATATTTCGAAGACGGCCTGCTGGTCATCGACCAGGGCAAGATCAGCGCCATCGGCCACGCCAGCGAACTGCTGCCAGGCCTGGACGCCGACATCGAAGTGGTGCACTACCAGGACGCCTTGATCACCCCGGGGTTCATCGATACCCATATCCACTTCCCGCAGACCGGCATGATCGGCTCCTACGGCGAGCAGTTGCTGGACTGGCTGAACACCTACACCTTCCCGTGCGAGCGCCAGTTCGAAGACAAGGCTCACGCCGACAAGGTGGCCAAGCTGTTCCTCAAGGAGCTGCTGCGCAACGGCACCACCTCGGCGCTGGTGTTCGGCAGCGTGCACCCTGCCTCGGTCAACGCCCTGTTCGAGGAAGCCGAGCGCCTGGACCTGCGCCTGATCGCCGGCAAGGTGATGATGGACCGCAACGCCCCCGACTACCTGACCGACACCGCCGAGTCGGGCTACGCCGACAGCAAGGCGCTGATCCAGCGCTGGCACGGCAAGGGCCGCCTGCACTATGCGGTGACCCCGCGCTTTGCGCCCACCAGCACCCCGCAACAGCTGGCCCTGGCCGGCCAGTTGCTCAAGGAGTTCCCGGACCTGTACCTGCACACCCACCTGAGCGAAAACCTCAAGGAGATCGAGTGGGTCAAGGCGCTCTTCCCCGAGCGCAGCGGCTACCTGGATGTGTACGACCATTTCGAGCTGCTGGGCGAGCGCTCGGTGTTTGCCCACGCCGTTCACCTGTGCGATGCCGAATGCCAGCGCCTGGCCGAGACCGGTTCGGCCGTGGCGTTCTGCCCGACCTCCAACCTGTTCCTGGGCAGCGGCCTGTTCAACCTGCCCCAGGCCGAGCAGCACAAGGTCAAGGTCGGCCTGGGCACCGACGTGGGCGCCGGCACCAGCTTCTCGCTGCTGTACACCCTGAACGAAGCCTACAAGGTCATGCAGTTGCAGGGCGCGCGCCTGAGCCCGTTCAAGTCGCTGTACCTGGCCACCCTGGGCGGTGCTCGGGCTTTGAACCTGGAGGAACGCATCGGCACCCTGCAACCGGGTAGCGACGCCGACTTCATCGTGCTCGACTACAAGGCCACCCCGCTGCTGGACTACCGTCTCCAGCAGTCCGGCAGCATCGAGGAGACCCTGTTCGTGCTGACCACCCTGGGCGACGACCGTACCATTCGCGAAACCTTTGCTGCCGGGCGCAGCGTGCACCAGCGCTAAGGCGTTCGAAACAGGCCGCGGTACAACGCGCCGCCGATCACTGCCCCGATCAGCGGCGCCACCCAGAACAGCCACAGCTGATGCAGCGCCCAGCCACCGACGAACAGCGCCGGCCCGGTGCTGCGTGCCGGGTTAACCGAGGTGTTGGTAACCGGTATCGACACCAGGTGGATCAGCGTCAGCGCCAGCCCGATGGCGATCGGCGCAAAGCCGGCCGGCGCCCGCGAATCGGTGGCGCCCATGATGATCAGAATGAACATCGCGGTCATCACCACCTCGCTGACAAAACCTGCCCCCAGCGAGTACTGCCCCGGCGAATGCTCGCCATAGCCGTTCGAGGCAAGCCCGTTCGACAGCTCGAAGCCGGCCTTGCCGCTGGCGATGAGGTAGATCACACCGGCAGCCAGGATGGCGCCCACCACCTGGGCGATCACGTATGGCACCAGGTCCTTGAGCGGAAACCGCCCGCCCACGACCAGGCCCAGCGATACCGCAGGGTTGAGGTGACAACCGGAGATATGACCGATGGCGAATGCCATGGTCAGCACAGTCAGCCCGAAGGCCATGGAGACACCGACCAGGCCAATGCCGATCGGAAAAGACGCAGCCAGTACCGCGCTGCCACAACCCCCCAACACCAACCAGAACGTCCCTATCAATTCAGCTCCCATGCGTTTGCTCATGGGCATCGACATCAGTCAGTCCTCAAGAAGTGGTACGCCTGAAGCGCAAGCCCAACTGCTTGATGAAGGTTTGCGGGAGTGCAACAGATAGAAATCTAGCAGAGGTTGGCTCAAGTGCCAGCAGCCCTGAAAGCATCGCGGGTCAAGCCCGCTCCCACAAGGACCGAGACAATCCTGTGGGAGCGGGCTCGACCCGCGATTGCAGGCGACGCAGTATCAGCCCTTGGCCGGCACCGAGCTGCCGCGCTTCTTGGTTTGCAGCAGGTGCGAGAACACCGCGTGCAGGTCATCCGACGCACTCTCCTCGTCGAGGTTGAGCTTGCTGTCGATGTGGTCCATGTGGTGCATCATCAGGCTCACCGCCTGGGCCGCATCACGCGCCTCGATAGCGTCGATCAGTTGCATGTGCTCGTCATACGAGCAGTGCGAGCGGTTGCCGCTTTCGTACTGGGCAATGATCAGCGAAGTCTGCGATACCAGGCTGCGCTGGAAGCTGATCAGCGGTGCATTGCCCGCCGCTTCCGCCAGCTTGAGGTGAAACTCGCCAGACAGGCGAATGCCGGCACCCCGGTCGCCGCGCGAGAAGCTGTCGCGCTCCTCGCGCACCATCTGGCGCAGTTCGTTCAACTGCTCGGCGGTGGCGTGCTCCACTGCAAGTTCGGTGATGGCACGCTCGACCATGCGCCGCGAAAAGAACACCTGACGCGCCTCTTCGACGGTCGGGCTGGCCACTACCGCACCGCGATTGGGGCGCAGCAGCACCACGCTTTCGTGGGCCAGGCGCGACAGCGCACGCCGGATGATGGTGCGGCTGACGCCGAAGATCTCGCCCAGGGCTTCCTCACTCAACTTGGTACCCGGCGCCAGACGTTGTTCGAGGATTGCCTCGAATATGTGCGCGTAAACGATATCGTCCTGGGTGCCGCTACGACCGGCCTTGCCGGTGCGCGTGGGTTTCTTGAGGGGTTGCAGCTGTTCGTTCATGGGCGCTCGAGCACGGAGATCCACCTATCGGACCCTGACTGTAATACCAGCCAGTAGGGCGATGGCAAGTCCTGGATAGAAAATTAGACGTTCATGGTATTGACGCATTGTACACAGGCTTGGCGATTTCTGCAGAGTGCCATCACGTTATAGCCGTGGCGACAATTTACCTGCACACACCGACAAAAACATTATTTGCATTATTTGTATACAAACGCATAATCCAGCCGTGCAACTTCCTGACCCGCAGGTCAACAACAGGTCCGGTCGCCATGCCCTCCCCCTCGCAGAGCCCCCAGTCAACGCGCAGGACAAGCTCTGAACAACAAGAAAAGACGTGAGGAGTACACGCTGTGGAAAGCCGCAAACCCCAAGCCCCTACGCTGGATCTTGCCCCACCGCTCGAAACGAGCTGGCTGGAGCGGATTTTCAAACTCAAGCTGCACGGCACCACTGTCAGGACCGAACTGATCGCGGGTGTAACCACCTTCATCACCATGGCCTACATCATTTTCGTCAACCCCAACATCATGGCCGACGCCGGCATCGACCACGGCGCCGCGTTCGTGGCCACCTGCATCGCGGCGGCGCTCGGCTGCCTGCTGATGGGCCTGTATGCCAACTGGCCGGTGGGCCTGGCACCCGGCATGGGGCTGAATGCCTTTTTCACCTACACGGTGGTCGGCACCATGGGCTACACCTGGGAGGCCGCGCTGGGTGCGGTGTTCGTATCGGGTGTGCTGTTCATGCTGCTGACGCTGTCGCGGGTGCGCGAATGGCTGCTCAACAGCATCCCGCTGAGCCTGCGTCACGCCATGGGCGCGGGTGTGGGGCTGTTTCTCGGGGTGATCGGGCTGAAGACGGCCGGCATCATCGTCGCCAGCCCAGCCACCCTGATCAAGCTCGGCTCGCTGCACGAGCCTGGCCCGCTGCTGGCGGCGGCGTGCTTCCTGATGATTGCCGTGCTCAGCTATCGCCGGGTGTTCGGCGCGATCCTGATCAGCATCATCGCCGTGACACTGGCCGGCTGGGCCCTGGGCCTGGTGGAATATGGCGGCGTGTTCTCGCTGCCGCCGAGCCTGGCGCCCACCTGGATGGCCATGGACGTGGCGGGCGTGTTCAACGTCAGCATGATCAGCGTGGTACTGGCGTTTCTGTTCGTGCACATGTTCGACACCGCCGGCACGCTGATGGGCGTGGCCCAGCGCGCCAACCTGGTGAACGCCGAGGGGCGCATCGAAAACCTGTCGCGGGCGCTCAAGGCCGACAGTGCATCGAGCGTGTTCGGAGCAGTGGTGGGTGTGCCGCCGGTAACCAGCTACGTGGAAAGTGCTGCAGGTGTGGCGGCCGGCGGGCGCACGGGGCTCACGGCCGTGGTGGTCGGCCTGCTGTTCGTCGCGGCGATGTTCTTTGCGCCGCTGGCGGGCATGATCCCGGCGTATGCCACCGCCGGCGCACTGATCTATGTGGCAATGCTGATGATGGGCAGCATGGCGCACATCAACTGGGATGAAGCCACCGACAGCATTCCGGCGATCGTCACGGCGATCATGATGCCGCTGACATTCTCGGTGGCGGACGGCATTGCGCTGGGCTTCATCACCTATGTGGTGCTCAAGGCCGGCACCGGGCGCTACAGGGAGATCTCGGCGAGCCTGTGGGTGCTGTGTGCGATCTTTGTGGCCAAGTTCGTGTTCCTGTAAGCACTGCGTCGGTTCAAGGAGCCTCGCCTTCGGGCGGGGCTTTTTGTTGCCTGTGCCGATCTGCCAGCGAACAGCCCTGCAGGCACGCCCTCGAAACCGAGGCAAAAAAAAGCCCGCCAGTGAGAGCGGGCAAGGACCTACGAAGATTCATCTAGCGACCAACTAGCTTCCGCGATAGGTCGAGTAACTGTACGGCGAGATCAGCAACGGCACGTGGTAGTGATCCTGCTCGGCGCTGATGCCGAAACGCAGCACCACCACATCCAGGAACGCCGGCTCCGGCAACTGCACACCACGGGCACGATAATAGTCACCGGCACTGAACTGCAGCTGGTACACACCGCTGCGGTAATCCTCACCCTGCAGCAGTGGCGCATCGCAACGGCCATCGCTGTTGGTCAGCGCCGTGTTCACCAGCTCAAGCTGCTGGCCTTCGACCCGGTACAGCTCGACCTTGATCGAGCTGCCAGGGCAGCCATGTGCGGCATCCAGTACATGCGTGGTCAAACGTCCCATTGCGTGCGCCTCGTTTCAATCTATGGGCAAAAAATACCCGCACGGCACCGGGATGAAGCAGGGCAGCGTGCGGCTGTCGGATTATTAAGACATTTTCAGCTAAAATTGTACACAATAAATTCGACGATTTTGTTAGCCTGCCGAGCGTGCCCTGTAAATACGCCATCAGTCGCAAAGCCGCGCGCCTGGCGGACGCTATCGTCATTTACTGACCAATCAGGCAGGTTTCTTGCAACCTTTTTCAAGGGCGAATGGCGGAAGAAATGAGAAAAAACAGGCTTACAAATCGTCAATAAAGTTGTATACAATCACTCCATCGTTGTGGCCGATGACCTGACTCAGACACCACACCCCCGTTTTCACGTACAAGAAGGAAGGCTGCAGTGAGCGCTGATTATCCTCGCGACCTGATCGGTTACGGCAACAACCCACCCCATCCGCGCTGGCCGGGGAATGCCCGCATCGCTTTGTCTTTCGTGCTCAACTATGAAGAAGGTGGCGAACGCAACATTCTTCACGGGGACAAGGAATCCGAAGCCTTCCTTTCCGAGATGGTCTCGGCGCAGCCCCTGCAGGGCGCCCGCAACATGAGCATGGAATCGCTTTACGAGTATGGCAGCCGCGCCGGTGTGTGGCGCCTGCTCAAGCTGTTCGAAGACACCGGCGTGCCGCTCACCGTGTTTGCCGTGGCCATGGCCGCCCAGCGCCACCCCGACGTGATCCGCGCCATGGTCGCCGCCGGCCATGAGATCTGCAGCCACGGCTACCGCTGGATCGACTACCAGTACATGGACGAGAACCAGGAGCGCGAGCACATGCTCGAGGCCATCCGCATTCTCACCGACCTCACCGGCGAGCGCCCGCTGGGCTGGTACACCGGCCGTACCGGGCCCAACACCCGCCGCCTGGTGATGGAGGAAGGCGGCTTCCTCTACGACAGCGACACCTACGACGACGACCTGCCCTACTGGGAACCCAACAACCCCACCGGCAAGCCGCACCTGGTGATCCCCTACACCCTGGACACCAACGACATGCGCTTCACCCAGGTGCAGGGCTTCAATTGTGGCGAGCAGTTCTTCCAGTACCTCAAGGACGCCTTCGACGTGCTCTACGCCGAAGGTGCCGAGGCGCCGAAGATGCTCTCGATCGGCCTGCACTGCCGCCTGATCGGCCGCCCGGCACGCATCGCCGCGCTCAAGCGCTTCGTGGAGTACGCCAAGAGCCATGAGCAGGTGTGGTTCGCCCGGCGCGTGGACATCGCCCGCCACTGGCATGCCACCCACCCTTTCCAAGCCGAGAGCGCCAAATGACCGACTTCAAGACCCTCAAGCCTTCGACCCTGGACCGTGCCGCGTTCGTCGCCGCCTTCGCCGACATCTACGAGCACTCGCCGTGGGTCGCCGAAAAAGCCTACGACCTGGGCCAACTGCACGAGCTGGACCAGATCGAAGCCGTGCACCAGCGCATGAGCGACATCCTGCTCAGCGCCGATCACGCCAGCCAGCTGGCCCTGATCAATGCTCACCCGGACCTGGCCGGCAAAGCCGCCGTCCAGGGCGAACTGACCGAATCGAGCACCAACGAACAGGCTGGCGCCGGCATCCACCAGTGCACCGCCGAAGAGTTCGCCCGTTTCACCGAACTCAACGACGCCTACAAGGCCAGGTTCCAGTTCCCGTTCATCATGGCGGTAAAAGGCAGCAACCGGCACCAGATCCTCGCCTCGTTCGAGAAACGCATCCACAACTCGGTCGAGGCCGAGTTCAAGGAAGCCCTGGCGCAGATCAACCTGATCGCCCTGTTCCGCCTGCAGCAGCTGTAACCGGCACGCCTTGGCAGGCACTGGCCTGCCGGCATTCGCCAAAGCCCCGACAACACATAATTAGAGAACACCCGCATGCGCACTTTAGTGATTGAGCCCCTGACCAAAGAAGCCTTCGCCCCTTTCGGTGACGTGATCGAAACCGACGGCAGCGACCACTTCATGATCAACAACGGTTCGACCATGCGCTTCCACAAGCTGGCCACGGTAGAAACCGCCCAGCCCGAGGACTCCGCCATCATCAGCATCTTCCGCGCCGACGCGCAGGACATGCCGCTGACCGTGCGCATGCTGGAGCGCCATCCGCTGGGCAGCCAGGCCTTCATCCCGCTGCTCGGCAATCCCTTTCTGATCGTGGTCGCGCCCGTTGGCGATGTACCTGTATCGGGTCTTGTCCGCGCCTTTGTCAGTAATGGCAGGCAGGGCATCAATTACCATCGCGGCGTCTGGCACCACCCGGTGCTGACGATCGAAAAGCGGGATGACTTCCTGGTGGTTGATCGCAGCGGTTCCGGCAACAACTGCGACGAACATTTCTTCAATGAGGATGAGCAACTGATCCTCGCACCCCACCAATAAGAGAAGGTCGGTCACTGGCCTGCGGTGACCGGCAAGAGGTAAAGACTGTGGAAGCACATCTGTTGGAATGGCTGAACCTGAGCGTGCGCTGGGTTCACATGATCACTGGCGTGGCCTGGATCGGCGCGTCGTTCTATTTCGTATGGCTGGAGAACAACCTCAACCGGGCCAACCCGCGCGACGGTCTGTCGGGCGACCTCTGGGCGATTCACGGTGGCGGTATCTACCACCTGGAAAAGTACAAGCTGGCCCCGCCGAAAATGCCGGAGAACCTGCACTGGTTCAAATGGGAAGCCTACTTCACCTGGATGTCGGGTATTGCCCTGCTGTGCCTGGTGTTCTACTGGAACCCCAGCGTCTACCTGCTGGCCCCCGGCAGCACCCTGAGCGGTGGTGAAGGGATCGCCATCGGCGTCGGTTCGCTGATCGCCGGCTGGTTCATCTACGACGTGCTGTGCGACTCGCCCCTGGGCAAGCGCCCCGGCCTGCTCGGCCTGGTGCTGTTCGTGCTGATCATTGCGGCCTGCTACGGCTTCAGCCAGGTGTTCAGCGGCCGTGGTGCGTACCTGCACACCGGCGCGATCATCGGCACCATCATGGTCGGCAACGTGTTCCGCATCATCATGCCGGCCCAGCGTGCACTGGTCGCCGCCATCGAGAAGAACGAAACCCCCGACCCGACCCTGCCGGCCAAGGGCCTGCTGCGTTCGCGCCACAACAACTACTTCACCCTGCCGGTGCTGTTCATCATGATCAGCAACCACTTCCCAAGCACCTACGGCAGCCAGTACAACTGGCTGATCCTGGCCGGGATCGCGATTGCAGCGGTGCTGGTGCGTCACTACTTCAACACCCGCCACAACAGCGCCAAGTACGCCTGGACCCTGCCCGTCGGCGCCCTGGCGATGATCTGCCTGGCCTACGTCACCGGCCCCAAGCCGATGCCGACCGCGCCTGAGCAGGCCGCTGCCAAGGTCCAGTACCAGCCGCTGCCGGAAACCGCACTGGGTGGCAAGACCGCTGCCGAGAAAGCCGCCGAACAGGCCGCCAACCCGGCACCTGCCGCCACCCCGGCCGAAGCGCCCGCCACTGCCACCGCTGCGGCGGACAGCGGCAACTTCGACAAGATCCACAGCGTCATCCAGGAACGCTGCACCGTGTGCCATTCGGCCAAGCCGACCAGCCCGCTGTTCAGTGCCGCCCCGGCCGGCGTGATGCTCGATACCCCGCAACAGATCCAGCAACTGGCCCCACGCATCCAGGCACAGGCCGTCGCCAGCCAGATCATGCCCCTGGGCAACATCACCCAGATGACCCAGCAGGAACGTGAACTGATTGGTGCATGGATCGCCAAGGGTGCTCCAACCAACTGATACAAGCTTCAAGCGGCAAGCTACAAGCTGCAAGCCAGGCGCGGCCTCCTGCTTCTTCGCAAGCAGGGCGCCTGAGCCTGCAGCTACCCAGAATAAAAACAAAACCTGAGGTGCTGCATGTCCGAGTCACGCAAGGCGTACATCCCCGTTGCGCCGCCACGACAGCCACTGCCCCTGCTGCAACTGATCCTGGTGGGTTTGCAACATGTTCTGCTGATGTACGGAGGTGCCATTGCGGTGCCGCTGATCATCGGGCAGGCCGCCGGGCTCTCTCGTGAAGAAATCGCATTCCTGATCAATGCCGATCTGCTGGTCGCCGGTGTCGCCACCGTGGTCCAGTCGCTCGGCATTGGCGCACTGGGCATCCGCATGCCGGTGATGATGGGCGCCAGCTTCGCCGCCGTCGGCAGCATGGTGGCCATGGCCGGCATGCCCGGCGTGGGCCTGCAGGGGATTTTCGGCGCGACCATCGCCGCCGGCTTCTTCGGCATGCTGATCGCCCCGTTCATGTCCAAGGTGGTGAGGTTTTTCCCGCCACTGGTCACCGGCACGGTGATTACCTCCATCGGTCTGTCGCTGTTCCCGGTCGCCGTCAACTGGGCCGGCGGCGGCGCGGCGGCCGCGCCGTTCGGCTCGCCGATCTACCTAGCCGTGGCCGGCCTGGTGCTGACCACCATCCTGCTGATCAATCGCTTCATGCGTGGCTTCTGGGTGAACGTGTCGGTACTGATCGGCATGGGCCTGGGCTACATCATTGCCGGCGCCATCGGCATGGTCGACCTCAGCGGCCTGGCCCAGGCCCCCTGGGTACAGGTGGTCACCCCGCTGCACTTCGGCATGCCCACCTTCAGCCTGGCGCCGATCCTGTCGATGTGCCTGGTGGTGGTGATCATCTTCGTCGAGTCCACCGGCATGTTCCTCGCGCTGGGCAAGGTCACCGAGCGTGAAGTGACCCCCGGCATGCTGCGTCGCGGCCTGTTCTGGGACGCCGGCGCCTCGTTCGTGGCAGGCTTTTTCAACACCTTCACCCACTCCTCGTTCGCACAGAACATCGGCCTGGTCCAGATGACCGGCGTGCGCTGCCGCTACGTGACCGTGGTGGCCGGGCTGTTCCTGATCGTGCTCAGCCTGCTGCCCAAGGCGGCATTCCTGATTGCCTCGATCCCGCCGGCGGTACTGGGCGGCGCCTCCATCGCCATGTTCGGCATGGTCGCGGCCACCGGCATCAAGATCCTGCAGGAGGCCGACATCGGCGACCGGCGCAACCAGTTGCTGGTGGCCGTCAGCGTCGGCATGGGGCTGATCCCGGTGGTACGTCCGGAGTTCTTCGCGCAGATGCCGCAATGGATGGAGCCGATCACCCACAGCGGCATCGCCATGGCCACCGTCAGTGCCCTGGTACTGAACCTGCTGTTCAACGTATTGGGCGGCGCCGAACGCGCCGCGCACAACGACGCCGTGCACCAGCACTGATACACGGGGCGGCGCCTGCCGCCCCGCTCAACCCGAGCACCACGCAGTACCGTCGGCCCCTGGGAGTGGGCCGCTCGGGGCGCGTTTGCGCCGAAAAAACCGCAATCCAACAATAACAATAGCCGGGAATAACCACATGAAACGCATCACCTCTTCCCTCTTGCTGGGCAGCAGCTTGCTGGCCACGCTTCCTGCGGTAGCGGAGGACCTGCTGCTCTGGCACACCAACAGCCTGACGTATCTGTACGGCAAGGACTTTCAGGTCAACCCGCGGATCCAGCAGACGGTGACTTTCGAGCACGCCAACAAATGGAAGTACGGCGACAACTTCCTGTTCGTCGACAAGATCTTCTACAACGGCGGCCAAGACCGTAACAAGGGCAAGAACACCTACTACAGCGAGATCAGCCCGCGCCTGTCGTTCGGCAAGATCTTCGACCAGAAGCTGGAGTTCGGCCCGATCAAGGACGTGCTGCTGGCCATGACCTACGAAACCGGTGAAGGCGACAACGAGGCCTACCTGATCGGCCCGGGCTTCGACCTGGCCATCCCCGGCTTCAACTACTTCACCCTCAACTTCTACCAGCGCAACACCGAAGGCAGCCGCCCGGGTGATCGCGTGTGGCAGATCACCCCGGCGTTCTCCTACACCATCCCCATGGGCCGGTCCGACCTGCTGATCGATGGCTACATGGACTGGGTGGTGGACAACGACGAAAGCCGTCGCGGCACCTACCACGCCAACCTGCACTTCAACCCGCAGGTCAAGTACGACCTGGGCAAGGCGCTGAACATCGGCGCCAAGCAGCTGTACGTGGGTATCGAATACAGCTACTGGAAGGACAAATACGGCATCGAGGACAGCGATCGCCTCAAGACCAACCAGAGCGTGACCAGTGCGCTGATCAAGGTTCACTTCTAAAACCTGATCGAACGCACAGTTTTTGTCGCACACGCTCCATAACGGAGCACTTGAGGGACGGCGCGCAAGCCAGTAATCTGCGCGCCCCCTCGCTCAGGGTAGGACCCCTCCTACCTGCGTTTACTGACCGCTCAGTCAATGAATTCGGGCGGTTGGTAAGCGTATTGCCAGCCTCACGCCCCTTGTTCAACTGTTCAGAAAGACGTCGAGCAGGCCCGTTGCGCCAACCCGCCAAGGTTGGCTCAGCTCTTGCGAACGCGCTGTGGCCGATCGAAAAAAGCTGACCAAAAAGACAACACGTTGAACCAGAACGGCGCCGACACAGAGTGCCGAACCAATCAAGGGAGCACGCAATGCGCATTACCAACAGCCTGATGCTTGCAGGCGGCCTGCTGGCGGCAAGTACCGCCACCGCCGGTGACCTGCTGCAGTGGCAGAACAACAGCCTGACTTACCTCTACGGCAAAGACTTTACGGTCAACCCGCAGATCCAGCAGACCTTCACTTTCGAGCACGCCGATGCCTGGAAGTACGGCGACAACTTCCTGTTCATCGACAAGATCTTCTACAACGGCAAGAAGGACGGCAACGTCGGCCCGAACACCTACTACGGCGAGTTCACCCCGCGCCTGTCGTTCGGCAAGATCTTCGACCAGAAACTGGAGTTCGGCCCGGTCAAGGATGTGCTGCTGGCCATGACCTACGAGTTTGGCGAGGGAGACAACGAGTCGTACCTGATCGGCCCAGGCTTCGACCTGGCCATCCCCGGCTTCGACTACTTCCAGCTCAACTTCTACCAGCGCCACACCGAGGGCAGCCGCGCCGGTGACAACGTTTGGCAGATCACCCCGGTGTGGTCGTACACCATTCCCGTGGGCAAGTCGGACATCCTGATCGACGGCTACATGGACTGGGTGGTGGACAACGACGAAACCCGGCGTCGCGGCACCTATCATTCCAACCTGCACTTCAACCCGCAGATCAAGTATGACCTGGGCAAGGCCCTGAACCTGGGCGAAAAACAGCTGTACGTCGGTTTCGAATACGACTACTGGAAAGACAAGTACGGCATCAAGGACAGCGACGCCTTCGATACCGACCAGAACACCGCGAGCCTGCTGGTGAAAGTGCACTTCTGACCGGGTTGCGTTCTTCGCCGGCAAGGCCGACTCCTACAGACGGCTCACTCCTGTAGGAGCCGGCCTTGCCGGCGAAGAGGCCATCAGCCCCGGATGGCCTTCCAGAGCTTGCCCACCACCGCAACCACCGCCAGCACCGCAGCCCCCGCCACTACGCCCACGCCGGCATTGAGCAAGGCCGTCGTCAGCGCCCCGCCACGCCCTTCGCCGAAGGCCTCGATGGCATGATGCAGCGGCGCGATGCCATGCACCAGAATCCCCCCACCTACCAGGAACATCGCCGCGGTGCCGATCACCGACAGGCTTTTCATCATGTAGGGCGCCGCACTCAAAATGCCGTTGCCGATGGCCTTGGCTGCACGCGAGGCCTTTTGCGTCAGCCACAGGCCCAGATCATCCAGCTTGACGATCCCCGCCACCAGCCCGTACACGCCGATCGTCATCACGATCGCGATGCCCGACAGCACGATGATCTGCTGGGGCAGTGGCGCATCGGCCACGGTGCCCAGCGTGATGGCGATGATCTCGGCCGAGAGAATGAAGTCGGTACGCACCGCGCCCTTGATCTTGTCTTTCTCGAACGTCACCAGGTCGACCGCCGGGTTGGCCACTGCTTCGGTCAATGCCGCATGCCCGGCCTTGGCCTCCTCGGCGCTGTGCAGAAACCTGTGCGCGAGCTTTTCGAACCCCTCGAAGCACAGGTAGGCGCCGCCGAGCATCAGCAGCGGGGTTACCGCCCACGGGATGAATGCGCTGATCAGCAACGCAGCCGGCACCAGGATCAGCTTGTTCAGGAACGAGCCCTTGGCCACCGCCCACACCACCGGCAGTTCCCGCTCGGCGCGCACACCCGTGACCTGCTGGGCATTGAGCGCCAGATCATCACCCAGTACGCCGGCGGTCTTCTTGGCCGCGACCTTGGTCATGACCGAGACATCGTCGAGTACCGTGGCGATATCGTCGATCAGTACCAGCAAACTGCTTGCAGCCATGATTCATGTTCCATTGAGGTGAGATGGCGCCAAGCTTAGCCTGTCGATGGGCAAAAGGGGCGACCTTGAGCGCTTCGCGAACGCGGTGCTACCATGCGCAACCGCCTGCCCAGGCCTGTTGCCGCACGCGGCCAGATACAAGGAACAGCGCCACCATGAGCACCATTCGCGAGCGCAACAAAGAACTGATCCTGCGGGCCGCCAGCGAGGAGTTCGCCGACAAGGGCTTCGCTGCCACCAAGACCAGCGACATCGCGGCCAAGGCCGGCCTGCCCAAGCCCAACGTCTACTACTACTTCAAATCCAAGGAAAACCTCTACCGCGAGGTGCTCGAAAGCATCATCGAGCCGATCATGCAGGCCTCCACCCCGTTCAATGCCGACGGTGAGCCGCAAGAGGTGCTCAGTGCCTACATCCGCTCCAAGGTGCGCATCTCCCGCGACCTGCCCTTCGCGTCCAAGGTGTTCGCCAGCGAGATCATGCACGGCGCGCCGCACCTGAGCGCCAGCCAGGTCGAGCAGCTCAACGTGCAGGCACGGCACAACATCGAATGCATCCAGGGCTGGATCGAGCGCGGCCTGATCGCCCCGGTCGACCCGCACCACCTGATGTTCAGCATCTGGGCTGCAACCCAGACCTATGCCGATTTCGACTGGCAGATCTCGGTGGTCACCGGCAAGGCCAAGCTCGAGGACAGCGACTACGAGGCGGCGGCGCAGACCATCATCCGGCTGGTGCTCAAGGGCTGTGCGCCGGACGCCTGATCGCGTTGACTGCTTCGCCGGCAAGGCCGGCTCCTACAAGGCTCGCGCAGACATGTAGGAGCCGGCCTTGCCGGCGAAAGGGCCCTACGCCGCCACCCCCGCATCCGCCGTCAACCCCGCCTCTTCGATCGCACTGATCGCGCACTGCTCGTCGATATCCGACGTATCACCACTGATACCGATCGCGCCCAGCACTGCCCCGCTCTGATCCCGAATCAGCACCCCACCCGGCGCCGGCACCACCGGGCTCTGGCCCAACCCGTTGAGCGCGGCAAAGAACGCCGGGCGCTGCTGCGCGTCCAGCGCCAGCAGGCGCGAGCCCTTGCCCAGCGCAATCGCGCCCCACGCCTTGCCCATCGCCACCTGCGGACGCAGCAGGCTGGCGCCGTCCTCGCGCTGCAGGGTCAGCAGGTGCCCACCGGCATCGAGCACCACCACGGTCAGCGGCGCCGCCGAAATCCTGCGGCCGGCCGCCAGCGCGCCATTCACCAGGCTCACCGCTACTTTCAAGCTCAGAACGTTCATCCAAAGGTCCTCTTGTTGTTAGAAGCCCACGTGGGCAATTGAAAAACCAATACAACAAATAGAACACAATGAAGAATATTTTTGTATACAATAATTCACTCCATCCGACCAAAACCCGTCACAACCCCTTTTTTACGGGGTAACGACGAAAGCACCCGGTGGCGGATGAAAATGGATTGACCAGAGTCGCCTGCCGTGAATACACTCTGTCGAAAAGCAATTTGTATACAATTACAAAATCTAAGAGGCACAAAACCATGAGCAAAATGAGAGCAATCGATGCAGCCGTGCTGGTCATGCGCCGTGAAGGCGTCGACACCGCATTCGGCATCCCGGGCGCCGCGATCAACCCGCTGTATTCGGCCCTGAAGAAAGTCGGCGGCATCGATCACGTCCTTGCTCGTCACGTGGAAGGTGCCTCGCACATGGCCGAGGGCTACACCCGTACCAAGGCCGGCAACATCGGCGTGTGCATCGGCACCTCCGGCCCTGCCGGCACCGACATGGTCACCGGCCTGTACAGCGCCTCGGCCGACTCCATCCCGATTCTGTGCATCACCGGCCAGGCGCCCCGCTCGCGCCTGCACAAGGAAGACTTCCAGGCCGTCGACATCACCAGCATCGTCAAGCCGGTCACCAAGTGGGCCACCACCGTGCTCGAACCTGGCCAGGTGCCGTATGCGTTCCAGAAAGCCTTCTATGAAATGCGCACCGGCCGTCCTGGCCCTGTACTGATCGACCTGCCGTTCGACGTGCAGATGGCCGAGATCGAATTCGACATCGACGCCTACCAGCCGCTGCCGGTGAGCAAGCCGTCGGCCAACCGCGTGCAGGTCGAGAAGGCCCTGGCCATGCTCGACTCCGCCGAGCGTCCGCTGCTGGTGGCCGGTGGCGGCATCATCAACGCCGATGCCAGCGACAAGCTGGTGGAATTCGCCGAACTCACCGGTATCCCGGTCATCCCGACCCTGATGGGCTGGGGCACCATCCCTGACGACCACCCGCTGATGGTGGGCATGGTCGGCCTGCAGACCTCGCACCGCTACGGCAACGCGACCATGCTCAAGTCGGACGTGGTGCTGGGCATCGGCAACCGCTGGGCCAACCGCCATACCGGCTCGGTGGATGTGTACACCGAAGGCCGTCGCTTCATTCACGTCGACATCGAACCGACCCAGATTGGCCGCGTGTTCACCCCGGACCTGGGTATCGTGTCCGACGCCGGCGCCGCACTGGACGTGTTCCTGGAAGTGGCCCGCGAGTGGAAAGCCGCCGGCAAGCTCAAGGACCGTGGCGAGTGGCTCAAGGACTGCCAGCAGCGCAAGGCCAGCCTGCACCGCAAGACCCACTTCGACAACGTGCCGGTCAAGCCGCAGCGCGTGTACCAGGAAATGAACCAGGTGTTCGGCAAGGACACCTGCTACGTCAGCACCATCGGCCTGTCGCAGATCGCCGGTGCGCAGTTCCTGCACGTGTACAAGCCGCGTCATTGGATCAACTGCGGCCAGGCCGGCCCGCTGGGCTGGACCATTCCTGCGGCACTGGGCGTGGTCAAGGCCGACCCGTCGCGCAAGGTCGTGGCACTGTCGGGCGACTATGACTTCCAGTTCATGATCGAAGAGCTGGCGGTGGGCGCGCAGTTCAACCTGCCGTACATCCACGTGGTGGTGAACAACTCCTACCTGGGGCTGATCCGCCAGGCCCAACGCGGCTTCGAGATGGATTACTGTGTACAGCTGGCGTTCGAGAACCTCAACGCCCCGGAACTGAACGGCTACGGTGTGGACCACGTCGCGGTTGTAGAAGGTCTGGGTTGCAAGGCACTGCGCGTGTTCAAGCCGGAAGAAATCCAGCCGGCCCTGCGCAAGGCCCAGCAGATGGCCGAAGAGTTCAAGGTGCCGGTCGTGGTCGAGGTGATCCTCGAGCGCGTGACCAATATTTCCATGGGTACCGAAATCAACGCGGTCAACGAGTTCGAAGACCTGGCGCTGGTCGGCAACGACGCGCCAACCGCGATCTCGCTGCTCGACTGACTGTTGTAGCGGCCCTGCTGCCCCCGCGCACAGGGCCCACTTTTGCAAGGAGACAACCATGCCTCGTTTCGCCGCCAACCTGTCCATGCTGTTCACCGAGCAGGACTTTCTCGCCCGTTTCAAGGCTGCTGCCGACGCCGGCTTCAGCGGGGTCGAGTACCTCTTCCCGTACGATTTCAGCTCGGCTGAAATCAAGCAGCACCTGGACAGCAACGGCCTGACCCAGGTGCTGTTCAACCTGCCGGCCGGCGACTGGGCCAAGGGTGATCGCGGCATCGCCTGCGACCCGTCCCGTGTCGAGGAATTCCGTGCCGGCGTGGACCTGGCCATTGCCTACGCCCAGGTACTGGGCAACACCCAGGTCAACTGCCTGGCCGGTATTCGCCCACAAGGCCCGGACTGCGCCACGGTGCGCAAGACCTTCGTCGACAACCTGAAGTTCGCCGCCGACAAGCTGCAGGCAGCAGGCATCAAGCTGGTGATGGAGATGATCAACACCCGCGACATCCCGGGCTTCTACCTGAACACCACCAAGCAGGCGCTGGAGATCCAGGCCGAAGTGGGCAGCACCAACCTGTTCCTGCAGTACGACATCTACCACATGCAGATCATGGAAGGTGACCTGGCCCGCACGATGGAAGGCAACCTGGCCAAGATCAACCACATCCAGCTGGCCGACAACCCGGGCCGCAACGAGCCGGGCACCGGCGAGATCAACTACCGCTTCCTGTTCGAGCACCTGGACCGTATCGGCTACCAGGGCTGGGTAGGCTGCGAATACAAGCCGCTGACCACCACCGAAGCGGGCCTTGGCTGGCTCAAGACCCACAACGCGATCTGAACCCCACATAACCCCTGTAGGAGCCAGCCTTGCTGGCGAAGGGGCCTGACCGAACACCTCATGGCCCCATTCGCCGGCAAGGCCGGCTCCTACATGTACAAAAACAAGAGGTAATTGTAATGGCTAAAATCGGATTCATCGGCACCGGCATCATGGGCCTTCCAATGGCTCAGAACCTGCAGAAGGCAGGTCACAGCCTGTTCCTTTCCTCGCACCACGGCGCCGCGCCGACCGACCTGATCGCCGCCGGCGGCGTGGCCCTGGCCAACCCCAAGGAAGTGGCCCAGGAAGCCGAGTTCATCATCGTCATGGTGCCGGACACCCCGCAGGTCGAAGCCGTGCTGTTCGGTGAAAACGGCGTGGCCCAGGGCATTGGCCCGAACAAGGTGGTGATCGACATGAGCTCGATCTCCCCTACCGCCACCAAAGCCTTCGCCGAGAAGATCAAGGCCACCGGCGCCACCTACCTCGACGCCCCGGTGTCCGGTGGTGAAGTCGGCGCCAAGGCCGCGACCCTGAGCATCATGGTCGGCGGTTGCCCCAAAGCCTTCGAACGTGCCCAGCCGCTGTTCCAGGCCATGGGCAAGAACATCACCCACGTGGGTGGCAGTGGTGACGGCCAGACCGCCAAGGTCGCCAACCAGATCATCGTGGCCCTGAACATCCAGGCCGTTGCCGAAGCCCTGCTGTTCGCCGCCAAGAACGGCGCCGACCCGGCCAAGGTGCGCGAAGCACTGATGGGCGGCTTTGCCTCCTCGAAAATCCTCGAAGTGCACGGCGAGCGCATGATCAAGGGCACCTTCGACCCGGGCTTTCGCATCAGCCTGCACCAGAAGGACCTGAACCTGGCCCTGCAGGGTGCCAAGGAGCTGAACATCAACCTGCCCAACACCGCCAATGCCCAACAGGTGTTCAGCACCTGCGCGGCCATCGGTGGCGCCAACTGGGACCACTCGGCGCTGGTCAAGGGCCTTGAGCACATGGCCAACTTCTCGATCCGCGGCGACAAGTAAGCGTCAAGCGGCAGGTTTCATGCGGCAAGACCGGCAGACCGCGCATCGGTCCGCTGTCTCTTGCAGCTTGTAGCCTGAAGCTTGCCGCGCTAAAGAGCACCACCCGCCCTTGGGCCCGTCTGCACGGAGGCAGGCCCAGGGGCGTTTTCGATTCTGCAAAACAATAAGATTTGGGAGCCTGCCATGTCGGTCGATCCGCAACACTTTCTGCGCGAGCTGTTCGCCACGGCCATCGATGCCGCGCATCCACGCCAGGTGCTCGAAGCCCACCTGCCCAGCGACCGCAGCGGCCGCGTCATCGTCATCGGCGCCGGCAAGGCCGCCGCCGCCATGGCCGAAGTGGTCGAGCGCAGTTGGCAGGGCGAGGTCTCGGGCCTGGTCGTGACCCGCTACGGCCACGGCGCCAGCTGCAGCAAGATCGAAGTGGTCGAAGCCGCCCACCCGGTACCGGACGCCGCCGGCCTGGCCGTGGCCAAGCGTGTGCTGGCGATGGTCAGCGACCTCAGCGCCGACGATAGGGTGATCTTCCTGCTCTCCGGCGGAGGTTCCGCCCTGCTGGCCCTGCCCGCCGAAGGCCTGACCCTGGCCGACAAGCAGCAGGTCAACAAGGCCCTGCTCAAATCCGGCGCCACCATCGGCGAGATGAACTGCGTGCGCAAGCACCTCTCGGCGATCAAGGGCGGCCGCCTGGCCAAGGCCTGCTGGCCGGCCACGGTGTACACCTACGCGATTTCCGACGTACCCGGCGACCTCGCCACCGTGATCGCCTCCGGCCCCACCGTGGCCGACCCGAGCACCTCGGCCGAAGCGCTGGCGATCCTCAAGCGCTACAACATCCAGGCCCCGGCCGCCGTCACCGCGTGGCTGAACAACCCGGCCTCCGAAACCGTCAAGGCCGATGACCCGGCCCTGGCCCGCAGCCACTTCCAGCTGATCGCCCGCCCCCAGCAGTCGCTGGAGGCCGCTGCGGTAAAGGCGCGCCAGGCCGGCTTCAGCCCGCTGATCCTGGGTGACCTGGAGGGTGAGTCGCGTGAAGTGGCCAAGGTGCATGCCGGCATCGCGCGCCAGATCGTGCAGCACGGCCAGCCACTGGCGGCGCCCTGCGTGATCCTGTCGGGCGGCGAAACCACCGTCACCGTGCGCGGCAATGGCCGCGGCGGGCGCAACGCCGAGTTCCTGCTCAGCCTCACCGAAAGCCTCAAGGGGTTGCCCGGCGTGTACGCACTGGCCGGTGACACCGACGGCATCGACGGCTCCGAAGACAACGCCGGGGCCTTCATGACCCCCGACAGCTATGCGCGTGCCCA
Organism: Pseudomonas sp. 8209; assembly: GCF_028682105.1. NCBI lineage: Bacteria > Pseudomonadati > Pseudomonadota > Gammaproteobacteria > Pseudomonadales > Pseudomonadaceae > Pseudomonas > Pseudomonas sp. 8209. The sequence continues at coordinate 112,092 of NZ_JANIAH010000011.1, forward strand.
GGCCCAGGGCCTGTCGGCGGCGGACGAGCTGGACAACAACAATGGCTACGGTTACTTCGCCGCGCTCGACGCCTTGATCGTTACCGAGCCCACGCGCACCAACGTCAACGATTTTCGCGCCATCCTGATTCTCGAGACCGCACAACATGACGCCTGACAAGAAAGTCAAAATCCTCGCCACCCTCGGCCCCGCGACCAAAGGCATCGACGACATCCGTCAGCTGGTCGAAGCCGGGGTGAACATCTTTCGCCTGAACTTCAGCCACGGCGAGCACGCCGACCACGCCATGCGTTTCGAATGGATCCGCGAAGTGGAGCGCCAGCTCAACTACCCGCTGGGCATCCTCATGGACCTGCAGGGCCCCAAGCTGCGTGTCGGGCGTTTTGCCGAAGGCAAGGTGCAACTGCAACGCGGCCAGGCCCTGCGCCTGGACCTGGATGCCACACCGGGCGATGCACAGCGGGTCAACCTGCCCCACCCGGAGATCATCGCCGCGCTGGAGCCGGGCATGGACCTGCTGCTCGATGACGGCAAACTGCGCCTGCGCGTGACCGCCAAGCACGCCGACGCCATCGACACCGAGGTGCTCAACGGCGGCGAACTGTCCGACCGCAAGGGCGTGAACGTGCCCCAGGCGCTGCTCGAGCTCAGCCCGCTGACCGAAAAGGACCGTCGCGACCTGACCTTCGGCCTGGAACTGGGCGTGGACTGGGTGGCCCTGTCGTTCGTGCAGCGCCCTGAAGACATCATCGAGGCGCGCCAGCTGATCGGCGACCGGGCCTACCTGATGGCCAAGATCGAGAAGCCCTCGGCGGTCACGCAACTGCGCGAGATTGCCCAGTTGAGCGACGCGATCATGGTCGCCCGTGGCGACCTGGGCGTGGAAGTGCCGGCCGAAAGCGTGCCGCAGATCCAGCAGCGCATCATCACCACCTGCCGCCAGCTGGGCCGCCCGGTGGTGGTGGCCACGCAGATGCTCGAGTCGATGCGCTTCAGCCCGGCCCCGACCCGCGCCGAGGTCACCGACGTGGCCAACGCCGTGGCCGAGGGCGCCGATGCGGTGATGCTGTCGGCCGAGACCGCCTCGGGCGACTACCCGCTCGAAGCGGTGCAGATGATGAGCAAGATCATCCGCCAGGTCGAAAGCGGCCCGGACTACCAGGCCCAGCTGGACGTGGGCCGGCCACAGGCCGAGGCCACGGTGTCGGATGCGATCAGCTGCGCGATCCGTCGCATCAGCGGCATCCTGCCGGTGGCGGTGCTGGTGAACTACAGCGAGTCGGGCAACTCGACCCTGCGCGCAGCGCGTGAACGGCCGCGTGCACCGATCCTCAACCTGACCCCCAACCTCAATACCGCACGGCGCCTGAGCGTAGCCTGGGGCGTGCATTCGGTGGTCAACGATCGGTTGCGCCAGGTGGACGAAGTGGTGTCCACGGCACTGGAGATTGCCCAGGCCCAGGGCATGGCCAGCCGTGGCGACATCCTGTTGATCACTGCCGGTGTGCCTTTTGGCAAGCCGGGGTCGACCAATACGCTGCGGATCGAAACCCTGCTCTGACCGCTTCGCCGGCAACGCCGGCTCCTACACACGGCACAGACCCTGTAGGAGCCGGCCTTGCCGGCGAAGAGGCCCGCACTGACACACACCACACCGTGGGACAACAAAGCCCGAAGAGGCGCCCCACTCCACTCACCCTGACCCACTGCCATGTACACCAAGAACTTCGTCAACCCGTGCCCCGACTGGGCCACCGCCTTGCTCAACGGTTTCAGTCAGGTGCTGCTGCAGCGCAACCCGCTGTGCGGCCTGCTGTGCCTGCTGGCCATCCTGATTACCGCCCCCGAACTCATCGGCGGTGCGCTGCTGGGCGCCCTTGCCGGGCTGCTCACCGCGCAGCGCCGCGGCTACAACCGCGCCGACCGCCAGGCCGGCCTGTACAGCTACAACGGCGTGCTGCTGGGCCTGCTGCTCAGCCACGCACTGCCCTGGTCGGCCCTGCTGCCCCCGCTGATCATCGCCGCCGCGGGCCTGAGCAGCATGCTGGTGCACCAGTGGCTCAAGCGCAAAAGCCCTCGCCTGCTGCCCGCCTACACCGCGCCCTTCGTGCTGATCGGCTGGGCGGTACTGGCGCTGGCCGAGCCTTCCAGCGCCGGCTACGCCCCGGTCGCGGCCAACCCGCTGTTCGCCCTGGGCCGCGGCCTGGGCCAGATCTTCCTGCTCGACCAGCCGCTGGCCGGCCTGCTGATTGCCCTGGGCCTGCTGATCGCCAACCGCTACGCCGCCGCCTGGGCGCTACTGGGCGCCGCCCTGGGCGGCAGCGTGGCGCTGCTCGGTGGCGAGGCCGGCGCCGGCTACTACGGCCTGTACGGCTTCAATGCGGCGCTGGCCGCGCTGGCCTTCAGCCAGACCCGCGCACAACCCTGGCGGCCGTTGCTGGCCATCGTTCTGGCCATCGTGCTGCAACCGCTGCTGGGCCTGCTGCCGGTGCCGGGCCTGACCGCGCCGTTCATCCTCGCCTGCTGGCTGCTGCAACTGGGCACCGCTGCCCGACGTCGCCCGCTTGCACAGCTGCGGGCCAGCCCCTAGGCTCTGCTCCATCTTGTAATGGAAAGCGCCCATGAGCACCCCTTCGAGCTGGCGCGAGCGGCTCTACGTCATCGTCTTTCAAGCCGACACCGTGGCCGGCCGGCGCTTCGACAGCATTCTGCTGCTGATCATCCTGGCCAGCCTGATCACCGTCATCCTCGACAGCATCGACGAGGTCCACCAGGGCTACGCCGGGCTGCTGGCCTGGATCGAGTGGGGCTTTACCGCCATCTTCCTGGCCGAATACCTCACCCGCCTGTACTGCTCGCCCAAGCCGCTGCGCTATGCCTTCAGCTTCTACGGGCTGGTGGACCTGCTGGCGATCGTGCCGGGCATCATCGCCATCTACTACAGTGACGCGCAGTACCTGCTGATCATCCGCGTGATCCGCATGCTGCGCATCTTCCGCGTGCTCAAGCTCGGCCCGTACCTCAAGCAGGCCAACTACCTGATGTCGGCGCTGCGCGGCAGCAAGCAGAAGATCATCGTGTTCCTGGTCAGCGTGTCGACCCTGGTCACGGTGTTCGGCACCCTGATGTACGTGGTCGAAGGCCCGGAACACGGCTTCACCAGCATCCCCAAGGGCATCTACTGGGCCATCGTGACCCTGACCACCGTGGGCTTTGGCGACATCGTGCCCAAGACCCCGCTGGGCCAGGTGATTTCCTCGCTGGTGATGATCACCGGCTACTCGATCATTGCCGTGCCCACCGGCATCTTCACTGCCGAGCTGGCCAACGCCATGCGCGGCGAACAGCTGCAGCACGCCTGCCCCACCTGCCACAAGGGCAGCCACGAGCAGAGCGCCGCGTTCTGTTCACGCTGCGGCAATGCGCTGTTCAAGAAAATGGAATAACCACAGCACTTTTTAATCTTTAAGCGACTAAGGCCGAGCCGCTATAGTCGCTGGCATAATGCCTTTCTCCCAACTCGAACAAGGAATGCGCAGTGAAAAAACTCTTTGGTGCCTCGCTTCTGGCCGCAGGCCTGGCCCTGGGCAACCTCGCCCAGGCCGCCCCGACCACCCTGCTCAACGTCTCCTACGACGTGATGCGCGACTTCTACAAGGACTACAACGCCGCGTTCCAGAAGCACTGGGAAGCCGAGCACAAAGAGAAGATCAACGTGCAGATGTCCTTCGGCGGTTCGAGCAAGCAGGCGCGCTCGGTGATCGACGGCCTGCCGGCCGACGTCATCACCATGAACATGGCCACCGACATCAATGCCCTGGCCGACAACGGCAAACTGGTGCCGGACAACTGGGTCACCCGCCTGCCCAACAACAGCGCGCCCTTCACCTCCGCCACCGTGTTCATCGTGCGCAAGGGCAACCCCAAGGCCCTGAAGGACTGGCCCGACCTGCTCAAGGACGGCGTACAGGTGATCGTGCCCAACCCCAAGACCTCGGGCAACGGCCGCTACACCTACCTGTCGGCATGGGGCTATGTGCTCAAGAACGGCGGTGACGAGAACAAGGCCAAGGACTTCGTCGGCAAGCTGTTCAAGCAGGCGCCGGTGCTCGATACCGGTGGCCGTGCCGCGACCACCACTTTCATGACCAACCAGATCGGCGACGTGCTGGTGACCTTCGAGAACGAAGCCGAGATGATCGCGCGCGAATTCGGTCGCGACCAGTTCGAGGTGATCTACCCGAGCGTGTCGGCCGAAGCAGAGCCGCCGGTGAGCGTGGTCGACAAGGTGGTGGACAAGAAGAAAAGCCGTGCCACCGCCGAGGAGTACCTGAAGTACCTGTGGTCGCCTGAAGCCCAGGAAATTGCCGCCAACAACTACCTGCGCCCACGCGATGCGACCGTGCTGGCCAAGTACACCGACCGCTTCCCCAAAGTCGACTTCCTGTCGGTGGAAAAGACCTTCGGTGACTGGCGCACCGTGCAGAAGACCCACTTCAACGACGGCGGGATCTTCGACCAGATCTACACCGGGCAGTAAGGCCGGGTGACGAATCCGGGGCCTGTGACGGGCCCCGGATTTTTTGTGGCCGGCGTTCGGGCCTGTCGCGGGTCAAGCCCGCTGCCACAAGGTGATGTGCCGATTTCAAGGGCGATGTCGCACCTGTGGGAGCGGGCTTGACCCGCGATGAATTCACCTCGGTTTCGAACTTGCCCGGCAAATACCGATCAGTTCCTTGGACTACCCTTTCCGTCATTCACGGCTCAAGGAGTGCCCAGTGACCCGATTGCTCACCCTGTTGCTCGGTTGCCTGCTCAGCACGCAACTGCTCGCCGCCAGCCTCATCCCCGGCACCGACAGCGCCGAAACCGCCGAAAAAGCCCCGGAACCCGTGGTTCAGGGCGGCCTGCTCGGCGCCCTGGCCAACAGCCTCGACAGCGTCACCCAGGAAATCGACGTCGACGGTCACCTGGTCGACGCCTGGCGCCTGCGCGCCAATCGCGCCAGCAAGGAGGCCAACCAGCTGGTCGACCGCCACGCCGAAGACTCCTTCGACCTGCTGGTGGACTTTGCCCTGCTCAGCCTCACCTGGCTGGTGGTGTTCGGCGTGCTCACCAGCCTGGGCCGCGTGCTGTCCCACCACATCAATCGCAGGCGCCCGCTGCGCGAACGTCCGCGGTTGCAGAAACTGCTCGGCTACCTGCTGCCCTACACCCTGCCGGCCCTGGCCAGCCTGCCCGCCACCCTCTACGCCAGCACGCGCCTGCTCGACCCCTCGATCGGCCGCGCGCTGGGCCTGAGCCTGGCCTACGCCACCAGCAGCGGCCTGTTCTCGACGTCGATCATCCTGTGCCTGATCACCGTGTTCGACACCGGCCACAAGCGCACCGCCGTGCGCATCATCCGCAAGATCGCGCCACGCCCGTTGTTCATGATCGGCTTTCTCGCCGCCTGGGCCGACGCCCTGACCAGCCCGCAGATCACCCGCCAGATCGGTGGCAACCTCACCAGCAGCATCGCGGTGATCACCGGCCTGCTGGCCACCTTCGCCTTCGCCGCGCTGGTGATCCGCCTGCGCCGCCCGGTGGCCCACCTGATCCGCAACCGCGACCTGCACGACCGCCTGCAGCACCGCGCCCTGCAGGAAACCCTGCGGATCTTCTCGTGGCTGTGGTACCTGCCGATCCTGATGATGATCCTGGTATCGGCGATCAACCTGATCGGCGCCGGCGAAGAAAGCCAGAAGGCCCTGCAAAAGGCCCTGCTGACCACGGTGCTGCTGGTGGGCACGGTGTTCCTGAGCACGGTGCTGCAGCACCTGTTCAAGTCCCGCGAGGTCGACCCCGGCCAGCGCCTGCGCCCCTACAAGGAACTGGTGCGCAACCTCGCCCACGCGCTGCTGCGCATCGGCATGGCCATCGCCTTCATCGAGCTGCTGGGGCGCATCTGGGGTTTTTCGGTGCTCGAATTCGCCGTGCGCAACAGCCTGGGCCGGGCAATCAGCGATTCGCTGAGCAGCATCGGGTTGATCTTGCTGGTCACCTGGCTGCTGTGGGTGGTGATCGACACCGCCATCCAGGAAGCCCTCAAGCCCAGCGCCGGCCGGCGCGCTTCGCGCCAGCCCAGCACACGGGTGCGCACCATCCTGCCGATGCTGCGCAACGCGGTGAAGATCGTGCTGGTGGTGATCTGCACCATCACCACCATGGCCAACCTGGGCATCAACGTGGCGCCGCTGCTGGCCGGTGCCGGGGTGGTCGGCCTGGCCATCGGTTTCGGTTCGCAGCAGCTGGTACAGGACGTGATCACCGGCCTGTTCATCCTGATCGAGGACACCATCGCCATCGGCGACTGGGTGGTGCTCGACTCCGGCCACGCCGGCACCGTCGAGAGCCTGACCATCCGCACCCTGCGCCTGCGTGACGGCAAGGGCTTCGTGCACTCGGTACCGTTCGGCCAGATCAAGGCCGTCACCAACCAGTCGCGCCAGTTCGCCTATGCGTTCTTCTCGGTGCAGTTCAGCTACCAGACCGATGTCGACAGCGCCCTGCACCTGATCCGCGAGGTGGGCCAGTCGATCAGCGAGGACCCGGTGCTGCGCCACAGCCTGCAAGGGCCGCTGCAGGTGTTCGGGGTGGACGCCATGAACCTCAACGGCATCACCCTCACCGCCCAGTTCCGCACCACCTCGGGCGGGCAGTACGCAGTGAACCGGGCGTTCAACGAACGCCTGAAAAAGCGCGTGGACCAGACCGACGACGTGAGCTTCGCGCAGTATTACCCGCAGCCGGCCCACGTACGCGACGAAACGGTGTAGACACTGCGGCGTTCAACCTTCCCGGCATGGGAAGGTGGTGCTAAAGTCGCCGCCATGAAATTTACCCGTGCCAACCGCTCGCTGATTGCCTGGACGCTGTACTTCAGCGTCCTGTTCAATCTGTTCGCCTGCGGTATCGGCCACGGGCAGATGATGGGCCTGCAGCTCAACGGCATCGGCGGAGCCTTCTGCTCGGCCATGGGCACCCCGGGCCCGACCCTCAAGACCGATTACAGCGACGCCTCCATCGCCGGCTGGGACAGCCTGCAAACCTGCCCGGTGTGTGCCGCGGCCGTGGTGTGCCTGGCCCTGAGCCTGGTGATCGGCTGGCTGCTGGCGTTCACCCGCACGCGCCGCTACCACCGCGAACTGCGCAGCAAGGCGCCACCTCGCTACTGCTGGCCCTCGGCCAACCCGCGCGCTTCCCCCCTGCTGGCCTGATCCAACCCGGCAGCCTTGCCGCTGCCCGTACCGGCACACGCCTGCGCCACTGCGCGGGGGTGCCGTTGGCTCACCTGCAGAGTTCGCTCAATGACCCCTTTCCCACGTTTGCAGGGCTGCACTGCCCTGCTCTGCGCCCTGTCGCTCAACGCCGTTGCCGACGAGGCACTCGTGCTGCCCGATGTACTGGTCAGCGACCGGCCGATTCCGGTGGACGGCGTGTTGCTCGACACCCCCTCGCAAACCGGTTCGCGCCTGGGCCTCACGCCCCGCGAAACCCCGGCCTCGATCAGCATCGTCAACCGCCAGCAGATCGAACAGCGCGGCGCCAGGACCACCCAGGACATGCTCGCCGGCGTACCCGGCCTCAACGCCGCCTCCCCGCCCGGCTCGGCCGGCTCGGTGTCGTACCGGGGCTTTTCCGGGGCGCAGATCACCCAGCTGTTCAATGGCATCAGCGTGCAGTACGACTCGATCGCCGCACGCCCGGTCGACAGCTGGATCTATGACCGCGTCGAAGCGGTCGGCGGCCCGTCCAGCTTCCTGTTCGGCGCCGGCGCCGTAGGCGGCTCGATCAACTACATCACCAAGCTGGCCAACCGCGACGAAGACTTCAATGAAGGCCGCGTCAGCTATGGCAGCTACGACAGCAGCGAGACCTCGTTCGGCTTCAACCACGCACTCAACGACACCAACCATGCGCGCCTGGATTTCAGCCATACCCGCAGCAATGGCTACGTCGACCGCGAGGAGCGCGATGCCTGGAGCGTGGCGTTCTCACTGCTGACCGACATCAACGACCAGCTGTCCCACACCCTGGCACTCGAATACCAGAACGAGAGCGTCGACAGCCCCTACTGGGGCAGCCCGGTGCTCAACCCGCTGGGCGGCCAGATGAAGGTCGACAAGAGCCGGCGCTTCGAGAACTACAACGTCGAGGACGGGCGCTACGAGCAGCGCGTGCGCTGGCTGCGCTCGATCACCGAGTACCGTTTCGACGACGCCACCTCGCTGCGCAATACGCTTTACCACTACAACGCCGAGCGCAACTTCCGCAATCTCGAGACCTACACCTACAACGCCGACAACAGCCGCGTGCAACGCGCCGGCAGCCTGCTGCAACGGCACGACCAGGAGCTCAACGGCAACCGCGTGGAACTGCTGCATGACGGCCAGCTGTTCGGCCTGCGCAGCCAGTGGTCGACGGGCCTGGACTACAGCCACAACGTGCAGATGACCTACCCGCGCTCGGGCACCGCTGCCGGCAGCGTCGACCCCGACCACTTCGACCCGGGACACTTCTACGACCTGCCGGGCATGTTCCCCGGCTACGAGAAGAACCGTCAGAACACGGTCGACACCTGGGCCGGCTTTTTGGAGAACCGCCTGACCCTGACCGATCGCCTGACCCTGCTGACGGGCCTGCGCCACGACAGCATCGACCTGCAGGTACGCAACTACCGCGCCGTCAACGAGGCCAACCCGGCGCAGTTCAAACGCCGCTACCAGCCCACCACCGGGCGTGTGGGCCTGGTGTTCGAGCTGACCCCGTCGGCCAACGTGTATGTGCAGTACAGCACCGCCGCCGACCCGCCCGCCGGCATGCTCACCACCGCCAGCTTCGGCCAGGTGCGCGACTTCGACCTGAGCACCGGCAAGCAGCTGGAGGTGGGTAGCAAGTTCGACTTTCTGGACGGACGCGGTTCGGCCACCGTGGCCGCCTACCGCATCGAGCGCGACAACCTGGCCACCGCCGACCCGGCCAACCCCGGCTTCACCCAGCCGGTGGGCAAGCAGTCGTCACGCGGTATCGAGGTGGCGGCGGCGCTGCGCGTCACCCCGCAACTGCTGGCCGAAGGCAACTTCGCCTATGTCGATGCGCAGTACGACGCGTTCAACGAAAACGTCGGCGGCCAGTCGTTCTCGCGCAAGGGCAACACCCCCACCAACACCCCGGACCGGGTGGCCAACCTGTGGCTGACCTACGACCTGGACCCACAGTGGCAGGTGGGCGGCGACAGCCGCTATGTGTCGTCGGTGTATACCGATGCGGCCAACACCCGCTACGCGCCGTCGTACACCCTGTTCGGGGCCTTCGTCGGCTACAAGGTGGATGCCGACACGCGCATCACCGCGCGGGTGCGCAACCTGACCGACGAGGTGTACGCACGCTGGACCTCGTCGAGCATGCTCTACCTGGGTGCACCGCGCACCTTCGAACTGGCGGTGCAGACCCGCTTCTGACTGGGCCGGGCCGGGGCGTTCGCGCCCCGTCCCTGATGGAGCGTTGCAATGAAGCGTTATCTGTATCTGTGGCATCGCTGGCTGGGGATCGTGACCTGCGTGTTCATGGCGCTATGGTTCGTCTCGGGCATGGTGATGCTGTACGTGGGCTACCCCAAGCTGACCCCGCGCGAGCACCTGGCGCACCTGCCGGCGCTGTCGGCGCAGGGCTGTTGCGTCTCGCTGGGCGAGGCGCTGGCGGTGGCCGATCCGCAACCTGCACGCATACGCCTGAGCAGCGTGGCGGGGCAGGCGCTTTACCTGTTCGACTATGCCAGCGGCAAGGCCCTGGCGGTGGACGCAACTAGCGGCCAGCGCATCGCCCCCACCACCCGCGAACGGGCGTTGGCCAGTGCCGGGCAATACGACCCGCATGCGCCGCTGACCTATCGCGACGCGGTGCAGGAAGACCTGTGGAGCCATTCGCGCGCACTGGATGCGCACCGGCCGCTGCATCGCGTGCAGTTGAGCGATACGGACGGCACCTTGCTGTACATCAGCGGCCAGACCGGCGAAGTGGTGCGCGATGCCAGCGCCAGCGAGCGCGGCTGGAACCTGATCGGCGCCTGGCTGCACTGGCTGTATCCATTGCGCGGCATCGGCGTGGACGGGCTGTGGAGCAACCTGGTGATCTACCTGTCGCTGGCGGCCAGCGTGATGGCGCTGTTGGGCGCAGTGGTGGGTGTGATGCGCTGGCGCTTCAGCCGGCCCTACCGCAGCGGTTCGCGTTCGCCGTACAAGGGCTGGGCACGCTGGCACCATGTGGGCGGGTTGCTGTTCGGTGCCCTGGCCATCACCTGGATTTTCAGTGGGCTGATGTCGATGAACCCGTGGCGGCTGTTCAGCAGTGCCCAGCCGCTGGATACCTCGGCGTATCAGGGCGGGCCGCTGAATGCGGCGGCGTTCCCGCTGTCGGTGCCCCAGGCACTGGCGCGCTTTGACGACCAGGGCTTCACCGCCCGCGAGCTGGAGTGGCGGCTGATCGGGGGCGCGGGGTATGTGGTGGGCCAGGACGGCGCGGGACGCACGCGGGTACTGTCGATGCACGACGGCCAGGTGCTGCAGCGTCTGCCACGGGCGGTGCTGGAGCAGGCGGCGCGGGCGATCGGGCCGGCGATGCAGGTGCAGCAGTTGGAGGCCTACGACTTCTACTACTACGCGCGGGCCGAGCAGAGCATGCTCGGGCATCTTGAAAAGCGTCTGCCGGTGCTGCGGGTGCGCTTCGACGACCCGGCGCAGACCTGGCTGCATCTGGACCTGTACACCGGTGAAGTACTGGGGCAGCTGGACCAGCCACGGCGCGCGTCACGCTGGCTGTTCGCGTTGCTGCACAGCTGGGACTGGCTACCGCTGCTGACGCGGCGGCCGTTGTGGGATGGGTGGATGATCGTGCTCAGCCTGGGTGGGCTGGTGCTGAGCGTGAGTGGTGTGGTGATGGGGTGGCGGCGTTTGCGCCGCTAGCCTCATTCGCCGGCAAGGCCGGCTCCTACAGACAACGCAAACCCTGTAGGAGCCGGCCTTGCCGGCGAACAATCCACCCCGGTCACCCCTGGCGAAACACCAGCGCCTTCAGCCCGCCCACCGGATCACTGTCCGCAAACTCCGGTGGGTTGGCCAGACGCTCCACGAACACCAGCCCCGGCGCCTCGGCTGCCATCCCCTCGATCAGAAAGTCAGGCCCGATGGCCGGGTCGTTCACGCACGCCAGCACCGTGCCGCCTTCATTCAACAGCTCCGGCAGGCGGCGCAGGATCTTGCTGTAGTCCTGGGTCAGCACAAAGCTGCCCTTCTGGAACGTCGGCGGGTCGATGATGATCAGGTCATACGGCCCGCTCTTGCGCACCTTGCCCCATGACTTGAACAGCTCATGCCCCAGAAACCCCACCCGCCCCAGGTCATGCCCGTTGAGCCGATGGTTGTCGCGCCCGCGGCTCAGGGCCGAGCGCGCCATATCGAGGTTGATCACCTGCTCGGCCCCCCCGGCAATCGCTGCCACCGAAAACCCGCAGGTGTAGGCGAACAGGTTGAGCACCCGCTTGCCCGCCGCCTGCTCGCGCACCCAGCGCCGGCCATAGCGCATGTCCAGGAACAGCCCGGTGTTCTGCTTCAGGCCCAGGTCCAGCTGATAGCGCAGGCCATCCTCGTCGATCACGCGGTGCTCGCTCGGCTCGCCCAGCAACCACTGGCCGGGGCTATCGGGCAGGTAGCGGTGCTGAATCAGGATCGCCTGCCCGGGCCAGCCAGGGCTGGCGGCCAGGGTGCGCAGCATCTGCTCCAGCGTGGCCAGCTGCCCTTCGGGCGGTTCGCGAAACAGCGAGACCAGCAGCACGCCCTGCAGCCAGTCCACGGTGATCTGTTCGAGCCCCGGCCAGCAGCGCCCGCGCCCATGGAACAGGCGCCGGGTTTCGGCAGGCGCAGGGTTCAGGGCACCGAGCAGGTGGGCGTGAAGGGTGGCAATCGGCATGGCAGGATTCACTGGGACAAAAAGGGCTATTTTAGCGGCAAGCTTCACGCAGCAAGCGACAAGTTTGCGCCGGGCGCCTGTTTACTTGTCGCTTGTGGCGTGCAGCTTGCCGCTCGCCCTCCACCACCAGCCCTGCTGCATGCCGGCAGCCGCCAGCAGAATCGCCGCCACCCCCAGCCATTGCAGCGCGCTCAAGCGATGACCAAAGGCAAACCAGTCGACGAAGATCGCCGCAATCGGGTAGATGAACGACAGCGCCCCGGTCAACGCGGTCGGCAGTTTCTGGATGGCGCCATACAGCAGCACGTACATCAGGCCGGTGTGCACGATACCCAGCGTCACCAGGCTGGCCAGCGCCCCCGCAGTGCCCGGCAGGCCGCCGGTATTGGCAAAGGGCGCCAGCAACAGGATGCCGGTGCTCACCTGGATCAGCGCGATCAGGTGCGGCGGCGTGCCACTCAGGCGCTTGATGATCAGCGCGGCCACCGCGTACAGAAACGCCGCGCCCAGCGCCAGCGCGATGCCCAGCAGGTAATCCTCGCCACTGCCCTGCCCGCTGCCGTGGGCACTCACAATGGCCAGCATCCCGGCAAACGACACCCCCAGCCAGAACAGCTTGGGCACACTGAGCTTTTCACCCAGAAACACCGCCGCCAGCCCCACCAGCATGAACGGCTGCACGTTGTACACCGCCGTACCGATGGCAATCGAGGCCCGTGAATAGGAGCCGAACAGCAGCACCCAGTTGCCCACGATGGCCACCCCGCTGAGTACCGCCAGGGCAAAGCTGGCACGTGTGAGGATGCCCGGCCGCAGAAAGCCCAGCACGGCGCACACCAGCAACAGCGTGCCGGCGCCGAACACGCAGCGCCAGAACACCACGTCCAGCACCGGTTGCCCCGACACCAGCACGAACCAGCCGATGGTGCCGGATATCAGCATCGCGGCGACCATTTCCAACGACCCACGGCGTATTGAATTGTCCATCTCTCACCTCCCAGACGATGGACAGATTATGCGAGCGAGAAGCCAGGGCACTCCATAGCAAAAACAAGGCTAGACTCAAGCCTTGCCTTTTTTATCAAGGCAATTTCATTGATCTGCCTGACGAGGATTGCATGACTGACGATATCGACCAGCTGTTGATCAAGGCGCTGATGGAAGACTCGCGGCGTTCGCTCAAGGCGCTGGCGCACCTGAGCGGGCTGTCGGCGCCCAGCGTCAGCGAGCGCCTGCGTCGCCTGGAAGAACGCGGCGTGCTCAAGGGCTACACGGTCGACATCGACCCGCGCAGCTTCGGGTACCAGTTGCAGGCCATCGTGCGCATTCGTCCGTTGCCGGGGCAGTTGCAGGAGGTGGAGCGCCAGATCATCGCCATCCCCGAGTTCACCGAGTGCGACAAGGTCACGGGTGACGACTGCTTCATCGCGCGCCTGCATGTACGCTCGATGGAGCAGCTCGACACCTTGCTCGACAAGCTCAACAGCCACGCCGAAACCAACACCGCCATCGTCAAGAAAAGCCCGGTGAAGCGACGGCTGCCGCCGATGGCATAAGCGCCATACTGGCGGGCGGCGCGGGATTCGCAGAGCAACGGCACGTTCCACACATATGCTAGCCTTGCGCCCCTCTCCCGCAAGGACGCACCGTCACCATGTTCGCTTTCCCAAGGCCCCTCTGCATGCTGGGCCTGGCGCTGGCCTTCACCAGCGCCCACGCCACCGACCCGATCAACCTGTACCAGGGCACCCTCGGCGAGCGCAAGGTCGAGGTCGCCCTGCAATACACCTCGCAGTACGAGTACGTGCAAGGCTACCTGCTGGACACCGAGCACCACACCAGCCAGCCACTGGAAGTGACGCCCTACAGCAAGGACGTGCCACTGCTGATCAACATCATGGACAACCCGCGCATGCCCGCCGCAGCATTGCGGGTGCGCCCCTTCGTGTTCACGCACGATCGCGACTTCAGTGGCGAATGGATCGACCTGCGCACCCGGGAACGTGTGCCCTTCAGCCTCACGCGCCAGACTCGCTTCAGCGACGAGCAGCGCTCCAGCTGGCAAGGCGAGCTGCTGCAACAGCCGCAGAACCGCGGCAAGAGCTTCTATGTGCACGCCAGCAAGGCCGAGGGCGAATACACCGGCAAGGTCGATCGCATCACTATCATCGACCTCGCCAGCGGCAGCACACTGCAGGTGCTGGACAACCTGGCGCTGGCGTTCAACGGCACCCGCACCCTGACCTTCGCCGACTACAACGGTGACGGCATCATCGACTTCAGGGCCTCGCCCATCGGCCAGCGCGCCACCGGCGGCGCCAACCAGGAGCCGGACCAGTTCTACCTGTACCAGCCCACCAGCAATACCTACCAACGCCACACCGAACTCGAAGCGCTGGGCGACAAGGGCGCGCTCAAGTTCCCCGCCCCCGGCTGGGTAGCCCAGCGCCAGGGCAGCAACTACGACACCGGGACCAGCGACTGGCAGTACTACCACTTCGTCGACCCCAAGCAACTGGTGTGGCAGCGCCACAGCGTGGAGCCTTTCTGATGCCGTTTCGTACCCTGTTCGCCTGCCTGCTGCTGTGCCTGAGCGCCAATGCCCTGGCCTACCATTCCGTGTACCAGGGCAAACTCGGCGGGTTGCCGGTGACGCTGGTGATCGAGCGCACCAACGACTACGTGACCGGTATCTACTACTACGAGCGCTACCACACGCCGATCCGGCTCAAGCCCACGCGCAACACCGACACCTACAACTTCGCCATGGACGAACTGGACAGCGGCGGCCTGCCCACCGCGCGCCTGCATTTCCAGAAAGCCGATTTCAGCAGCCGTGCCCAGCCGCTGCAAGGCACCTGGACCGCCTACGCCAGCGGCAAGCAGCTGCCCTTCACGCTCAAGCTGGTGGCCGACATCGGCCTGCAGACACCCTCGCCGGGCGCGGTACTGCCCCAGGCCGCATCCACCGAACGCTTCTACTTCCAGTTGCCGATGGACATGGACTATGCCGCCCTCGAAACCATCCAGGTGATGGACAAGGCCACCGGCAAGCTGCAGCAGACGCTGGAGGTGAAGGTGCCGGGCTGTCGCAGCAAGGGTATCGACACCGTCCAGGTACGCCTGCAGGGTGGCGCCACCCAGGTGCTCATCCCTTCCAGCCCGTATTGCCTGGGCAAGACGTTCGAGTGGCGCGAGGCCAGCGCACGCTTCGAGGTGGTGAACTAGCCCTCAGCTCGGGCAGGCGAGGTCGCCGTTGTCCAGCCCCTGCTTGTAGTTGCGGCTGAGCAGGCTGGCCTTGCCGTCGTGCCAGGTCAGGGTCAGCACATACAGCGAGTCGAAATCCTCGCCGTCCCAGTCGTCGGTGATGGTGCGTTTTTCGCCCAGCGCCTTGCCGGCCACGGTGTTGATCAGCTCGGGCAGGTAGCCGTGTGACCACGCGGTGTAGACCGTGGCGTTGCGGTACTTGTCCTGCAGCAGCTCGTCGGCCAGGTCGCCGGTGTCGTTGGCGCCGAAGTCGATGTTCACCGGCAGGCCGAGCTTGATCGCGCTCGGGCTGATGGTCATCAGCGGACGGATATAGCTGTAGGCATTGTCGTTGCTGCCCTCCTCCACTTCGCGGCTGGGGTTGGCGGCAAACACGTAGTCGGCGGGGCCGAATTTTTCCGGGAGCAGAGTGGCCAGGTCCAGGGCGCGGTTGAGGCCCTGGCAGTTCAGTTGCCCGAGGCCTTCGCCGGGCTTTTCTGCATGGCGCAGGAAGACCAGGGTCTGGGTGCCGTCCACCGGCTGGGCTCGGCTTTCGAGCGCTTCGAAGGTCAGCAGGGTGGCGCCGACGACCAGCGGAACGGAAAACAGCGCAGGGCGATAACGCCGAAAAAAGGAGGGCAACTTCATGGCACGGGCTCTTTGCGACAAATAGGGTTGAGGCTGACCCGCCTGTGCCACCCCGCAGCCGAGGCTGCGGGGTGATCCCTGTCTGTCGTTCCATCCGTGGAAACGGGCGTGCTTGAGAGTGTCGCAAACCCGTTTGGTTCATCCGTGCCGGCTCAGCCTTGAGCCAGCGCCAGTCTGGCGCAGGGATGTTTCGCGATGATGACGCTCAGATCAGCTTGCGCCGGATCGCTTCTTCAACCGAACTGCGGCTCAGGTGCTCGATGATGGCATCGCCCGAATCGTTGAACGGCACCGTGAAGATCAACAGCAATTGCATCCAGGTGGTGATGGTTTCGCTCTTGCTGACCTTGCCGATGAGTTTGCCTTCACGGTCCTTGTACAGCGTCTCCAGGGTCAGAGTGTTGTCGAAGGTGGACGGGATGATGAACAGCGTCGCACCGGTCAGCGTCGCCGCCAGCACGTTGCCTTGCTCGTTGTTCCTGAGCGTGACGTAGGCGTACACGTCAGAGTCGACCTTCTCGCTGGTCACCCGTGTGAAGCGCTCGCTCTGTTCATAGCTCTGCACCAGGGTCTTTTCGAAACGCATCAGGTTGGCGTTGCTGGCGCGCGGCTGGCCGTTGAACTCGTACAGTGTATTGAAGCGCACATAGGCGGTCTTGTGCGCGGGCGCCGCATCGGCGGCAGGCAGCGGCGGCCAGGCTTCGACCACCGGCAACTGGTGCTGGGAGTAGCTGATGCAGCCGGTCAGGGCCGTGCTGAGGGCCAGCAACAGGGCCATTAGGCAATGACGCATGGTTGAATTCCTTTCAGTGAGTGGCCAATTGCGGGGCAGCCGTCGCGGTGTCGAGCAACCTGGTGATCAGCTGACGCAACTGCACGCCCCCCAGGCTGCCGTTGGCATAGTCGTTGTCGTACAGGCCGACATTGTTGTCGAGCTTGACCTGCTCGGTGACGCGGGTGAGGCGCTTGCCGTCGCGGTCTTCGATCACCAGCTCGCCGGCCAGGTCGTACTTGTCGACATAGATCGGGCCGTTGAACCAGATCCAGAACGTCAGCGTCACCAACGCGCCGGGAACGTAACCGGGGTGCGTGGTGCGCTTGCCCTTGAGCGAGGTGATGGTGAACTTGAGCACTACATCCTGCTCGCCCAGGGTGGCGGGAAATTCCACCAGTTTGGTGAAGTACTCGCCGCGGTCGACGTAGTGGCTGATCTGTGCGGTGAGCTGGCGGCTGATGTTCAGGCGCACGTCATCCTTGAGGTCGGGCGCGGTGATGGCCACGTCGGCGATCTGGGCGCCCCGCTGTGCAGTGTTGTCGGCCACGGTGACCGGTTCGCCGATCGGGCCCACCGGTGTGAAGGAGTAGCAACCGGTAAGGCCGAGGCAGGCCAGGAAAAGAAAACAGAAAGTACGCAGCACGCAAAATGTCCTTGCTTCGGGTGAGAGACAGGCTGTTATCGGCATCAGGGCCAAAGACTGTAATGAGAATGACTCAGCCCTCAATCGTCGCGGGTGAGGACCTCGAGCAGCTCGATCTCGAAGGTGAGGGTCGAATTCGGTGGGATGCTGCCTACGCTACGCGCGTCGTAACCCAGGTGCGCCGGCACGATCAGCTTGCGCTTGCCGCCCACCTGCATGCCCATCAGGCCCTGGTCCCAGCCCTTGATCACGCGGCCGGTGCCGATCACGCACTGGAACGGCTTGCCGCGTTGGTGGGAGGAATCGAATACGCTGCCATCGTCCAGCCAGCCGGTGTACTGGGTGGTGATCAGTGCCCCCTTGACGGCCGCCTTGCCGTCGCCCAACTGGAGGTCGATGATTTGAAGTTCGTTGCTCATGGGTGATCTCTGACGGCTATGGGACGTTTTCTGCCGATGCGTTTTCGCAGCAATGGCCGTGTTTTGCAAGGCTGTGGGGAGCGAACGCGGATCATGAGGTGGCGCTGGCTGTCACCGGCTCGTGCTGGCGCATCGACCAGCACACCCCGCCCACCACCAGCACGATCGCCGCGCCCTCCAGCAGGTTCGGCCCGCTCTGGCGCCAGATGAACGCATACAGCAAGGCAAACAGGGTCTCGAACACGATCAACTGCCCGCTCAGGGTCAGCGGCATGCGCTTGGCTGCCGCATTCCACAACACCCCCGCCAGCCACGAGCCAAACAGCGCGCAACCCAGGCTGAACGCCCAGAACAGCTGCCAGCGCTCAGCAGTGGCCTGCACCTGCAACTGCTGCGGCTGCCACACCCACAGCAGCGCCACCAGCACCAGGCTGAACACGCCGGTCACCACCCCGGTGAGCACCGACCACTGATGGCTGTCCAGGTGCCGGCACTGCTTGAGATAGCGGCTGTTGTAGGTGGCGTACCAGGTCCAGCAGGCCAGCGCGGCCAGCGCATAGAGCAGCCCGGCGAGCTTGTCCTGCACCGCCCCCGGCTCCACCGCGAAGGTCTGCAGGTTGATGCACAGCATGCCCGCCAGGATCAGCGCCAGCGGCCCGGCCAGGCGCGACAGGGCCACCGCGCCGCTGTCATTGCGCCCGTACAGGGTGATGGTCAGCGGCAGCACACCAACGATCAGCGATGCCGGCGCCACGCCCAGGCGCTGGATCGCCGCCACCAGGCACATGAAGTACAGCAGGTTGCCGATCAGCGCCAGGCGCGCCAGCATCCACACGTCTGCCCGTTCGAGCTGACGCAGCGCCTTGCGCATTGGCAGCAGCAGCGCGAGCGATACCGCCCCCAGCAGGACGAACCGCGCACAGGCCAGCAGCACCGGGCTGAACTCCGGCAGCAGTTGCGGCACCATCAGCACCATGCCCCACATCGCACCGGCCACGCCGGCATACGCCACACCCCGTTTCACTTGCCTGCTCCTCGTTTTTCAGAGCACGCAGGCTAGCCAAATGCAGGCGTCCAGGCAAAAGATCATTCGGCATGCAGGCATTCCCATGGGGAATACCTTTAAAGCGCAAAGCACCGGGTTTACTATCCAGCCATTCCCTGAACCAAAGACACCGCAATGAGCCGCTTCAGCCGTCACCTGCCCCCGCTGGATACCCTGATCGCTTTCGAGGCGGTGGTACGCACCGGCAGCTTCACCCGCGCCGCCGCCGAGCTGTCGCTGACCCAGAGCGCGGTGAGCAAACAGATCAAGCTGCTTGAAGAACACCTGGGTGCGCCGCTGTTCGAACGCCGCGCCCGCGGCATCACCCTGACCGCCGCCGGCAGTGGCTTCAATGCCATCGTCGAGCCGATGCTCGACAGCCTGCTGGCCAACGTATTGCGCCTCAAGAGCGGGCACGGCAGCCGCAATGTCAGCGTGATCTGCACCCATGCGGTGGCACAGTACTGGTTGTTCCCGCGGCTGCTGCGCTTCAACGCACAGCACCCCGAGCTGACAGTGAACATCCATGCCAGCAACGAGATGGATGAACGCGTGGTGGGCAACTATGACTTCGGCGTGCTGTACGGCCATGGCCGCTGGAGTTCACTGCAGGCCGACAAGCTGTTCGATGAATGCATCTACCCCATCGTCAGCACCCAGCGGGCCCTGCCGCCAGCCGATTCGCTGGCGGCGCTGCAGGCCCTGCCGCTGATCCAGCTGGATGCCTCGGCCTGGAACTGTCTGGATTGGCCCGACTGGTTCGCGCACCTGGGGGTGCGCTACAAGGCGCCGGCCGATGCGGTGACATTCAATCAGATCACCCTGGTGTTCGACGCAGTGATGCAGGGCATGGGGGTGGGGTTGGGCTGGGAGTTCATGGCCCGCGAGCGCATCGCCAGCGGGCAGGTGCGGCCGGTGTCGGAGTTCGTCGTGCACACCGGCCAGGCCGACTACCTGGTGCACGACAGGCAGCGCGTGTGCTCGCCGGCGGCCCAGGTGTTCAGGGACTGGTTGCTTGCGCTCAACTGAACTGCGCTTGCACCTCGGCGCCGGTGAGGGTCCGGGTCTGGTTGGCGAAGCAGTAGTAGCCCGGCTTCTGATCGATGTAGATCTGCAGTTCCAGCGCCCAGTCACTCTCGCCATCGAGCACGCCCACCGGCACGGCGTCGAAGCCGCCGGCCTTGAGGCGATAGAACAGGTGGGTGCCGCAGGTGCCGCAGAAGCCGCGCTGGGCCCACTCGGAGGAATCGTAGATGCGCGGGGTGTCGCCGCTGAGCCTGAGGGTCTGGGTGCTGTGCACCACCATCAACGGGCCACCGGACCATTTGCGGCACATGCTGCAATGGCAAGCGCTGACACTGGCGTTGTCGAGGCTGACGCTGAGGTGAATGGCGCCGCACAGGCAGCTGCCGTGTTTTTCCTGGGGTTGGGACATGGTGCAGGGTCCTTGCGGTGAGCGGTAGGGCTGAAGTCTAGCAGCAGTCGGCCCCGGCCCTTTCGCCGGCAAGGCCGGCTCCTACAGCGGATTACGCCGTCACCGGGGTCAACACCGGTTCCCCGGCAAAGAACGCCTGCAGGTTGCGCAGCACCAGCGCCACCGTATCGCGCGCCGCTTCCGGCGACTGTCCGGCCACATGCGGGGTCAGCACCACGTTGTCCAGCGCCTTGAGTGCCTGCGGCACTTCAGGCTCGGCATCGAACACATCCAGCCCGGCCCCGGCAATACGCCCTTCGCGCAACGCCGCCACCATCGCATCGGTGTCCACCACGCTGGCCCGCGCAATGTTCACCAGAAAACCCTGAGGCCCCAGTGCGTCCAGCACTGCCGCGTCGACCAGGTGGCGCGTACCGGCCCCGCCCGGGGTGGCAACGATCAGAAAGTCCACCGCCCCCGCCAGCGCCAGCGGGCTTTCGCACCAGGTGTAGGGCACGTCGGTGCGTGGCCGGCGGTTGTGGTAGCTGACCTGCATGTCGAAGCCCTGCGCCGCACGCCGGGCAATCGCCAACCCCGTCGCGCCAAGGCCCAGTACCCCGAGGCGCTTGCCGCTCAGCGACGGGCTGATCACACGGTTCCACTGCCCCAGGCGGGTGGTGGCATCGGCACGGGGAATATCGCGCACGATGGCGAACAGCAGCGCCAGGGCATGGTCGGCCACCGCCGTGGCGTTGGCACCGGCGCCATTGGTCACGGTGATGCCACGCGCAGCAGCCGCTGCCAGGTCCACTTCCTCGTACCCGGCGCCGATGACGCAGATGATTTTCAGATGGGGCAAGGCGGCGATTTCGTCGGCCCGCAAGCCCAGCGGCCCGCGGGTCAGTACCGCATCGATTGCGCCGCCGTGGCGGGCGATGGCCTCGGCACGCAGGGCCGGGGTCTGTGCACGAATCAGCTCGAAGCCGGCCTGTTCGAGCAAGGGCAGGTAGTCATCCACCGTTTCTACCAGCACCAGTACCTTGTGTGTCATGCCCTGCCCCCTGGCCATTCGCAAAAAAGGGGCATTATGCCGGCTTGGGCTTACTGGGCGAAAGCCCGTCCCAGGCCGCCCGGCACGCCGCTGCTGTCGGTGTCCTGCCAGGGGCCGTCAGGGCTGGTGGCCCAGCTCCAGCCATTGCTGAAGCGGTAGTAGGTGCGTTGGCGGTAGAAGGTGTTGGTCTTGCCTTCGAGCACGTACACCCCGAGTTTCGGGTCCCAGTGGCTGGCGCCACCCGGCGGCGGCGCGAAGCTTGCCGAGGTGCGTGGCATCGGCTTGGGCGTCGGCAGCGTGGCCGGGGTACCTGGCTTGGGCCCCGGCACCGGCTTGATCACCGGCCCGGTCGGCGGCAGGGTTTCGATCGGCGGCACGGTGGGCTCGCTGGGCCGATGCACCGTACACGCACTCAAGCCCACGGCCAGGGCGATCAGGGTGAGGCGTGCGATGCTGTTCATAGTGGTCTCTCTACGGGTCCGGGCTGTCGATGGTCAGGTGCTGCGGCGCCTCGGTGCTGCTGGCCAGCGGGCTGCCACGGCCGATCCACTCGCCCTTGGTCGGCTGGCCGGCACGGGAGACGCGCGCAACCAGTTGGACTTCGGGGAAGCTCGACAGTTTCATGTTCGGCATCATCGCATCACTGTCGCTGAGCTGAACCTCGATCGGCAGGTCGGCCACGGTCACGCGCTTGGCCGCCAGCGGCATCGGCGGCCCGGAACTGGCGCGGGCAAATATGAACACGCTGTCATCGGGACGCACCTTGTCCTTGAGCGCCGGCGCCAGCTCGACCCGCACCGTCAGGCGTGCGCTGGTGGCCGGCGCCTGGCCCGCGGCCTTGAGCCGTTCGCCAGCACGCTCGATGCCGCCCTGCAGCGCGGCACGCGAGGCATCGCCCTCGGGCAGTTGGGCAATCAGACGGTTCCAGTAGTCGATGGCCTGCTGGTAGCGCCCGTCCTCGAACGCGGCGATACCCAGCAGCCCCAGGCTGGTGACTTCCGCCGGATCGGCCTTGAGCGCTTCGTCGGTCAACGCCTGCATCTGCGCTGTCCACTGCTTGCCGTTACCGAAGTACAGCGCCTGCGCCCATTGCCCAAGCAGCTCAGGCTGACGCCCGGCCAGGGCAGCAGCGCGCTCGAAGGCCTTGGCAGCATCGGCGGCGCGTTCCTGGGCCATGTAGGCACGGCCCAGCAGGTACAGGCCTTCGGCCGAGTCTGGTTGGGCCTGCACCGCACGCTCCAGGCGCGAGGTCATCTCCTGCACCGACTGCGGCGCCTGGGCGAACTCGCGGGTCAGCTCGACCTTGTCGCTGGCGCCAAAGTGCAGGTACAGCCCGAGGCCCATCACCGGCACCAGCACCGCGGCCAGCAGCGGCAAGGTCTTGCCCAGGCGCGCACTGCGGTCGGGTTCGGCGTTGTCGGTGTCGGCCAGCAGTTCGCGGGCGGCCTCGTCGCGGCCACGGTCCAGTTGCTCGGTGGTGAGCACGCCGGCCTCGCCCTGGGCCTGCAGTTCGGCCACGCGCTCCTGGTACAGGGCCACGTTCAACGCGGTACGGTCTTCTTCCTGTTGCGCACGACGCACGCGCAACACCGGGATCAGCAGAAAGCTCAGGGCTACCAGTAACAGCAGGCCTGCGGGAAGCCAGAATTCAGTCATGGGTGCGTTCTTTGTCCAGCAGTTTGGCGAGGCGCTCACGCTCCTCGGGGGAAAGGTCGACGGTGCCGCCCGCCGCCTGGGTACGGCGCTTGCGCACGATCAGCGCCAGCATGCCGAAGCCGCCCAGCAGCAGGATGCCCGGGCCGAACCACAGCAGCCAGGTACGCGCCGTCAGGGCCGGCTTGTAGCGCACGAAGTCGCCATAGCGGTCGACCATGAAGTCGATGATCTGCTGGTTGTCCTTGCCTTCGCCGAGCATGCGGAAGATCTCGCGGCGCAGGTCGGCGGCAATCGGTGCGTTGGAGTCGGCGATGTCCTGGTTCTGGCACTTGGGGCAGCGCAGTTCCTTGGTCAGCACGTGGTAACGCTCGCGCTCGGCGTCGTCGGCGAACTGATAGGTGTCGATGGCCGCGTGGGCCACGCCGGCGATGCTCAGGCCCAGCAGCGCGCCTGCCAGCCAGCGCCTCATTGGCCGGCCTCGTCGAGCAGGCCCTGGTACAGCGGCGCCAGTTGCTCGCGCCACACGGTCTGGTCGACCACACCGACGAACTTGTGCCGGATGATGCCCTTGGCGTCGATGATGAAGGTCTCCGGCGCGCCGTACACACCCAGGTCCAGGCCGAGGGTGCCGTGCTCGTCACGGATGCCGATCTGGTAGGGGTTGTGGAACTCGGTCAGCCACTTGATCG
The DNA here is from genome assembly GCF_028682105.1 of Pseudomonas sp. 8209. Classification (NCBI taxonomy): domain Bacteria; kingdom Pseudomonadati; phylum Pseudomonadota; class Gammaproteobacteria; order Pseudomonadales; family Pseudomonadaceae; genus Pseudomonas; species Pseudomonas sp. 8209. The sequence continues at coordinate 135,685 of NZ_JANIAH010000011.1, forward strand.
CAGCCGCGTTCTCGTCCTTGTAGTTGACCCCGTAGATCACCACGCCCTGCTCGGCCAGCTTGTTCAGCACCGGGTGCTCGACCTTGCACGAAGGGCACCAGGTGGCCCACACGTTGACCAGCGCCGGCTTGCCCAGCAGGTCGTCGCGGGTCAGGGTCCGGTCGCCTTCCACGGTCGGCAGCGAGAACGCCGGGAAGGGTTTGCCGATCATCGCCGAGGGCAGCTCGGACGGGTCCAGGTACAGGCCCCGGTACAGAAACACTGCCACCAGCAGAAACACCGCCAGCGGCAGCACCATGATCCAACGCTTCATGCAGTTGCTCCCGACATGCCCAGTACTTCACGTACCCGGCTTTTCACCTTGACCCGATACCGCTTGTCCATCGCCGCCATCAGGCCGCCCAGGCCGGTCAGCAGGCCGCCCAGCCAGATCCAGCGCACGAACGGCTTGACGTGCACGCGCACGGCCCAGGCGCCGTTGTCCAGCGACTCGCCCAGCGCCACGTACAGGTCGCGGGTGAAACCGGCATCGATGCCGGCCTCGGTCATCACCGACTGCTGCACGGTGTACAGGCGTTTTTCCGGGTGCAGCACGCTGATTTCACGACCGTCCCGCAGCACGCGCACGGTGCCCTTGTCGGAGGTGAAGTTCGGCCCTTCGAAATGCTTGGCGCCTTCGAACACGAACTGGTAGCCGCCCAGTTCCATCGACTCGCCCGGCGCCAGGCGCAGGTCGCGTTCGGCGCTGTTGTTGCTCGACAGCACCACGCCCAGGGCGCATACCGCGATGCCCAGGTGCGCCACGTGCATGCCCCAGTAGCTGCGGCTCAGGCCGCGCATGCCCTTGAGCAGACCCTTGTGACGGGTCTTGTCGAGCAGGTCGCGCACGCCGGCCAGCAGGATCCACGCCGCCAGGGCGAAGGTGGTCAGTACCTGCCAGTCGAAGTCGTCCACCAGCAGCCCGCCGATGGGTGCCAGCACCACGCTGCCGATCGCCACCGGGGTCAGCATGCTCACCAGCCATTTCGTCGGGGTGTCCTTCCAGCGCACGATCACGCCGACCGCCATCACCACCATCAGCAGGGCCATCAGCGGGATGAACAGCGCATCGAAGTAAGGCGGCCCCACCGACAGCTTGGCCCCGGTCAGTGCATCGAGCACCAGCGGGTACAGGGTGCCCAGCAGGATCATCGAGGCCGCCACCACCAGCACCAGGTTGTTGGCCAGCAGCAGGGTTTCCCGCGACCACAGGGCGAACCCGACCTGGCTCTTGACCACCGGGGCGCGCAAGGCGAACAGGGTCAGCGAACCGCCGACCACGAACAGCAGGAAGATCAGGATGAACACGCCGCGCTCGGGGTCGGCGGCAAAGGCGTGCACCGAGGTCAGCACGCCGGAACGCACCAGGAAGGTGCCCAGCAGGCTCAGCGAAAATGCAGCGATCGCCAGCAGCACGGTCCAGCTCTTGAACACGCCGCGCTTCTCGGTGACGGCCAGCGAGTGGATCAGTGCGGTGCCCACCAGCCACGGCATGAACGAGGCGTTTTCGACCGGGTCCCAGAACCACCAGCCACCCCAGCCGAGTTCGTAGTAGGCCCACCACGAGCCCAGGGTGATGCCGATGCCCAGGAACGCCCAGGCCACGATGGTCCAGGGCCGCGACCAGCGTGCCCAGGCCGCGTCCAGGCGCCCGCCGAGCAAGGCGGCGATGGCGAAGGCGAAGGCCACCGAGAAGCCCACGTAGCCCATGTAGAGCATCGGCGGGTGCACGATCAGGCCGATGTCCTGCAGCAGCGGGTTGAGGTCGCGACCATCGGCAGGCACCTGCGGCAGCAGGCGCTGGAACGGGTTGGAGGTAACAATCAGAAACGACAGGAAGCCCACGCTGATCATGCCCATCACCGCCAGCACCCGGGCCAGCATCATCTGCGGCAACTGGCGCGAGAAGATCGACACGGCGAAGGTCCAGCCGCCCAGGATCAGCGCCCACAGCAGCAGCGAGCCTTCGTGGGCGCCCCACACGGCGCTGAACTTGTAGTACCAGGGCAAGGCGCTGTTGGAGTTGCTGGCCACATACGCCACCGAGAAGTTGTCGGTCATGAAGGCATGGGTCAGGCAGGCGAAGGCAAACGCCAGGAAGGCGAACTGACCCCACGCCGCCGGGCGTGCCAGGCTCATCCACAGGCTGTCGCCCCGCCAGGCGCCGAGCAGCGGCACGCTGGCCTGAACGCCGGCAAAACAGATGGCCAGGATCATCGCCAACTGGCCCAGCTCGGGAATCATCAGTGCAGCATTCATGGCTTGGCTCCGCCGTCGGTGGACACCTGGCCGCTTTCCTTCAGGGCCTTGGTGACCTCGGGCGGCATGTATTTTTCGTCGTGCTTGGCCAGCACCTCGTCGGCCACCACCACGCCCTCGGCGTTGAGCTTGCCCAGGGCGACGATGCCCTGCCCTTCACGGAACAGGTCGGGCAGGATGCCGCGGTAGGTGATGGGCACCGACTTGTTGAAGTCGGTGACCACGAAACGCACGTCCAGCGAGTCGCCGGAGCGTTGCAGGGAACCGGCCTCGACCATGCCGCCGGCCCGGATGCGGGTATCGAGCGGGGCTTCGCCGTTGGCGATCTGGGTAGGGGTATAGAACAGGTTGATGTTCTGCTGCAGCGCGCTCAGGGCCAGGCCGACGGCGACGCCGACACCCACCAGCAGGCCGAGGATGATGAACAGACGCTTCTTGCGTTGCGGATTCACTTGGACTTCTCCCGGCGCAGGCGGCGCGCTTCTTCTTGCAGATACCGGCGCTTGCTCAGTACGGGCGCGGCAACATTGATGGCCAGCACCAGCAGGCAGATGCCATAGGCCGACCAGACATAGAGGCCGTGATGGCCCATGGCGAGGAAATCATTGAAGCTGGCAAAACTCATCGTGCGGTCTCCCGCCCCAGGTGGCCCAACACTTCATCCTTGACCCAACTGGCGCGTGCCTCGCGCCGCAGCACTTCAAGGCGCATGCGCAACAGCAGCACCGCCCCGAAGAAGCAATAGAACCCCAGCACGGTCAGCAGCAGCGGCAGCCACATCTCGGCAGGCATCGCCGGCTTTTCGGTGAGGGTGAAGGTGGCGCCCTGGTGCAGGGTGTTCCACCACTCCACCGAGTACTTGATGATCGGAATGTTGATCACGCCGACAATCGCCAGTACCGCGCAGGCCTTGGCCGCGCTCTCACGATTGCTGATCGCCTGGCCCAGGGCAATCAGACCGAAGTACAGAAACAGCAGGATCAGCATCGACGTTAGTCGTGCATCCCAAACCCACCAGCTGCCCCAGGTCGGCTTGCCCCAGATGGCACCGGTGCTCAGGGCCACCACGGTCATCCAGGCGCCGATGGGCGCGGCGCATTGCAGTGCCACGTCGGCGATCTTCATCTTCCAGACCAGGCCGACCACGCCGGCCACCGCCAGCATCACGTAGCACGACTGCGCCAGCATGGCCGCCGGCACGTGGATGTAGATGATTCGGAAACTGTTGCCCTGCTGGTAGTCCTGCGGGGCGAAGGCCAGGCCCCAGACCACGCCCACGGCGATCAGCAGGATGGCGGCGATGCTCAGCCACGGCAGCATGCGGCCGCTGATGGCATAGAACCATTTGGGTGAACCCAGCTTGTGAAACCACGTCCAGCTTATTGCGCTGCTTTTCATCACGGTACATCCAGGGTCTTTGCTGGGCGGGGCCCAGACCTCATTATTCGCCGACGCTGATCTTCAGGCCAGCCGCTATTGCAAAGGGTGCCAGGGTTACTGCAAGGGCGGTCAGGCTGCCAAGCCAGAGCAGGTAACCGGTCGCCGGCATAGCTTGCAGTGCCGCCTGCAAGGCGCCACTGCCCAGGATCAACACCGGGATATATAACGGCAAAATAAGCAGTGCCAGCAGCAGGCCACCGCGCTTCAAACCCACGGTCAAGGCTGCGCCCACTGCACCCAGCAGGCTCAGTACCGGGGTACCGAGCAGCAGCGAGGCCAGCAGTACCGGCAGGCATTGCACCGGCAAACCGAGCATCAGGGCCAGCAGCGGCGACAACAATACCAGTGCCAGACCGGAAAAGGCCCAGTGTGCCAGCACCTTTGCCAATACCAGAAGCGCCAGGGGGTGCGGCGAAAGGACCCACTGCTCGAGGGATCCGTCCTCGAAATCACTGCGAAACAGCCCGTCCAGCGAGAGCAGAACGGATAAAAGGGCGGCCACCCAGACTAACCCAGGGGACAAGTTTTGCAACAATTGCGTCTCCGGCCCGACCGCCAACGGGAACAACGCGATCACGATCGCGAAGAACACCAATGGGTTGGCAAGCTCGGCCGGCCGGCGGCACAGCACCTGCGCTTCTCGGCGCAGCAAATGAACGAACACACTCATGCCGCGTACTGCCCCAGGTTCAGTTCTCGGTAGCCGGACGGCGTCTGCGCCAGCGTGTGGTGGGTGGTCAGCACGACCATGCCGCCGCGCTCGCAATGCGCCGCCAGGTGCGCTTCGAGCTGGGCCACGCCCTGCTTGTCGAGGGCGGTGAAGGGTTCGTCGAGAATCCACAGCGGCGGGCTGTCCAGGTACAGCCGCGCCAGCGCCACGCGGCGCTGCTGGCCGGCCGACAGGGTATGGCAGGCAACATCTTCGAAGCCGCGCAGGCCCACGGCCGCCAGTGCCTGCCAGATCGCCTCGCGGCTGGCAGGCTGATGCAGGGCGCACAGCCAGGCCAGGTTTTCCTCGGCGGTGAGCAGGTCCTTGATGCCGGCCGCATGACCGATCCACAGCAGCATCCTGGCCAGTTCGCTGCCCTGCTCGGCCAAGGGCTTGCCGTCCAGGCGGATTTCACCGCTGGTGGGCCGCATCAACCCGCTGAGCAGGCGCAGCAGGCTGGTCTTGCCGCTGCCATTGGGGCCGCTGATCTGCAGCATGTCACCGGCCGCCAGGTGCAGTTCGAGGTGTTCGAAAAGCATTCGCCAGTCGCGCTCGCAGGCCAGGCCCACAGCTTCGAGTCGAGGGGTCACAGGTTCGCCTTATGGTTCGGTCTCAAGTCGGTCCGGGCCTGGCCGTTATACTGAGCAACAGCTGTACGGCATGGCCGGTCGCATCGGGCACGCCACAGGACGTGCGCACCCGCCAGGAACGGGCGGCATTATACATGGCATGTCCTACTGCAAAGAGGGCTATTTCCACAGGTTGCAACGTGATGACAGGCGAAATCAACAGCCTTGGCCCGCAGGCCCTGGCCAACCCCCAGGCGCGCAGCGCGGCGATGACCGGCGAACTGCTCAAGCTGCTGCAACCCCAGCCTGCCCTGCTCGCCCCGGGCGAGACCGCGCAGGCGCAGGTACTGTCGTTGCGCCAGGTCGGTCAGGACTTCCAGCTGCTGCTGCAACTGACCCAGACCAACGGGCGCCAGACCACCGTACAGACCAGCGCCAGCCAGCCCCTGCCCCAGGGCAGCGAGCTGACGGTCAGCCAGCCCAATGCCGGCAACCTGAGCATCACCGTGCAGCAGGCCATCGCGCGCAACGTGGCCACCCTCACCCAGCTCGACACCCGCCAGTTGCCGCCGGGCACCCTGCTGCAGGGCAAGGTGCTGACCACTCAGGCGCTGCCCCAGGCCGCCGGGCAGCCGGCCTTGTTCCGCTCGTTGGTGACCCTGCTCAACACCGCCCAGGCCGGCGCCACCCTGAACATCGACAGCCCTCGGCCACTGGCGCTGGGCAGCCTGCTCAGCGCACGGGTACAGAGTGAACAGTCGATCAGCTTCGTGCCCCTGAGCGGGCGCCAGGAACAACTGGCGATCACCCAGCACCTTAGCGCGCAGCTGAGCCGCCAGGCCTCGCTGCCGGGCCTGCTCGCCAGCCTGCAACAGATGAGCGCCGAGCAGCGCCTGCCGGCCGATGTGCGGGCCAGCGTGAGCACCCTGCTGGCCAGCCTGCCGGACATGGAACAGCTCGGCACGGCCAAGGGCCTGGCCCAGGCCCTGAACAACAGCGGCGCGTTTCTGGAAGCCAAGCTGCTGGCTGGCGCCCCAGCCGCCCTCGCCCCCGACCTCAAGGCCCAGGTGATCCGGCTGGTGGCGCAGTTGCTGCCCGGCCTCCCCGGCAGCACCCAGTTCAACCCGGCCGTGGCCGCCAGCACCCTGGCCCAGATGCTGCCGGGCATGGTGCGCAACGCCCTGGGCATGCTCGGCCAGGTAAGCCCGCGCCCGGCCCCGGGAAGCTTTCCGCTGCCCTCGCGGCTGCTGCAAAGTGGCGACGAGGAAGGCGACCTGGAACACCTGCTGCGCCTGGCAGCGGCAGCCATTTCACGCCTGCAGAGCCACCAGCTCGCTGGCCTGGAGCAAACCCGCACCACCGCCGACGGCAACCTGCAGACCACCTGGCAACTGGAGATACCGGTGCGCAACGGTCAGGAGTTCATGCCGCTGCAAGTGAAGCTGCAGCGCGAGGAAACCCCCGAGCAGCAGGCCGACCCGGAACGCGAACAGCGCGACCCGCTGGAGATGCTCTGGCGCGTGGAGCTGGCATTCGACCTCAGCCCGCTGGGGCCCTTGCAGGTGCAGGCACAGATCAGCCAGGGCAACCTGTCCAGCCAGCTGTGGGCGGAGCTGCCGAGCACCGCGCAACTGATCGACAGCCAGCTCGGCAAGCTGCGCGCGCGGTTGGTGGAGCGCGGGCTCAACGTCGGTGAACTGCTGTGCCATCACGGTACGCCGCCACAGGGGCCGCGTACGCATCTGGAACAACGCTGGGTGGATGAAAACGCATGAGCCAGACCCCGCCACGTCAGGCCATTGCCCTGACCTACGACGGCCAGCAGGCCCCGACCTTGAGCGCCAAGGGCGACGACGAGCTGGCCGAGGCGATCCTGGCCATTGCCCGCGAACACGAAGTGCCGATCTACGAGAATGCCGAGCTGGTACGCCTGCTGGCGCGCATGGAGCTGGGCGATCAGATCCCGGAGGCGCTGTACCTGACCATCGCCGAGATCATCGCCTTCGCCTGGCAGCTCAAGGGCCAGGTGCCGGAGGGGTTCGTGGACAACGCCCCGCAGGAGCGCGACATTACCCCGAACCTGTACAGCCTGCCTGCGCCGGACTGACGCCGCGCAGGCCGGGTGCCTTGCATCAGCTGCGGTGCAGTTTGCTCATCAGCTCGGCTTCGGCCTGGGTCAGGCCGCAGGACTGGGTCAGCTCGTCGACGCTGGCGCCCATGCCCACCAGCCGCGCCGCCTGGGCGAACGACAGGCTGTTGGGGTCGCGCTGCTCCAGTTGCATCAGCTTGTCCGGCAACGGCGCCACCACGGCGCGCAGCTCGTGCAACGCGTCGCCCATGCGCACCGTACCGTTCTGGTAATCGTCCACACGCTTGGCCAGGTCCTTGATGCGCTGGTCACGCAGCGCATCGCCCTGAGCCTGCTGCGAGGCCAGCTCGCGCTGGCGCTTGCTGTAGCCGTAGAACAGCCACAGGCTGAGGATCCAGACCAGCGCCAGAAATATGACAGCACCCTCGAGAATCAACTCAGATATTCTCCAGCTCGGACCACTCTTCCTCGGTCATCATCTTGTCCAGCTCGACCAGGATCAGCAGTTCGTTGTTCTTGTTGCACACACCCTGGATGAACTTGGCCGATTCCTCGTTGCCGACATTCGGCGCGGTCTCGATCTCCGACTGACGCAGGTACACGACCTCGGCCACGCTATCGACCAGGATGCCGACCACCTGCTTGTCCGCCTCGATGATCACGATACGGCTGTTGTCGGAGATTTCGGCAGACATCAGGCCGAAGCGCTGGCGCGTGTCGATCACGGTCACCACATTGCCGCGCAGGTTGATGATGCCCAGCACATAGCTCGGCGCGCCCGGCACCGGAGCGATTTCGGTGTAGCGCAGCACTTCCTGGACCTGCATCACGTTGATGCCGTAGGACTCGTTGTCCAGCTTGAACGTTACCCACTGCAGAATCGGATCGTCGGAACCCTGCGCAGTCATGTTTTTCATTCCCCTAACCCTCAAAAGCCGTTCTCGGCGGTGTACTCAGTGCGGTCGCGGCAGTTGCGACCGATTATTTATGCGTACCGTGCATCTGCTTGACGGCGCCGCTGGCGATCAGCTCTGCCAGCTCGGCGACATCCAGCAGCGCGCACATGTGTTCGATGACCGTACCGGCAAGCCACGGGCGCTGCCCACGCTGGCTGCGCCACTTGATCTCGCTCGGGTCCAGGCGCAGCGAGCGGCTGACCTGATGCACCGCCAGCCCCCACTCGTAGCCCTGTACCGAAATAACGTATTGCAGCCCCTGGCGGAAGTCGTCGCGGTAGCGGTCGGGCATGACCCAGCGCGCCGTGTCGAGCACCTTCAGGTTGCCCGCCTGGCTGGGCAGGATGCCCAGGAACCACTCGGGCTGGCCGAACAGCGGCGTGAGCTCCTGGCCGGCCAGCGAGTAGATCGAGCCCAGGCACACCAGCGGCACCGCCAGGGTCAGCCCGGCCACGTCGAACAGCAGGCATTCGAACGGCTCGGCGGCCCAGGCCGGGCGACCGTCGCCCGTCAACGGCGGCACCGGCTGGTCCGGTGCTGCGGGCAGGTGCACCTGCACCAGCGGCTCGACCGGGGTCGGCACATCGGCGATGACCGGGGCGACCACCGAGGCCGCCTCCACCACCTTGGCCACCACCGGTGGCGCCATTACCGGCATGACCAGCCGCGTAGGCTCGGCGAATGCCGGCGCTGCGGTCTTGAGCCGGGCGTCACGGGCCTGTTCTTCGAGCACTGCGGCCTGGAACTCGTCGATCGCTTCAGGCGCCGTGACGACCACCGGGGCCGGGGCCACTGCGACGCGTTCGGCCACCGCCTGGGGCAATGGCTGCAGCTCTTCGGTGGCCTCCTGCAACAGGCCGTCCAGGTACGACTGCAAGGCCAGTTGAGGCTTTATGGTGACCTGCTGCGGGCTGTTCATCAGGCCACCTGCGCAACGGCATTCTGCGCCAGCAGATGCTTGAGCAATGCCCGGTAGGCAATCACGCCACGGCTCCTGCCATCGAACTGCGACGGCGTGAGCCCGGCACGGCTGGCGTCGCGCAGGCGCGTATCGACCGGAATGTAGCCCTGCCAGATGGTCTCGGGATAAGCGTCGCGCAGCACCCGCAGGGTGCCCATCGAGGCCTGGGTACGGCGGTCGAACAGGGTCGGCACGATGTGGTACGGCAAGGCCTGCTTGCGTGAGCGATTGACCATGCTCAACGTGCTGACCATGCGTTCGAGGCCTTTCACCGCCAGGTATTCGGTCTGCACCGGGATCACCAGTTGCTGGCTGGCAGCCAGCGCATTGACCATCAGAACGCCCAGCAACGGCGGGCTGTCGATGATCGCGTAGTCGAAATCCTGCCACAGCTGCGCCAGACTCTTGGCGATCACCAGGCCCAGGCCACTCTGGCCCGGGGACTGACGCTCGAGCACCGCCAGGGCGGTGCTCGAAGGCAGCAGCGAGATGCGCTCGTCGCTGGTGGGCAGCAACAGCTGGCCCGGCAGCCCTTCGGGCACCGTGCCCTTGTGCAGGAACAGGTCGTAGCTGCTGTGCTCGAGGGTGTCCGGGTTGTGACCGAAGTAGCTGGTCATGGACCCGTGCGGGTCGAGGTCGACCACGACCACACGCTTGCCCGCCTCGGCCAGCAGGCCGGCCAGGGCGATGGATGTGGTGGTCTTGCCGACACCACCTTTTTGATTGGCTACTGCCCAGACTCTCATTGCGCTGCTTCCTCCCGGTCGGGTCGGACCCTGCCGGGATCGATTAAAGGGTCGACGACGGGGAATTGACGGGATTGCGCCCGGCCGTCGGTGCTACGGCTGGCGGTGCAGTTTGTGTGCCAGCACGCTTGAGCGCCGCATCGGGTGTGGCATTGGCGCTGCCGGTACCGGTCAGGCTGCGGCGCACCTCCAGATTGCGCGAGATCACCAGCACCACCCTGCGGTTCTGCGCGCGCCCTTCAGGGCTGGCATTGCTGGCGATGGGCTGGAACTCGCCGTAGCCCACAGAAGCCATGCGTGCCGGGTTGACCCCTTCCATCGCCAGCAGGCGCACGATGCTCGCCGCCCGTGCCGACGAAAGCTCCCAGTTGGTCGGGTACTGCGCCGTGCGGATCGGCTGGTCATCGGTGAAGCCTTCGACGTGCACCGGGTTGGCGAACGGCTTGATGATGTGCGCCACCTTGTCGATGATGTCGAACGCCTTGTCGCTGGGCATGGCATCGCCACTGCCGAACAACAGGGAGGAATTGAGCTCGATCTCGATCCACAGTTCGTTGCCGCGCACGGTCATCTGGTCGGACTTGATCAGGTCGCCAAAGGCATCGCGCACATCGTCGGCGATGGTCTGCAGCGGGTCGCTGGAACTTTGCCCCAGGCCCGCATCGACCTGCTCGCTGTCCTTGATCAGCGGTTCGGCCGGCTTGACGCTGAGGGGGCGCTCGTCGCCTATCGGAATCGGCTTCATGCTGCGCTCGGGGTCGTTGAACACGCCGATCAGCGCCTGCGAGATGACCTTGTACTTGCCCTCGTTGATCGAGGAAATCGAATACATGACCACGAAGAAGGCGAACAGCAAGGTGATGAAGTCGGCATACGACACCAGCCAGCGTTCGTGGTTTTCATGTTCCTCGGGTTGACGACGACGGGCCATGGCTTACTCCATGAAGCCCTGAAGCTTCAGTTCGATTGAACGTGGGTTCTCGCCTTCGGCAATCGACAGCAAGCCTTCCAGGAGCATTTCGCGATAGCGCGACTGGCGCATGGCCAGGGCCTTGAGCTTGTTGGCGATCGGCAACAGGATCAGGTTGGCACTGGCCACGCCGTAGATGGTGGCCACGAACGCCACGGCGATACCGCTGCCCAGCTGGGTCGGGTCGGCCAGGTTGCCCATCACGTGGATCAGGCCCATCACCGCGCCGATGATGCCGATGGTCGGCGCATAGCCGCCCATGCTCTCGAACACCTTGGCGGCCTGGATGTCACGGCTTTCCTGGGTGTAGAAATCCACCTCGAGAATGCTGCGGATGGCTTCGGGCTCGGCGCCGTCGACCAGCAGCTGCAGGCCCTTGCGGGCATATGGGTCGGGCTCGGCATCGGCCACGCCCTCAAGGCCCAGCAGGCCTTCCTTGCGTGCGGTGAGGCTCCAGTTGACCACCCGGTCGATACCGCCGGCCAGGTCGACCCGCGGCGGGAAGAGGATCCAGCGCACGATCTGCAGGGCGCGCTTGAACGCGCTCATGGGGGCCTGCAGCAGCGAGGCCGCCAGCGTCCCGCCGATCACGATCAGCGCCGCCGGGCCGTTGATCAGCGCCGACAGATGGCCGCCTTCGAGGTAGTTGCCGCCAACGATGGCGACGAACGCCAGGATGATCCCGATAAGGCTCAACACGTCCATCAGATGCACGCCTCTACCAGGTGCCGGCCGATCTCGTCCAGGCCGTACACCGCATCGGCCAGGTTGGCCTTGGCAATGGCCATGGGCATGCCATAGATCACGCAGCTGGCTTCGTCCTGGGCCCACACCTGGCTGCCGCCCTGCTTGAGCAGGCGCGCGCCTTCGCGGCCATCGGCGCCCATGCCGGTCAGCACCACGGCCAGCACCTTGTCGCCATACGACTTGGCCGCCGAACCGAAGGTGATGTCCACGCAGGGCTTGTAGTTGAGGCGTTCGTCACCCGGCAGGATCTTCACCGTGCCGCGCCCGTCGACCATCATCTGCTTGCCGCCCGGTGCCAGCAGGGCCAGGCCGGGGCGCAGCACGTCGCCGTCCTCGGCTTCCTTGACGCTGATGCGGCACAGCTTGTCCAGGCGCTCGGCGAAGGCCTTGGTGAAGGCCGCCGGCATGTGCTGGATCAGCACGATCGGCGCCGGGAAGTTGGCGGGCAGCTGGGTCAGCACGCGCTGCAGCGCCACCGGGCCACCGGTGGAGGTACCGATGGCCAGCAGCTTGTAGGCCTTGCGCTTGGGCGCTGGCGAGCTGGGTGCAGCGGCCCGCGCAGGGGCTTGCGGGGCAACCGGGGCGGCGCGCATGGACGCTGCCGGGGCGCTGCTGCCGGCGCTGTGCGACGGTGCAGGCGCTGCGGCCGGTGCCGGGCTGGCATAGCTGCTGAAACGACGGTTGCTGCGCGAAATGGTATGCACCTTTTCGCACAGCATCTGCTTGACCTTCTCGGGGTTGCGCGAGATGTCCTCGAAGTTCTTCGGCAGGTAGTCCACCGCACCGGCGTCCAGTGCATCGAGGGTGACGCGGGCGCCTTCGTGGGTGAGCGAGGAGAACATCAGTACAGGCGTGGGGCAGCGCTGCATGATATGACGCACGGCGGTGATGCCATCCATCATGGGCATTTCATAGTCCATGGTGATGACGTCGGGCTTGAGCGACAGCGCCTGATCGATCGCTTCCTTGCCGTTGGTCGCGGTACCGACCACCTGGATAGTCGGGTCCGCTGAAAGAATTTCCGAGACACGGCGGCGGAAAAAACCGGAATCATCCACCACCAGGACCTTGACTACCATAAACACTCCATTACGGGGCGCGGCCACCTGGCCACGCCACCGGGATCAGATACGCCGAGCGGCGTAACGCTTGAGCATGCTCGGCACGTCGAGGATCAGCGCAATGCGCCCGTCACCGGTAATGGTGGCGCCCGACATGCCCGGGGTGCCCTGCAGCATCTTGCCCAACGGCTTGATGACCACCTCTTCCTGGCCCACCAGCTGGTCGACCACGAAGCCGATGCGCTGGGTACCCACCGACAGGATCACCACGTGGCCTTCACGCTGCTCCTCGTGGGCTGCCGAGCTGACCAGCCAGCGCTTGAGGTAGAACAGCGGCAAGGCCTTGTCACGCACGATCACCACTTCCTGGCCGTCGACCACGTTGGTGCGCGACAGGTCCAGGTGGAAAATCTCGTTGACGTTCACCAGCGGGAAGGCGAAGGCCTGGTTGCCGAGCATCACCATCAGGGTCGGCATGATCGCCAGGGTCAGCGGCACCTTGATGACGATCTTCGAGCCCTGGCCCTTGGTCGAGTAGATGTTGATCGAGCCGTTGAGCTGGGAAATCTTGGTCTTGACCACGTCCATGCCCACGCCGCGACCGGACACGTCGGAGATCTCGGTCTTGGTCGAGAAGCCCGGGGCGAAGATCAGGTTGTAGCAGTCGCTTTCGCTGAGGCGATCGGCGGCGTCCTTGTCCATCACCCCGCGCTTGACCGCAATGGCGCGCAGGACATTGGCATCCATGCCCTTGCCGTCATCGGAGATCGACAGCAGGATGTGGTCGCCTTCCTGTTCGGCAGCGAGGATCACCTTGCCATTGCGCGACTTGCCGGCGGCTTCGCGCTCTTCCGGGGTTTCCACGCCATGGTCGACGGCGTTGCGCACCAAGTGCACCAGCGGGTCGGCCAGGGCCTCGACGAGGTTCTTGTCCAGGTCGGTCTCTTCGCCGACCAGCTCCAGGTTGATCTCTTTCTTGAGCTGGCGGGCCAGGTCGCGAACCAGACGCGGGAAGCGCCCGAAGACCTTCTTGATCGGCTGCATGCGGGTCTTCATCACCGCGGTCTGCAGGTCGGCGGTCACCACGTCCAGGTTCGAAACGGCCTTGGACATGGCTTCATCGCCGCTGTTCAGGCCCAGGCGCACCAGGCGGTTACGCACCAGCACCAGTTCGCCGACCATGTTCATGATCTCGTCCAGGCGCGCGGTGTCGACCCGCACGGTGGTCTCGGCCTCGCTGGCCGGATGCTTGTCGGCAGCGGGAGCCGCTTGACGGGCTGGCGCGGGGGCGGGTGCCTTGGCCGGTGCCGGTGCCGGTGCCGCTGCGGGCTTGGCCGCCGGCTTGGCCGCAACCGTCGCCGCAGCAGCAGGCGCGTTGGCAGCGCCAGCGCCGCTGACGGCGTCGGGCGCGAACTTGCCCTTGCCGTGCAACTCGTCGAGCAGGGCCTCGAATTCGTGTTCGGAAATATGGTCACCCGCCGCTGCGGGTGCGGCAGCGGCCGGTGCGGCGGCCGCTACAGCGCCGGGCAGTGCATCGGCGGCAAAGGTGCCCTTGCCGTGCAACTGGTCCAGCAGTGCTTCGAATTCATCGTCGGTAATATCACCGCTGGGCGCCGCGTCCGCGCCAGGTGCAGCAGCAGATGCCGCCGCCACGCTGTCGGGGGCGAACTGGCCCTTGCCATGCAACTGGTCCAGCAACGACTCGAACTCGGCGTCGGTGATTTCATCGCTGGCAGCGTCCACGGCCACCGGCTCGGGCGCCTCGGCCTGGGCCTTGGCGGCATTGAGCGAGTCGAGCAACTGCTCGAACTCGCTGTCGGTGATATCACCCCCGCTCGCCTCGGCCTCAGGCTCCGGCTCGGCAACCGCCGCCACCGGCGCAGGCGCCGCCGCTTCGGCACTGGCAGGTTCGGCCAGGCGCGCCAGGGCGGCCAGCAGTTCCGGAGTGGCTGCGGTGATGTCGGTGCGCTCGCGCACCTGGCCGAACATGCTGTTGACGGTGTCCAGGGCTTCCAGGACCACGTCCATCAGTTCGGCGTCCACACGTCGTTCACCCTTGCGCAGGATGTCGAAGACGTTTTCGGCGATGTGGCAGCACTCCACCAGCTCATTGAGCTGGAGGAAGCCGGCGCCCCCTTTTACAGTGTGAAAACCGCGAAAAATTGCATTGAGCAGGTCGGCATCATCCGGGCGGCTTTCCAGCTCGACCAGTTGCTCGGACAGTTGCTCAAGAATTTCGCCGGCTTCTACCAGAAAATCCTGGAGGATTTCTTCATCGGCGCCGAAGCTCATTAAACGTGCTCCCTAAAAACCCAGGCTGGACAGCAGATCGTCGACATCGTCCTGACCGGACACAACGTCTTCACGTTTATCGGCATGAATCTGTGGTCCTTCACCCCGAGTCGGATGTTTTTCTTGATCTTTTTCGGCACGCAGCTGGTCGTGGTCATGCTCGATGCCGGCGAACCGGTCGACCTGACTCGCCATCAACACGAGCTTCAGAAGATTGCTTTCTACTTCGGTGACCAGTGCCGTGACGCGCTTGATCACCTGGCCGGTCAGGTCTTGGTAGTCCTGAGCCAGAAGAATGTCGTTGAGATGGCCGGCGACCTTGCGGTTGCCCTCGGCGCTGTGCGTCAGGAAACTGTCGACGCGCTTGACCAGCTCGCGAAACTCCGGAGCCTCGACTTCGCGGCGCATGAAGCGCTGCCAGTCGCCACTCAGGCTGGCCGCCTCGGCACTGAGGTCATTGAGTACCGGCGTGCTTGCCTCCACCAGGTCCATGGTGCGGTTGGCAGCGCCCTCGGTCAGCTTGACCACATACGACAGGCGTTCGGTGGCGTCGGTAATCTGCGAGACTTCCTCGGCCTGCGGCATGTGCGGATCGATCTGGAAACTGACGATCGCACTGTGCAGCTCGCGGGTAAGCTTGCCGACTTCCTGGTACAGGCCAAGGTCACGGGTCTGGTTCAGCTGATGGATCAGTTGCACCGCGTCGCCGAACCTGCCTTTTTCAAGGCTGCTGACCAGCTCCTGGGCATGTTTCTTCAGAGTCGACTCGAAGTCGTCCAAAGATGATCTTTTTTGCTCCATAAGCGCCCCCGTGGCGTACCTCAGCTATTGACGCGCTCGAAGATCTTTTCGATCTTTTCTTTCAGCACCTGGGCGGTGAACGGTTTGACCACATAGCCGTTGACGCCCGCCTGGGCGGCTTCGATGATCTGTTCGCGTTTGGCTTCGGCCGTCACCATCAGCACCGGCAGGTGCTTGAGGCGTTCATCCAGACGTACCTTGCGCAGCAGGTCGATACCGGACATGCCGGGCATGTTCCAGTCGGTCACCAGGAAATCGAAGTGACCGCTTTCGAGCATCGGCAACGCGGTGTTGCCGTCGTCGGCTTCCTGGGTATTGGTAAAGCCCAGGTCACGCAACAGGTTCTTGATGATCCGCCGCATCGTCGAAAAATCGTCGACGATGAGGATTTTCATGTCTTTGTTCAATTAGACCTCCAAGCAGTCTTTAACGCGCTCAGCGCTGAACGCGCATTCAATCAATTCGGGCACTACATTTCACGACTGTATGGAACGGCTGCTCAACGCGCCCGCCATTCCCCCAGGCGACCGCGCAAGCGTGCGGCGCACTGGCTGTGCAACTGGCTGACACGCGACTCGCTGACCCCCAGCACCTCGCCGATTTCCTTGAGGTTCAGCTCTTCGTCGTAGTACAGCGCCAGCACCAGGCGCTCGCGCTCGGGCAGGTTGGCGATTGCATCCGCCAGGGCTGCCTGAAAGCGCTCGTCTTCCAGATCGCGCGATGGCTCGAGCTGGGCACTGGCGCCGTCCTCGTGCAGGCCTTCATGTTCGCCGTCCTGCAACAGGTCGTCGAAACTGAACAGGCGACTGCCCAAGGTATCGTTCAAAATCCCGTAATAATCATCGAGACTCAATTGAAGTTCGGCAGCAACCTCGTGATCTTTAGCATCACGACCGGTTTTTGCTTCAATTGCACGAATCGCGTCACTCACCATGCGGGTATTGCGGTGTACCGAACGCGGCGCCCAATCCCCCTTGCGCACCTCGTCGAGCATGGCCCCACGGATGCGGATACCGGCATAGGTCTCGAAACTGGCACCCTTGCTGGAGTCGTACTTGTTGGAGACCTCGAGCAGGCCGATCATGCCGGCCTGGATCAGGTCTTCCACCTGCACACTGGCTGGCAGACGCGCCAGCAGGTGATAGGCAATGCGCTTGACCAAGGGTGCGTACCGCTCGATCAGCTCGTACTGGGCATCACGCGAAGCCTTGCTGTACATCCGATAGCCGCTTGCACTCATAGCACTGGTCCCGCACTGGTCGGTTGCACCAGCCGTTCGACGAAGAACTCCAGATGACCACGCGGGTTGGCAGGCAACGGCCAGCTATCGACCTTCTGAGCAATGGCCTTGAAGGCCAGCGCGCACTTGGAACGCGGAAAGGCTTCGTAGACTGCTCGCTGCTTCTGCACTGCCTTGCGGACACATTCGTCGTAGGGCACAGCACCGACGTATTGTAAGGCGACATCCAGGAAGCGATCCGTGACCTTGGTCAATTTGGCGAACAGATTGCGACCTTCCTGAGGGCTTTGTGCCATGTTGGCCAGCACCCGGAAACGGTTCATGCCGTAATCGCGGTTCAGCAGCTTGATCAGGGCATAGGCGTCAGTGATGGACGTGGGCTCGTCGCACACCACCAGCAGCACTTCCTGGGCCGCGCGCACGAAGCTGACGACCGAATCGCCGATGCCGGCCGCGGTGTCGATGACCAGCACGTCGAGGTTGTCGCCGATCTCGCTGAACGCCTGGATCAGCCCGGCATGCTGGGCCGGCGCCAGGTGCACCATGCTCTGGGTGCCGGAGGCCGCAGGCACGATGCGTACCCCGCCAGGCCCCGGCAGCAGCACGTCGCGCAGCTCGCAGCGGCCCTCGATGACATCGGCCAGTGTGCGTTTGGGGGTCAGGCCGAGCAAGACGTCGACGTTGGCCAGGCCCAGGTCGGCGTCCAGCAGCATGACCCGACGGCCAAGCTCAGCCAGCGCCAATGACAAGTTCACTGACACGTTGGTCTTGCCGACGCCACCTTTGCCGCCTGTCACGGCGATCACCTGTACGGGATGCATGCTGCCCATGTTTGTTCTTTACCTTGTCTTACTTAGACCGAGGCCACATGACTGGCTGCGCTTTCAACACCTGAAAAATGCCTGGCAGACCATTGATGTAGGTACTTTGCAACGTATACACATTTACCTCAGCCGACACGCTTGCCGTCGCTGTGGTACAGATCGGCGAACATGTCGGCCATGGCCTCTTCGCTGGGATCGTCCTGCATTTGTACACTGACCGCGCGACTGACCAGATGGTGCCGGCGCGGCAAGTGCAGATCGTCCGGAATGCGCGGCCCATCGGTCAGATAGGCCACCGGCAACTCATGCGTGATGGCCAGGCTCAGCACCTCGCCCAGGCACGCCGTTTCGTCGAGCTTGGTCAGGATGCAACCGGCCAGCCCGCAGCGCTTGTAGCTGTGGTAGGCAGCGGTCAGCACCTGCTTCTGGCTGGTGGTGGCCAGCACCAGGTAATTCTTGGCCTGGATGCCGCGCCCGGCCAGGGTTTCGAGCTGCATGCGCAGTGCCGGGTCGCTGGCCTGCAGGCCGGCGGTATCGATCAGCACCACGCGCTTGCGCAGCAGAGGGTCCAGGGCCTGGGCCAGCGACTGGCCGGGGTCGACGTGGGTCACCGACACATTCAGGATGCGCCCCAGGGTCTTGAGTTGTTCCTGGGCGCCGATGCGAAAGCTGTCCATGCTCACCAGCGCGATGTTCTGCGCGCCGTACTTGAGCACATAGCGCGCCGCCAGCTTGGCCAGGGTGGTGGTCTTGCCCATGCCGGCCGGGCCGACCATGGCGATCACGCCGCCCTCTTCGATCGGCTCGATTTCCGGCACCTGGATCATGCGGGCCAGGTGCGCCAGCAGCATGCGCCAGGCCTGGCGGGGCTCTTCGATGTCGGCAGTGATGTCCAGCACCTCGCGGGCCAGCGGCCCGGCGATGCCGATGCGCTGCAGGCGGCGCCAGAGGTTGGCCTGGTGCGGCTTGCTGCCCTGCAGCTGGGTCCAGGCCAGCGAGCCGAGCTGCACTTCGAGCAGCTCGCGCAGGCCCGAGAGCTCCGAACGCATGGAATCGAACAGGCGCTGATCGACCGGCGCCGGGGCCGCTGCCTGAGGCCGCACGGGGGCCTCGACCTGCGGCTCTACCAGCGGCTCGGAGGCGGTCAGCGGCAGGCCGGCGAACAACTGGCGGTTGCCCTCCTCGCCTTCGACCCGGCTGCTGAGCTCGGCCTGCGCGGTGACGATGCGCGACTGGGTCTTGCGCAGTTCGTCCTCGAGCTCGACGTTCGGCACCCGCGGCGCAAGCGCGGACAGCTTGTAGTCCAGCGCCGCCGTCAGCTCGACACCGCCAGCAATCCGTCGGTTGCCGATGATGGCGGCCTCTGCCCCCAGCTCATCACGAACCAGCTTCATGGCCTGACGCATATCAGCGGCGAAAAAACGCTTAACTTGCATATCCCACTACCTCAGCCGTTGGGGCCTACTGTGGCAACGATGGTAACTTGCTTGTTGTCAGGTATTTCCTGATACGCCAAAACATGCAAATTCGGTACAGCCAGGCGGCCAAAACGCGACAGCATCTGTCGAACGGGTCCTGCGACCAGCAGGATTGCAGGTTGCCCTTGCATCTCCTGACGCTGGGCGGCCTCGATCAACGAACGCTGAAGCTTTTCGGCCATGCTCGGCTCAAGAAGAACACCATCTTCCTGACCCTGCCCGGCCCTTTGCAAACTATTGAGCAAAATCTGTTCCAACCTTGGCTCAAGCGTGATCACAGGCAGCTCGGACTCAGTTCCTACAATGCTTTGCACGATTGCGCGGCTCAATCCTACGCGCACCGAAGCCACCAGCGCGGCGGTATCTTGACTCTTGGCGGCATTGTTGGCGATGGCTTCGGCAATGGTGCGGATGTCGCGCACCGGCACCTGCTCGGCCAGCAACGCCTGCAGCACCTTGAGCAGACCGGACAGCGGCAGCACCCCCGGTACCAGTTCCTCGGCCAGCTTGGGCGAGCCCTTGGCCAGGACCTGCAGCAGTTGCTGTACCTCTTCGTGACCGATCAGCTCGTGGCAATGCTTGTAGAGGATCTGGTTGAGGTGGGTGGCGACCACGGTGCTCGCGTCCACCACGGTGTAGCCCAGCGATTGCGCCTGGCTGCGCTGGGCCACATCGATCCACACTGCCTCCAGGCCGAAGGCCGGGTCCCTGGCGGCGATGCCGTTGAGGTTGCCGAACACCTGCCCCGGGTTGATCGCCAGTTCGCGGTCGGGGTAGATCTCGGCCTCGGCCAGGATCACCCCCATCAGCGTCAGGCGGTAGGCGCTGGGGGCCAGGTCGAGGTTGTCGCGGATGTGCACGGTGGGCATCAGGAAGCCCAGGTCCTGGGACAGCTTCTTGCGTACCCCCTTGATCCGCGCCAGCAACTGCCCACCCTGGTTGCGGTCCACCAGCGGGATCAGCCGGTAGCCGACTTCCAGGCCGATCATGTCGATCGGGGTAACGTCGTCCCAGCCCAGCTCCTTGGTTTCCTGAGCACGCTGCGGCGACGGCAACAGGTCCTGCTGGCGCTGCACTTCCTGCTGTGCCTTGACCTTGGCCTGGTTCTGCTTGCGCCACACCAGGTAGGCGCCGCCCGCGGCCATCAGGCCGAGGCTGAGGAATGCCACGTGCGGCATGCCCGGCACCAGCCCCATGACGATCATCAGGCCACCGGACACGGCTAGCGCCTTGGGCGAATCGAACATCTGCCGGTTGATCTGCTTGCCCATTTCCTCGGAGCCCGAGGCACGGGTAACCATGATCGCGGCGGCGGTGGACAGCAGCAGCGAAGGCAACTGCGCCACCAAACCGTCACCGATGGTGAGCAGCGCATACACGCGACCGGCGTCGCCGAAGGTCATGCCGTGCTGGAAGATACCCACGGCCATGCCGCCGATCAGGTTGATGAACAGGATCAGCAGGCCGGCGATGGCGTCACCGCGCACGAACTTGCTGGCACCGTCCATCGAACCGTAGAACTCGGCCTCCTGGGCCACTTCGGTACGCCGTGCCTTGGCCTGGGCCTGGTCGATCAGGCCGGCGTTGAGGTCGGCGTCGATGGCCATCTGCTTGCCGGGCATGGCGTCGAGGGTGAAGCGCGCGCTCACCTCGGAAATGCGCCCGGCCCCCTTGGTCACCACCACGAAGTTGATGATCATGAGGATCGCGAACACCACGATACCGACCACGTAGTTGCCGCCGATCACCACCTCGCCGAAGGCCTGGATCACCTTGCCCGCGGCTTCGTGGCCGTCGTGGCCGTGGAGCATCACCACCCGCGTGGACGCCACGTTCAGCGCCAGGCGCAGCAGCGTGGCCACCAGCAGGATGGTCGGAAACACGGCGAAATCCAGCGGGCGCAAGGCGTACACGCACACCAGCAGCACGACGATGGACAGGGCGATGTTGAAGGTGAAGAACACGTCGAGCAGGAACGGCGGGATCGGCAACATCATCATTGCCAACATCACCAGCAGCAACAGCGGCACCCCCAGGTTGCCCCGGCCGAGCCCGGACAGGTTGCTACGGGCGCTGTTGATTAACTGAGAGCGATCCACCGATATTCCTCTTCAAGCAAACTTTTGACGCCATGCGGGCGCTTGGCGCTGCTATTGCAAGAAGCTTTCCAACTTTGGATCAGTGACGCGACCTTCGCCGACACTGCCGGCTCCTGCAGCGAAGGGGCCGGCACCTCGGCGCCGACGGGAAGAGCTCAAACGGTTCAGGAATCGCGGCGCAGGTCCGGCGGAATCGGCAGATCCTTGAGCGGCTCCGGCGCCTTGCCCTTGCCCGCCCGGTGCTGGCGAATCTGGTACACGTAGGCCAGCACCTGGGCCACGGCCAGGTACAGGCCGGCCGGGATCTCTTCCTCGAGCTCGGTGGAGTAGAAGATCGAACGCGCCAGCTCCGGCGATTCCAGAACCTGGATGTTGTGGGCATTGGCGATTTCGCGAATCTTCAGCGCCAGGAAATCGGTGCCCTTGGCCAGCAGCGTCGGCGCATTGCCCTTCTCGGGGTCGTACTTGAGCGCCACCGCATAGTGGGTCGGGTTGGTGATGATCACGTCGGCATCGGGGATCGCCGCCATCATGCGCCGCTGCGACATCTCGCGCTGCAGCTGGCGAATACGCTGCTTGACCTCCGGCTTGCCCTCGCTGTTCTTGTACTCGTCGCGCACCTCCTGCTTGGTCATCAGCAGCTTCTTGTGCGACTGGTACAGCTGCAACGGCACGTCCACCAGGGCAATCAGCAACAGGCCGGCGGCCATCCACAGGGCACTCCAGCCCACCACCTGCACGCTGTGGATGATCGCCTGCTCCAGCGGCTCGTTGGCAATGGCCAGCAGGTCGTCACGGTCCGACGACAACACCACCAGCGCCACGATCAGGATCACGAAGAACTT
The DNA here is from genome assembly GCF_028682105.1 of Pseudomonas sp. 8209. Lineage (NCBI taxonomy): Bacteria > Pseudomonadati > Pseudomonadota > Gammaproteobacteria > Pseudomonadales > Pseudomonadaceae > Pseudomonas > Pseudomonas sp. 8209. Next base: position 157,810 of record NZ_JANIAH010000011.1, read on the forward strand.
CGCCAGGGCCTTGAGCAGCTCGGTCAGTGCGTTCAGGGAAAACATGCGCTTGATCCCCGACAGCGGGTTCATGCGGCTGAACTTGGGCGCCAGGGTGCCGCCGGCAAACAGCCAGCCACCCAGCGAAATCGGCCCGATGAAGGCCACGATCAGCGCCACCAGCAATACCGGCTGCAGCGCCATCAGGGCCATCTTGCCCGAGGCCAGCAAGAAGGTGCCCATCGAGCGCTCGTCGATCAGCGTGTCGCGCGACAGGGTGAAGTTGATGCGCATGATGTCCATCAGCACTTCGGCCAGGCCACCACCGAACACCAACAGGCCACCGGCCCCGGCCAGGGTCACCACCACCGTGTTGAGCTCCTTGGAACGGGCGATCTCGCCCTTCTCGCGGGCGTCCTTCTTCTTTTTCTCCGTGGGGTCTTCTGTCTTGTCCTGACCGCTTTCGCTCTCTGCCATGCTCAGCTCGCCCTCGCCAGCTCACGCAGCCACTGCAGGGCCTCGGAGGCCAGCGCCTGGTAATGGGAAAGGATGTCGGCCAGGACAACCCAGAAAATCCCGAGCCCCAGCACCAGGGTCAACGGGAAACCGATGGAGAAGATGTTCAGCTGCGGCGCTGCACGGGTCATCACGCCGAAGGCGATGTTCACCACCAGCAGCGCGGTGATCGCCGGCAGCACCAGCAGCAGCGCCGCGCCCAGCACCCAGCTCAGCCGCCCGACCAGGTCCCAGTAGTGGTTGACCATCAGGCCGGTGCCCACCGGCAAGGTGGTGAAGCTCTCGGTGATCACCTCGAACACCACCAGGTGCCCGTTCATCGACAGGAACAGCAGCGTCACCAGCATGCTCAGGAACTGGCTGACCACCGCCACGTTGACGCCGTTGACCGGGTCGACCATGGAAGCGAAGGCCATGCCCATCTGGATGGCCACCACCTGCCCGGCCACTACGAATATCTGGAAGAACAGCTGCAGCGACAGGCCGAATACCGCACCGATGAGGATCTGCTCGGCAATCAGCAGCAGCCCGCTGAGCGACAGCGGATTGACTTCGGGCATCGGCGGCAGGCCCGGCACCACCACCACGGTGATCGCCAGGGCCAGGTACAGGCGGATGCGCCCCGGCACCATCTTGGTCCCGATGATGGGCATGGTCATCAGCACGGCGGCAATGCGAAACAGCGGCAGGATGAAGCTCGCCACCCAGGTGGCGATCTGCGCATCGGTCAACTGGAGCATCGCGCGCTCAGCCGATCAACTGGGGAATGCTGCCGTACAACGACAGGATGTATTCCATGAACTTCTGCACCAGCCAGGGCCCGGCCACGATCAGCGTGATCAGCATCACCAGCAGGCGCGGCAGGAAGCTCAGGGTCTGTTCGTTGATCTGGGTGGCGGCCTGGAACATGGCCACCATCAGGCCCACCAGCAGGCTCGGCACCACCAGCACAGCCACGATCATGGTGGTCAGCCACAGCGCATCGCGGAACAGGTCGACAGCAACTTCTGGGGTCATGTTGTTCTCCTCGGCGCGCTAGACGCCACCGAAACTGCCGGCCAGGGTACCCATGATCAACGCCCAGCCATCCACCAGCACGAACAGCATGATCTTGAACGGCAGGGAGATGATCAGCGGCGACAGCATCATCATACCCATGGCCATCAGCACACTGGCCACCACCAGGTCGATGATCAGGAACGGGATGAAGATCATGAAGCCGATCTGGAACGCGGTCTTGAGTTCGGAGGTGACGAAGGCCGGTACCAGGATGGTCAACGGCGCCTCGTCCGGCGTGGCGATATCGGTACGCTTGGACAGGCGCATGAACAGGTCGAGATCGCTCTCGCGGGTCTGCGCCAGCATGAAGTCCTTGAGCGGCACCTGGGCCTTGGCCACCGCGTCCTGGGCCGACAGGGTCTCGGCCAGGTACGGCTGCAGGGCATCCTTGTTCACCCGGTCGAATACCGGCGCCATGATGAACAGGGTCAGGAACAGCGCCATGCCGGTGAGGATCTGGTTCGACGGCGTCTGCTGCAGGCCCAGGGCCTGGCGCAGGATCGAGAACACGATGATGATCCGGGTGAAGCTGGTCATCAGGATCACGAACGCCGGAATGAAGCTCAGCGCCGTCATGATCAGCAGGATCTGCAAGCTGACCGAGTACTCCTGTTGCCCATCCGCCCCGTTGGACAGGGTGATCGCCGGAATCGACAGCGGGTCGGCGGCTAGGGCCAGCGGCGCTGCGAACATCAGCAGCAGGGTCAACAGCATGCGCAATGCGCCCATCACGACTTGTCCTTTTGATCCTTGCCCAGCAGCTCCATCAGGCGCTGGGCGAATTCGGGCGTAGCCTGGCGGGCGCTGGCCGGTACCTGCACCGGCTCGGCCAGCACATGCAACGCGGTAAGGCTGCCCGGCGTATGACCGATCAGTATCTGTTCGTTGCCCACCTGCACCAGCAGCAGCCGATCACGCGGGCCGACCACGCGCGTGCCGACGATCTCGATGACCTGCTGGCCACGCGGCGTCACGTTCTGCACCCGGCGCAGCAGCCAGGCGAGAAAGAAGATCAGGCCCAGCACCAGCAACAACCCCAGCACCAGACGGCCCAACTGCCCGCTGGCACTGCCGGCTGCTGCCGTGGTCGCCGCGGCTGTCGTGGCCGCGGGCTGTGCCGCCAGTGCCAGGTCGAGCCAGAGCAGGCCGACCCCGGTCAGCCCCGCTTGCAGAAGACGCTTCACTCAGCGCAGCTTCTTGATGCGTTCGCTCGGGCTGATCACGTCGGTCAGGCGGATGCCGAACTTCTCGTTCACCACCACCACCTCGCCGTGCGCGATCAGGGTGCCGTTGACCAGCACGTCCAGCGGCTCGCCGGCCAGGCGGTCCAGCTCGATCACCGAACCCTGGTTCAGTTGCAGCAGGTTGCGGATGTTGATTTCGGTGCTGCCCACTTCCATCGAGATGCTCACCGGAATATCCAGGATCACGTCCAGGTTCGGGCCGTCCAGGGTCACTGCATCGTTGCCCTTGGGCGAGCTGCCGAATTCTTCCATCGGCAGGCGGTTGGGCGAGCCGGCACTGCTGCCGCCGTCAGCCGCCAACAGCGCGTCGATGTCGGACTGGCCGGCGTCGCCGGTCTCGCTCAGGGCTGCTGCCCACTCATCGGCCAGGGCCTGGTCTTCCATGGAGGTGATATCGTTTTCGTCAGCCATCTTGTCCTCGACGGGGCAATCAATTCAGTGTTAAAGCCAGGGTACCGATCAGCGGCGCTCGATCGGCTCGGTTACTTGCAATGCCAGCGTGCCCTTGTGCGAGCCCAACTTGGCCTTGAACGACGGTACGCCATTGGCGCGCAGTACCAGCTCGTCCGGCAGTTCGACCGGGATCACATCACCCGGCTGCATGTGCAGGATGTCGCGCAGGCGCAGCTCGCGGCGTGCCACGGTGGCGCTGATCGGCACGCTGACGTCCAGCACGTCTTCGCGCAGGGCCTTGATCCAGCGTTCGTCCTGGTCGTCCAGGTCGGACTGGAAGCCCGCGTCGAGCATTTCGCGCACCGGCTCGATCATCGAGTAGGGCATGGTCACGTGCAGGTCGCCGCCACCGCCATCGAGTTCGATGTGGAAGGTGGACACCACCACCGCCTCGCTCGGGCCGACGATGTTGGCCATGGCCGGGTTGACCTCCGAGTTGATGTACTCGAAGTTGACCGGCATGATCGCCTGCCAGGCTTCCTTGAGGTCGACGAAGCACTGGTCCAGCACCATGCGCACCACGCGCAATTCGGTGGGGGTGAACTCGCGACCCTCGATCTTGGCGTGACGACCGTCACCGCCGAAGAAATTGTCCACCAGCTTGAACACCAGCTTGGCATCGAGGATGAACAGCGAGGTGCCGCGCAACGGCTTGATCTTCACCAGGTTGAGGCTGGTGGGCACGTACAGCGAGTGCACGTACTCACCGAACTTCATCACCTGCACGCCCCCCACTGCCACATCCGCCGAGCGGCGCAGCAGGTTGAACATGCTCACGCGGGTATACCGGGCGAAACGTTCGTTGATCATTTCCAGGGTCGGCATGCGCCCGCGCACGATCCGGTCCTGGCTGGTCAGGTCGTAGCTCTTGATGCTGCCGGGGTCGGCGCCGCTATCGGTTTGCACCAGCCCGTCGTCGACGCCGTGCAGCAGGGCATCGATCTCATCCTGGGACAGCAGGTCCTGCATGGCCATCTTGGGCTCCTACTGCAATACGAAATTGGTGAACAGCAACTGGTCGATCACCAGCTTGCCGACTTCTTTCTGGGCCACTTCCTGCACGCTGGCGGTGGCCTTCTGGCGCAGCATCTCCTGGCCGACCGGGGTCGCCAGGGAGTCGAACGGCTGGCCGGAGAAGAGCATCACCAGGTTGTTGCGGATCACCGGCATGTGCACTTTCAGCGCATCCAGCGCAGCCTGGTCGCGCCCCTGCATGGTGATGCTCACCTGCATGTAGCGCTGACGACCGTTCTGGTTGAAGTTGACGACGAAGGCTGGCGCCAGCGGCTCGTAGATGGCCGCAGGCCTGACGTTGCTGACGGTTGCCGGGTCGACCTGAGGTTTGCTGTCGCCCCTTTGCAGGAAGAACCAGGTGGCGCCCACCGACAAGCCGATGGCCAGCAGCAATGCCAGCACCAGCAGCAGGATCAGCTTGAGTTTGCCTTTTACGGCGGGGTCTTTCACTGCTTCGCTCTTCGCCATGCCAATAATCCGTCACTCACAAGAGGTTTGTCCCACATGGCGAGGGTTGAGCAAGTGTTATGCCAGATTTGCGGGCCACACCGGCCCGATTGAGGAAGGCGACGAACGCAGGGGCAGATTCATCCGTGAAGGGCTGGGCAGCCGCCCCGCAACGCCCAGCCCTACCCGTGCAATCAGGCGTAGAAATCGACCGCGCTGGACCCCAGCACCACCGGTCGCTCCACCGGCTGGGCCGCCGCGTCGGCGTCGGCCTCTTCGCCGCCCGCGCCTTCATTGCGACGCGCGGCCACGCCGCTGAGCTTCGAGGTGCCGTCCTGCGAGCCCTGCTGCTGCTCGCGGGACTGGTCGGCCACGTTCACGTCAGGTTGCGCCAGGCCCTGTTCGGCGAACATTTCCTTGAGCCGGCTGGCCTGGTTTTCCAGCGCTTCGCGCACCACCACGTTGCCACTGGTGAAGGTGATCTGCGCCTGCTGCTCGGGTGTCATGTGCACGCGAATGTCCAAGCGCCCCAGCTCGGCTGGCTCCAGCTTGATTTCAGCCGACTTCAGGTTCTGGCTGGACAGGTACATCACGCGATTGACCAGGCCTTCGGTCCAGCCACCCTGGTGCATCGCCAGCGGCTGGTTCAGCGGCATCGCCACCGGCACCGCATTGGCGGTCTTGGGCGTCGCAGCCTGGGTCAGCGCGCTGAGGCGCTCGGCAAAGTCATCGACACGGGTATCGCTGGAGGCGCCCTTGAGGTCCTTAAGGCCGTCATCGAGCAGGTTGCTGAAGCCCTTCTCGCCCGGCTCGCTGTCGCCCGGATCGGCCTGACGCGGGTCGAGCATGGCCGCCAGGGTATTGACGGCAGGCTGGCCCTGGGTGGCTTCGGGTTGCGCCGTGGTCGGCTTGCTGGCATGGGCAGAGGTGGTGCCCTGGGCCTGGGCGTTCTGCTCCAGGGCCAGGCGCAATGCCGGCAGGTCCTCGAGCACGTCGCCGGCCGGGTCGAAAGCGGGTTCTTCCGGGGCCGGTGGCTGCGGCGCGACGGCCGGGGCCTGCACCTGGGCCTGCAACTGTGCGGCAGCCGCCTGCACCACTGGGGCCACCGCTTCGGCCTGAGCCTGGATCAGCTGTGCACCGGCCTGGGCGTCAGTAACCTGACCCGCCACCAGGCTCGAATCGAGCAGTTGAAGGTCATCGGCAACTGGCGTCGACTCGTCCGATACCGGCTTCTGTTCAGGCAATGAATTGCCGCTGTCGGCAACAGTGCGCTCCTGATCGGTCGCCGTCTTGCCGGCATTTGCCGCCCCGGCTGCAACGCCCGCCTTGTCGGCATTGGGCACATCCGCCTTGGCCGGCAGCTTGTCGCGGGACTGATCGGCATACACCTTGGAGAAGCCCGCAGCCTTGTCATTGGCGACCTGGGGCACCTTTTCGGGCGCTGGCGCAGCCGTGCGCGAGGCCTTGGCCACGGCGGACGGTTGCAGCAGCGGGTTTGAAGCGACAGGCATGGGAAGGGTCTCCACTACAGAAGCGCGAACTTGAATAGCGAAGAGACTGCAAGAGTCGCGCCAGGTTTGCGCTACACAGGATGCCTGGCCGCCTGCGGCGACACGCGCTCCAACTCGGCGACATAGAAGGGACGCACTTCGAGGTACTCGCACCTGATCTGGCTGATCAGGTCCTCGATGCCGTGTGCCGGCTGCTCCATCACGCGCACTTCCAGCTGCCGACACAACTCGGCCAGGTCGGTGGCGCCCATGTTGCTGCAGCTACCCTTGAAACTGTGGGCAGCCTCACTCAGCTGCCGGGGGGAGCGGGCGTCGCGCAGTTGCACCATGCGCTTTTCGCAATCGGCCAGGAAGGTCTCCAGCAACTCGGCATACTGGCTACCCATGACCTCCCGCAACTCGCCCACTACCTTGTTATCGATACGCTGATCGGACACTTGCTCACTCCTTGATCAAGTTCAATTATGCCAGAGCCACCCAGGCGAACTCCACGCGGGCCCTGCGCCCTCCGTCGGCCCATTCGGCGTGACGGCTCAAACGCCGGATCAGGCTCAGGCCACGCCCGCACAACCGCTGCTCCAACACCGGTCGGGCCAGCACTGTACCCACATCGAAGCCACTGCCGCTATCTTCGATCTCAATCACCAGACGCCCGCCACCCGCTACGGGTTCAACCTGAAGGTGCAAGCGTATGTAACCTTCCTGCAATGCCTGCAGGCGTCGGCTGCGCTCCTGATAATAGGCGGCAAACCCCTGGGCGTCGCGCTTGAGGGCCGAGTCGAGGGCCAGCACACCGTGCTCCAGTGCATTGGTGTAGAGCTCGTTGAGCACGCTGTGCAGCGCACCGCTCTGGGGGCGCAGGCCGTGTATTTCCTGCAGTACCTGCAACAGATAGGGCAAGGGGTTGAAGCGTTTGAGGGTCTGCGCGCGAAACTCGAACGACAGCGACCAGTCCAGTGGGCTGGACTGGCCGCTGTCCGAATAGACAAGCGGCGGCGGGGCCAGTGTCTGTGGCTCGACCACACTGATCTCGAGCATGCTGACATCGTCGCGGGACTGGCCGCGAAAGTCTTCGAGCGCCTGCAGCACATCCTCGAACAGGTGCTGCGGCGCACGGTTGCGCGCAAACACCTGGCGCAGGCGTTCCACCCCGAACAGCTGCTCATCCTGGTCGCAGGTATCCACCACCCCATCGGACAGCAGGAACAGACGATCCCCCAACGCCAGCGATACCACCTCGGGGTGCTCGTCGAAACGCTCCGGCGCCAGCACCCCCAAGGGCAAGTGCCGCGACACCAGCGCCTGGGGCTCGCCACCGGCCGCGGGCAGCAGGTAGCCGTCCGGCATGCCGCCGTTCCATACCTCGGCCAGGCGTCGTTCGAAACTCAGGCTGAGCATCATTGCGCAGCAGAACATGTCGACCGGCAGGATGCGCTTGAGCTTGGCGTTCATCTCGCGCAAGGTTTCGGCCAGGCCGTAGCCCTTGGCGGTCATGCCGTAGAACACCTCGGCCAACGGCATGGCGCCCACTGCAGCCGGCAGGCCATGGCCAGTGAAGTCGCCAAGCAGCACATGCATTTCACCGGTCGGCGTGAACGCCGCCAGCAGCAGGTCGCCGTTGAACAGCGCATAGGGAGATTGCAGGTAGCGGATGTTCGGCGCATTCAGGCACCCCGAATGCGTGACCTGATCGAACACCGCCTTGGCCACCCGCTGCTCGTTGAGCAGGTGACCGTGGTGGCGCGCCAGCTCGTCGCGCTGCTCCAGCACGGTCGCCTGCAGGCGACGCAGGCGATCCATCGCCTTGATCTTGGCGGCCAGGATCACCGGGCGATAAGGCTTGGGCAGAAAGTCGTCGCCACCAGCCTCCAGGCAACGCACCAGGGCCTGCTCCTCACTCAGCGAGGTAAGAAAGATGATCGGCACCAGCGCCTGGCCAGCCATCAGCTTGATCTGGCGAGCCGCCTCGAAGCCGTCCATCACCGGCATCAGCGCGTCGAGCAGCACCAGTTGCGGACGCAGCTCGGCAAACAGCGCCACTGCCTGCGCACCGTTCTCGGCCGTGATCACCGAATGCCCCTGCTCGCGCACGATGCGCGCCAGCAACAGGCGGTCGGTGGCGCCATCTTCGGCAATCAGCACGGTCAGCGACGACTGCTCGTTCACGAGGTCGCTCAAGTGATCTCGAACAGCTTGTCGAAATTGGAGATGGCGAGGATCTTGCGAACGTCGGAGCTGGCGTTGATCACCCGTATATACGCATCGTCGCCGCCGGCGTGGTCACGCAGCAGCAGGAGCATGCCCAGGGCGGAGCTGTCGAGATAGGTGGCGTCCTTCAAGTCGACGACCACGCCCTTGGAAGGTACTGGCTCGCGCTCGTAGCATTCACGAAACGCCTGGTGCTTGCCGAAATCGAACCGTCCCTTGACCCTGATCGTCAGGCTGTTCCCATCCGGCGATAGATCGTGCTCCACGGCCATATGCTCGACTCCTTCGATCATGGCGATTGCAGACACCACAGGTTTAGCAGCCCGCCCGCCCCTGGGCAACCTGCGCCGACCAATGCCGTGCTAGAAGCGATCGTGGCGCGGCAATCGCTGGGACAATTCGTCGAGCAGCTTCTGCTCGCGCTTGTCCTCGAGCATGCGGGCTTCATCGCGGTAGCGCTGTACCAGCTTGCGCAGGCCCTCGACCCGGGCGTAGGCCTGCTGCCAGGTGGCCCGTGCGTTGTTGAGGTTGGTCTGGTGCCACACCAGGCTCTGGTGTTGCTGGGCCACGGCGGTGTCCAGCTGGCTGAGAAAGCGCTGATAGCCCAGCAGCCAGCTGCCTGAAACGCCCTGGCCGCCCTTTTCCATCCACTGGTTCTGGTACTCGCTGCGAAACTGGTCCAGTTCCCGGAGCTTGGTTTCGGCCATGCTCACCTGCTGCTGGAAATGCCCGAGGCGCTGCACAGCCTTGCGCTCGGCCTCCTCGGCCATCTCCACCACCGGCACCAGGCGCGCGGCACGACTTGGCAGGGCCATCGGTTATCAGCCCGAAGCCGCTGGGGCGAACACCGCCGCCAGTTCATCGCGGCTCTGCTCATGGCTGACGTTTTCATTGAGCCCCTGGCGCAGGTACTGCACCAGCTTGGGTTGCAGGGAAATCGCCAGGTCCGTCTCGCGGTCGCCGCCAGCCACATAGGCACCCACGCTGATCAGGTCGCGGCTTTGCGACAGGCGCGACCAGAGCTGCTTGAACTGCTGGGCCTGGGTCATCTGCTCGGGGCTGACCACCTGCGGCATGACCCGGCTGATCGAAGCCTCGATATCGATGGCCGGGTAGTGCCCCTCTTCGGCCAGGCGCCGGGACAGCACGATATGGCCGTCGAGTACGCCCCGCGCGGAGTCGGCAATCGGGTCCTGCTGGTCGTCGCCTTCGGACAACACGGTGTAGAAGGCGGTGATCGAGCCACCACCGGCCTCGCCGTTGCCGGCGCGCTCCACCAGCTTGGGCAGCTTGGCGAACACGGAAGGCGGATAGCCCTTGGTGGCTGGCGGCTCGCCGATGGCCAGGGCGATTTCCCGCTGGGCCTGGGCGAAACGGGTCAGCGAATCCATCAGCAACAGCACGTTCTTGCCCTTGTCGCGAAAGTACTCGGCGATCCGCGTGCAGTACATGGCGGCGCGCAGGCGCATCAGCGGCGCATCATCGGCAGGGGATGCCACCACCACCGAACGCTTGATGCCCTCCTCGCCCAGGATGTGCTCGATGAACTCCTTGACCTCACGCCCCCGCTCACCGATCAGCCCCACCACGATGATGTCGGCCTCGGTGAAACGGGTCATCATGCCCAGCAGCACACTCTTGCCCACGCCGGTACCGGCGAACAGGCCAAGGCGCTGGCCACGGCCCACCGTCAGCAGGCCATTGATGCTGCGAATGCCCACGTCCAGCGGCTGGCTGATGGGGTCGCGGTTGAGTGGGTTGATGGTGGGGCCGTCCATCGGCACCCAGTCCTCGGCCTTCATCCCGCCCTTGCCATCCAGCGCCCGGCCGGCACCGTCCAGCACGCGACCGAGCATGCTCATGCCCATCGGCAGGCGGCCGCTTTCGGCCAGCGGCACCACCCGCGCACCGGGCGCGATGCCGGCAACGCTGCCCACCGGCATGAGAAACACCCGGTCACCGGCAAAGCCCATGACCTCGGCCTCGACCTGCACCGGATGGTAGCTGTCATCGTTGATCACCAGGCAGCGGCTGCCGACGGCAGCGCGCAGGCCCTCGGCCTCCAGGGTCAGGCCGACCATGCGCAACAACCGCCCTTCCACCACCGGCTGCGCCGGCAGGCTCACGGCCTCGGCATAGGTGCCCAGGCGCTTGCCGAAGCTGGTGCGGTCAAGGCGCATCGGGCGTGGCCTCGCGGGTGCCCGGGTCGCCAGCAAGGTCGACGTGCAAGTCTGGTGCGGCAGGGTGCAGGCCCTGGTCATGCAACTGGTCGAACAACTGGGTCATGGCCTTTTCGATGCGGGTCTCGACGGTGGCGTCGATACGGCTGTGCAACGTCTCGATGCGGCAACCACCGGGCAACAGTGCGTCGTCTTCGAGCAGGCGCCAGTTTTCCTCATGACGCTCGCGCAGGGCCTTGGCCAGCTCGAAGTCCTGCGGATTGACATGAATGCGGATGTTTTCGGCGCCCATCGGCAGCAGCTTGAGGGCCTCGCGCAGCACGTGGGTGATCTGGCTGGAGTCGGTGGCCAGCTCACGCCCGATCACCTCGCGGGTGATGCGGCTGACCATGTGCACCAGGGCCTTCTCGATCTGGTTGTCCTGCTCGGCGATCGGGTCGAGCAGGTGGCCCATCAGCTGCTCCAGGCTCGCCAGCTTGGCGCTCAGGGCCACTTCGGCCTCCTGGCGGACCTTGAGCTGGGTGCTGTGAAACCCTTCGCGCTCGCCGGTGGCAAAGCCTTCGTTGTAGGCTTCCTGGCGAATGCTTTCGAGCTCTTCGAGGGTCAGCGGCTGGACTTCTTCCAGCGGCACTTCTTCGACTTCCTCGACGATTTCCGGCTCGGGTTCGGGCTCGGGTTCCGGCTCCGGGTCGAAGCTGGGCAGCGCCCAGCGGTCGAAGCCCTCGACGTCGCGGGCGGGGATCAGTTCACTCAGGTGCTCGTTGGTCGACATGATTCCACGCGTTCAATTGGGTAGGCGCCGGGGTGGTCGGCGATGCGGCTGCCAGGCACCGGCGTGTACCGCGTTGAGGCATCCGCCGGCAAGGCCGGCTCCTGTGGAGGAGCCGGGGCCGGCGAACGGCTTTAGATCATTTCTTCGGCGCCCTTGCCGCCAAGCACGATCTCGCCGGCTTCGGCCATGCGCCGGGCAATGGTGAGGATCTCTTTCTGCGCCGTTTCCACGTCGCTGACCCGCACCGGGCCCTTGGCCTCGAGGTCGTCACGCAGCAGCTCGGAAGCCCGCTTGGACATGTTCTTGAAGATCTTGTCCTTGACCTTCTCGTCGGCGCCCTTGAGCGATACCACCAGCACGTCCGAGGACACTTCGCGCAACAGCGCCTGGATACCGCGGTCGTCGACATCGGCCAGGTTGTTGAAGACGAACATGAGGTCTTCGATCTGCTCGGACAGCTCGCCGTCGACGTCGCGAATCGCGTCCATCAGCTGGCCTTCGACCGAACTGTCGAGGAAGTTCATGATGTCGGCCGCGCGCTTGATACCGCCTAGTGTGGTACGCGCCGCGTTGGAGTTGCCCGAGAACTGCTTCTCCAGAATCTGGTTGAGCTCCTTGAGCGCCGCCGGCTGCACGGTGTTGAGCGAGGAGACGCGCAGGATGATGTCCAGGCGCACCTTGTGATCGAAGTTGCCCAGCACCTCACCAGCCTGGTCGGGGTCCAGGTAGGCCACCACGATGGCCTGGATCTGCGGGTGCTCGTAGCGGATCACGTCGGCCACGGCACGCGGCTCCATCCACTTCAGGCTGTCCAGGCCGCTGGTGTTGCCACCCAGCAGGATGCGGTCGATCAGGCCGTTGGCCTTGTCCTCGCCCAGGGCCTGGGTGAGCATCTTGCGGATGTAGCCGTCAGAGCCGACACCCAGGCTGGTCTGGTCGCCGACGATCTCGACGAACTCGCTCATCACCTGCTCGACCTGTTCGCGATGGACGTTGCCCATCTGCGCCATGGCCACGCCGACCCGCTGCACTTCCTTGGGGCCCATGTGGCGCAACACCTGCGCCGCATCGGTTTCACCCAGCGACAGCAGCAGGATGGCCGCCTTGTCGACACGGGTCAGTTTGGCGGTAAGGGCTCGATTATCACTCATCGGCGTTGATCCACTCTTTCACGACCTGGGCCACACGACCCGGGTCTTCGGCCACCAGGCTCTTGATTGCGTTCAGCTGAGCGTCGTAACCCTCGCTCGGGCTAGGCAACAGAATGCTTTGCGGACCACCCAGGCTGACGCGGTCGTTGGCCAGATCGCCATCCAGACCGAGCATGCCGCCCAGCTCCATGTCGCCATCGGCACCGGCGCCCTGCTTGCCGTTGCCGGTGATGTTGTTGAGCACCGGGCGCAGCACGCCGAACACCAGCACCAGGATGAACAGCACGCCCATGACCTGCTTGATGATGTCCCAGAACCACGGTTGCTGGTAGAACGGAATCTCGGTGAACACTTCGCCACGGTCGGCGGCGAATGGCACGTTGATCACGCTGACGCTGTCACCGCGGCTGGCATCGAAGCCGACGGCGTCCTGCACCAGGCGCGTGAAGCGCGCCAGGTCTTCGGCCCCCCATGGGGCGCGTGTCGACTCGCCAGTGGCCGGGTCGAGCTTGACCTGGTCGTCGACCACCACCGCGACCGACAGGCGGCTCAGGCGCCCCTGCTGCTGGCGGGTGTGGCTGATGGAACGGTCCAGTTCGAAGTTCTTGGTCGACTGCTGACGCTTGTCGGCCGGGTACGGTGCGAGCATCGGCTGGCCGGTGGCCGGGTCCATGATCTGCTGGCCGTTGGCGTCCAGCAGCGGCTGGCCTGGTTGCACCATGCCCGCGGCGGCCTGCGCCTGACCGGTCTGCTGTGGCGCAGTGGCCGGGCCGGGTGGCTGGTTGCTCAGGGCACCAGGCACGCCCTGCGGGCCCATGCTGCTGGAGCGTTGTTCGTTCACCGACTGCTCGCTGCGCAAGGCAGGCTGGTCGGGGTTGAACTGTTCGGAGGTGGACTCGACCGCACTGAAGTCGACGTCGGCGGAGACTTCGGCCTTGTAGCGGTCGTTGCCCAGCACCGGCAACAGAATGTTGTGCACGCGCTGGGTGAGCATGCCTTCCATGCGGCGGCTGTAGTCGAACTGCTTGCCGGCCATGGTCAGCTCGGAGTTCTCGCCCTGGTCGGACAGCAGGTTGCCCTTCTGGTCGACCACGGTCACCTGGGACTTGTTCAGTTCCGGAACGCTGGACGCCACCAGGTTGACGATGGCCGCCACCTGGCCGGGCTCGAGGCCACGCCCCGAATACAGCTCGACCAGTACCGAGGCACTGGGCTTGCGCTCGTCGCGCACGAACACCGAGCTTTTCGGAATGGCCAGGTGCACGCGGGCACCCTTGACGTTGTTCAGGCTGGAGATGGTACGCGCCAGTTCACCTTCCAGGCCGCGACGATAACGGGTGGCCTCCATGAACTGGCTGGTGCCCAGCCCCTGCTCCTTGTCGAGCAGTTCGAAGCCGACGTTGCCATCGCCTGGCGCCACGCCGGCCGCGGCAAGTTTCAGGCGCGCACGGGAGAGGTCTTCGGACTTGACCAGCAGCGCCCCGGAGCTGGGCTCGACGTTGTAGGCGATGTCGGCAGCGGACAGGGTGTCCATGACCTGCTTGGTGTCCATGCCGGCAAGGCTTGGGTACAGCGGGCGGTAGTCGGGCTGCTGCGACCACAGCACCACGGCAAAGCCGATCGCCACGCTCGCCGCCAACCCGACCAGCAGGCCGACCTGACGCAGCATGGGCATCTCTGCGATGTTTTCCAGAAAGGACATGCCGAACAGCGGCGGCTTGGGCGCCGGGCTGCCTTTGGCGGGCACGTTATCAACGACTGCTTCGGCCATGACTCAATCTCGCCCTTATACCGGCATCTGCATGATGTCTTGATACGCCTGCACCAGCTTGTTGCGCACCTGGGTCAAGGCCTGGAACGACACGCTGGCCTTCTGCGAGGCGATCATCACGTCGGTAAGGTCGACGCCGCTCTTGCCGATCTCGAAGGCGTTGGCCAACTGGGTGGACGCCTGCTGGGTATCGCTGACCTTGTTGATGGCCTGGCCAAGCATGTCGGCAAAACCGCTCGAGCCAAGCTCTGGCGCAGGGGCAGCCTTCGACATCGACATGGCGTCCGCCTGCATGGCCCGCATGTCCAACATCAATCGATTAAATTCAACACCTTGGCTCATTGACTCTTCTCTCCGACGACCCGCATTTTTTTGACACTACGCAGCGGACAGGCAGAACTTAGCAACAAGAGTGCCAGCTCTACCCCCAGGACCAACAAAAACGACCGGTTACGGCGTCACACGCCGCTGGCGTAGAGACTCGCCTCCACATCCAGGCCGGCATCACGCATCTGTGCCAGCTTGTAGCGCAAGGTGCGCGGGCTGATGCCCAGACGCTCGGCAGCCTCCTTGCGGCGCCCGCGCTCGGCGCGCAGGGTATCGATGATCATCTGGAACTCGTGGCGGCGCAGATCATCCCCCAGCCCGGCTGGCTCGGACGGCTCGGCCAGCACCGGCACCGGCTCTACGGGCGATGCCGCCAGCAGCGGCAGCACCCCGGCCAGGCAGAAGTCCGCCGCCTCGATCACCCCGCCCTGCTGCAGGATCAGCGCCCGCTGGATGGCGTTGTCCAGCTCGCGCACGTTGCCCGGCCACGGATAGCCTTGCAGGCAGGCCTGGGCCTGGGCCGACAGGCGCACGGGGGCATGCTTCATTTTATTGACGTGTCGCGCCAGCAGACGCTCGGCCAGCGGCAGAATGTCGGCGCTGCGCTCGCGCAGCGGTCGCCAGGCCAGCGGGAACACCGACAGGCGATAGAACAGGTCTTCGCGAAACCGCCCCGCCGCCACTTCGCCGGCAAGGTCGCGGTTGGTGGTGGCGACCACGCGGATGTCCAGCGCGATCGGCTTGCGCCCGCCTACCCGCTCGACCTCGCGCTCCTGCAGCACCCGCAGCAGCTTGGCCTGCAGCCCCAGCGGCATTTCGGAAATCTCGTCGAGCAGCAGCGTGCCACCGTCGGCCTGCTCGAACTTGCCTGGCTGGGCGGCTATCGCCCCGGTGAACGAGCCCTTTTCATGTCCGAACAACGTGGCTTCGAGCATGTTGTCGGGGATGGCGGCGCAGTTGATGGCCACGAATGGCTGGTCGGCACGCAGGGACTGCTGGTGAATGTAGCGCGCCAGCACCTCCTTGCCGGTGCCCGATTCGCCGGAAATCAGCACGGTGGAATCACTGCGCGCCACCCGCGCGGCCAGTTCGAGCAACTGCGCACTGGCAGGCTCGCGCGCCACCGGACCGTCGGCGTCCGCGCCGCTGGCAACGCCCAGGGCATGACGGGCCACCAGGTCGAGCAAAGCTCGCGGCTCGAAGGGCTTGACCAGATAGTCCGCAGCGCCCTGGCGCATCGCATCCACTGCACGCTCAACGGCGGCGTGCGCGGTCATCAGCAACACCGGCAACTGCGGCTGGCGGGCCCGCAACGCGGCCAGCAACTGGTGGCCGTCCATGCCCGGCATGTTGACGTCGCTGACCACCAGGCTGAAGGGCTGACTGGCCGCCACTTCCAGCGCTTCTTCGGCCGAGCCCACCGCGTGATAGGCAAAACCGCCCAGCTCCAGGGTATCGGCCAGGGCCTGGCGCAGTACGCGGTCATCCTCGACCAGCAGAACCTTGATCGCCCTCATGCCGTTGCCTCCAGCGGTGCGCCGATCAGCGGCAGGGTCACCAGCGCGCAGGTACCGCGCCCGGGGCGCGAGCGTAGCTGCACGGTGCCCTGGTGTGCACGGGCAACCGCCATCACCACCGCCAGGCCAAGCCCGGTGCCAGTGGCCTTGGTGGTCAGGAACGGCTCGCCCAGGCGCGCCAGCAATGCACTGTCGATGCCCGGCCCGGCATCGCTGATGCACAGGCGCAGGCTTTGCCCGCGACGATACAGGTGTACCTTGAGCCGAGCAGCGCCGGGCGCGGCCTGCAGGGCGTTTTCAATGAGATTGAGCAGCGCCCCCACCAGGGTGTCGCGGTTGCACAGCAATTCGCCCAGGTGGCTGTCGCACTGCCAGCGCACAGCATGCCCCTGTACATGTACCTGCGCGGCCTGCTGCAGCGCCTGGAACAACGCCTTGGGGGTCACGCGGTCGGTCAGCGGCAGTTCGCCGCGGGCGAACACCAGCATGTCGCGTACCTGGTGCTCGAGTTCGTGCAGACGCTCCTTGAGGCTGCCGGCAAAACGCTGACGGGTGTCCAGCGGCAGGTCCTGCTCGGCCAGGTGACTGGCATACAGCAAGGCGGCCGACAGTGGCGTGCGGATCTGATGCGCCAGCGAGGCCACCATCCGCCCCAGGGTCGACAGGCGCTCGTGCCGCGCCAGCTGGCTTTGCAGGTGGCGGGTTTCGGTGAGATCGGTCAACAGCACCAGTTGGCCCGGCTCGGCATCCAGCGAGCGGGTAGCGATCGACAGGCGGCGACCATCGCGCAGCGACACTTCGTGGCCGTCGTCCTCGCGCGGCGCAAAGCTGCGGGCGATCACCTGACGCCACAGCTCGCCCACCAGCGGCTGACCCAGCAGTTCGACGGCGGCCGGGTTGGCCTCGCGCACGCGGCCCTGGCCGTCGATCACGATCACCCCGCCGGGCAACAGCGACAGCAGGTTCTGCAGGCGGTTGGCCAGTCGCTCCTTCTCCGCCAGCTCCGCCATGCGCTGCGCACTGACCACGGCCAACTCCCCCTTGAGCTCGGTGACACGGGCCTCGAGCAGGTTGTAGGACTGGCTCAGTTGGGTCGACACCTGGTCGAACAGGGCAAACGCCTGCTCGAGCCCCTGACGACTCTGCTGTTCGGCGGCGTCAGAACGCCTGGGCTCGGCGGCGGGGATGTGGGCGGCGTGGGGCATGGGTTGCTCTCTCGCATGGCTCACCGTCATAAAACGGTATGTTGCCAGCGGTATAGCAATAGACGTGCCGGATACTTTGACGGGGGGGTGCCAGCAGCAGCGGCGCGCCGCCCAAAGCCAGCAAGGGCAGGCTTTACAGCCCTGTGGAAAATAGGGGTATTGCGTTCGGCAGGCCCCGGTCGGGGCCTGCCAGCAGGAAGCAGGCGTCAATCCTCCGCCTGTTCGTCTCCATCGCGACGGCTCATGCCGTACTTGCGCATTTTTTCCACCAGCGTGGTGCGGCGGATGCGCAGGCGCTCTGCGGCACGCGCCACGATACCGTTGGCATCGTCCAGCGCCTGCTGGATCAGGCCCTGCTCGAGGCTGCCCAGGTAGTCCTTGAGGTCGAGACCTTCGGGCGGCAACATCGCATGGTTGCTGAAATTGGGCGTATGGCCGTTGATTGCCACGCGCTCTTCCAGGTCCGAGCGCAGGCTGTCGACCAGTTGCTCGTCCTCATCATCGACGTAGCGGAACTTCTTCGGCAGCTCGGACACGCCGATCACGCCATACGGGTGCATGATCGCCATGCGCTCCACCAGGTTCGCCAGCTCGCGCACGTTGCCCGGCCAGCCATGGCGGCACAGCGACATGATCGCGGCGGAATTGAAGCGGATCGACCCCCGCTTCTCGTGCTCCATGCGCGAGATCAACTCGTTCATCAGCAGCGGAATGTCTTCGACCCGCTCACGCAGCGGGGCCATCTCGATCGGGAACACATTGAGGCGGTAGTACAGGTCTTCGCGAAAGCTACCCACCTCGATCATGCTCTCGAGGTTCTTGTGAGTGGCGGCGATGATGCGCACATCGATGCTCTGGGTCTTGTTGCTACCCACACGCTCGAAGGTGCGCTCCTGCAGCACGCGCAGCAGCTTGACCTGCATCGGCAGCGGCATGTCGCCGATTTCGTCGAGGAACAGGGTGCCGCCATTGGCCAGCTCGAAACGCCCGGCACGGCTGGTGATGGCGCCGGTGAACGCCCCCTTCTCGTGACCGAACAGTTCGCTTTCGAGCAGCTCGGCCGGGATCGCGCCGCAGTTGACCGGCACGAACGGCGCTTCACGGCGCTTGGAATGGTAGTGCAGGTTGCGCGCGACCACTTCCTTGCCCGTACCCGACTCGCCGAGGATCAGCACGCTGGCGTCGGTGTCGGCCACCTGCTGCATCATCTGGCGCACATGCTGGATGGCGCGGCTGGTACCGACCAGGCTACGGAACAGGTTGGGCTCACGCTGACGACCGCGCTCGCGGGCCTGGTCGTACATCTCGCGATAGACCTGGGCACGGTGCAGCGAATCAAGCAGCTTGCTGTAGCTGGGCGGCATCTCCAGGTTGGAAAGCACCCGGCGGCGCAGGTCCTCGGGCAACTCGGCAGAAGATATTTCACCCAACAGCAATACCGGAAGGAACTCATCCCAGGCAGCCACGGTCTTAAGCAAGCCCAAAAGGCTTGCCGGAGCGTTCACGGTGCCGACCAGGACACAGAGTACTTCACGGCTGGATGACAACGACTGAACGACCTGCTGCCAATCGTGGCTGGAGCAGGAAAGATTTTCTTCGCCAAGAAAATTCAGCACCACCGCCAGGTCGCGGCGGCGAGCGTCATCGTCATCGATCAGGAGAATTTTGGTTTCACGCCACATGCAATCGAAACTTCCCTAGTCAACTCGACACCCAATGTGGGCATGCTCGACATCCATTCCGACTGGAGCGGTCAGTGATCGGACGTCTGAAATTAGAAAACAGCCACTAGTTAAGTCAAAAAATCGTACACAGTCAAATTTATGGCGCACTGCATTTTCGAACCGTCCAGCGTCAGCTGAACAGATGGTATACCTTTGCGGCGTTTTTCGCTTGGCGGATCTGCGTCATCTCGTCGACTATTGTTTGACGTTCACCACTTGCAACATCAATTAGTTGGCGGTAGACGTCGAGCAATTCCTCAAGACTGGTGCGCAGAACCTGTTCGTTGGTCGATGCCTCGGCCAGTACGTCCTCGACGCAAACACGGCAGCTCAGGTCCAGTTCGGTGATCGTTTCCCAGTCGCGGCTGGCCAATGCCCCGAGCAGGGCTTCGCGGGTTTGTTCGATACGTTCGAGCACGGCACTCATGGCGTTCTCCTAGACGTCGGCGACCTGATCGCCGATCGCGTCCCAACCTTCCTTGACGGTAATCAGCAGGCGTGCGACTTCATTGAGGATCTCCGGGTCGTTCTGCACGTTGGCCTCGACCAGGCGCCTGCTCATGTAGGCGTACAGCCCATCGATGTCGGCCAGTGCCTCGGCCTGGTTTTCGAGGTCGAGCCCTTCGCGCAGACCGCCGATGATCCCGATGGCCTTGCCGATCAGGATGCCCTTCTGGGCCAGGTCATTGCGCGCGATTGCACCTTTGGCCTGCGCGATGCGATCCAGCCCGCCCTGCATGAGCATCTGCACGAGACGGTGCGGGCTGGCCTCGGAGGTCTGCGCCACGCCGTTGACTTTCTGATACTGCCGAAGGGCCAACATAGGGTTCATGTTCTACCTCGTAACAAACGAAAAGGTTCATATACCGCCTGTATCGCCTGCGGGTCAAAAAACTTTAACCCCGAAAACGAAAAGCCCGGAGCACCCGAAGGGGTGCTGCCGGGCTTTTTTGCGGCCCCTGCTATCAGGAGTTCTTCTGCTGCGCTTCGATCGAGGCGAACATCGAGGCAATGTTCTTGCGCTGCGCCTCGAGCTTGCCGACCAGGGTATCCATGGCCACGTAGCGTTTGGTCAGCGACTCGGTCAGCGACGCAATGCGCCGATCCAGGGCCTCCTGCTGGTTCTCGAGGTCTTTCTGCAGCCTGTCCAGGCCGTTCTTGCGCGAGTCGAGAATGCCACCGGTCTGCAGGTACGGTTCGATCGCCTTGTTCATGTGCGCGAACACGCCATTTTTACCGGTGAAGAGCTCCTGCACGTCGGCACCGAGCTTCTTGTCCTTCATCGCCGCGTCGTACTTGACGGAGTTGAACTCGAGGGTACCGTCCTTCTGGGTGTTGATGCCCAGCTGGCTGAGGGTGGTCAGGCGGGTACCGTCCGACTCGGTCGCCAATTGGCTGCGCAGGTCGCTCAGCAGCGAACGGGTGGTCGGGTCGTTGGTCAACGGGCCCAGCACGGTGTTGCCATCGGCATCCTTGCTCACGGAGGTCAGGTTGGTGACCGCCTTGATCAGGGTGTTATAGGCATCGACATAGGCCTGCACCGATTTTTTCAGCCCATCGGTGTTCTCACCCACCGTAACCTGTACAGCCTTGCTGGCGTCGGGGCCGGTTGCCTGAAGCAGGTCCAGGCTGATGCCACTGATGGCACCGGTGACGGTATTGCTCTTGCTCGTGACCGGCAGGCCGTCGACGTACAGTTTTGCGTCCTTGGCCGGCTCACCGATGTAGCCGGCACCGTCACCATCCATCTTCTCGCCCGGCGCGATCTTGAGCGCGTCGATGGTGCCGTCGACGGAAATGTCCGTACCCTCACCGGTCTTGGTCGAACTGAACACCAGGCGCGAACCGTCTGCACCATTGACCAGGTTGGCAGTGATGCCTTTCTCGGACAGCGACGAGTTGATGGTGTCGCGCACGGACTGCAAGGTTGCACCAGGGCCGACCTTGACGGTGTGGGTGACACCGTCCTGGGTAATCAGCAGGTCGCCTTCGGGAATCGGCGTGGTGGCGCCGGTGTCGAAGTTCTGGCTGGCCACCTTGGACGAGGTGGCCAGGTTGTCGACACGGATCGTGTAGGTACCAGGCACCGCGGTATTGTTAGAGGTTGCCTTGATCGCGGCGTCGTTGCTGGACGTTGCCGCATAGGCATTGAACGACGGCGCGAGGGGATCATTGAGCTTCTTCATCGCCGCCTGATAGACAGACAGCGCGCTCTTGAGCGATGCGACACCAGAAAGCATGGCCGAGTTGTTGGCAGTCTGGCGTTTGATCTGGTTGGCTTTCGGATCGGTTTCAGACGCCACCAGCGTGCTGACGATCTTGTTGATATCGACCCCAGAACCCAGACCGGTGCCCGGTAAAATTGAACTCGCCATTGCTATTCCCTCTTGGTTGCGCGCCGCCCCTAGCCGATCAAGGCTAGCGAACGTGCTGCTCGGACGCCAGCATCAGACCTTGGCGTTGAACAGCAGGCTGTTAACATCGCTCAGACTGTGGGCAATTCTCAACGCCTCTTCCGAAGGAAGTTGGCGGATCAGCTCACCGGTTTCACTGGCGATGACTTTAACTACAATTCGGCCGGATTCTTCATCCGTGGAAAATTCGAGATTGCGACGCGACGAGGCGAGAAACTTCTCGATGTCCTTGAGCGCGTTCTTGACCTTCTCAGCTTCGGTCAGGCCGCTGTCGGCGCTTTCCTTCGCTGGCTTGATGGATTCGACAGCCTCCACGGGCTTGACCGCAGGGCGCTCGGTGGGCTGCTCCACAGGCTTTGCAGCCTGGTAGGACAGGTTCAGCTTGACGCTCATATCCATGCCAACCACCTCTCAATGCAAAAGGCGGGGGAGCGCCACAGGTGCACTCCCCCGCCGATAACCATCAGGCGATTACTGAAGCAGTTTCAGTACGGCGGATGGCAGCTGGTTGGCCTGGGCCAGAACCGAAGTCGAAGCTTGTTGCAGAGTCTGCTGCTTGGTCAGCTGAGCGGTCTCGGCAGCGAAGTCGGTATCTTGTACACGACCACGGGCAGCGTCGGCGTTTTCGTTGATGTTCTGCAGGTTGTTGATGGTGCTGGTCAGACGGTTCTGAACGGCACCCAGTGCAGCACGGCCTTCACCGATGGTCTTGACCGCAGCATCGATCGCGTCCATTGCAGCCGAGAAGTTGGTCTCGGCAGTGGCGCTGTCGCTACCGGCGATGGTGATGGCGTTGGTGATACCCAGGTCGCTGGCCAGGTACTTGCCGGTCAGGTCGATGCTGATCTGGTTGATGCCACCGGTTTCCGAACCGACCTGGAAGGTCATGGTGCTGGCGGAACCGTCCAGCAGGTTCTTGCCGTTCAGCTGGGTGGACTGAGCGATACGGGTCAGCTCGTCACGCATCTGAGCGAACTCGGAGTTCAGCGAGTCACGGTTGTCCGAATCGTTCGAGTCGTTTCGCGATTGCAGAGCCAGTTCACGCATACGCTGCAGGATGTTGACCTGCTCTTGCATCGCGCCTTCAGCGGTCTGGGCGATCGAGATACCGTCGTTGGCGTTTTTGATTGCCATGGTCTGACCGCGGATCTGCGAGGTCATACGGGTAGCGATCTGCAGGCCAGCGGCGTCGTCTTTGGCGCTGTTGATTTTCAGGCCGGAAGACAGGCGAGTCATCGAGGTGCTCAGGGCGTCGGAAGCGCGGTTCAGGTTTTTCTGAACGTTCAGCGACGTGACGTTGGTGTTTACGGTTAATGCCATGACGAATTCCTCGTTTGTGGGTATTGCGGCTTCCGGCCCTGGCAAGCGCCGGGTGTGGCCTAGAGAACCTTCGTAATAGTTATCGTCGTCTGTGCAGGTTGCTTTAGGGGTTTTTTGAAAATTTTTACTGGCACCCTGCCACTCCAATGAAATCAAGGGTTTGACGCCAGCTTTATGGCCCCTGCGGCACAGCCTTGGTTGTGGCATACCGCAAAGGCAAAAAAAAGCGCCACCTTCAAGGCAGCGCTTCTGTAGACGGGAGGTCGGTTCAGTCCCGACGCTCGATGATTGCCGAGCCCCACGACAGGCCCACGCCAAAACCGCTCAAGGCCACACGCCTGTGCTGGGTGCCCAGTACGTGCTTTTCCAGCAGCAACGGAATGCTCGAGGACACCGTGTTGCCGGTCTCGACCATGTCCTTGACGAATTTCTCGATGGTTTCGGGCTTGTCTTCCTCGAAGCGGCGCGCCACGGCATCGACGATTGCCGCACTGCCCTGGTGAATGCAGAACAGGTCGATGTCGTTGGCCCCCAGGTTGCTCGCCTCGAGCAACTGACGCAGGTGCGCAGGTACCTTGAGCAACGCGAAGTTGAACACCTGGCGACCGTTCATGAAGAACACCCCGTCATTCACCTTCAGGTGCTCTGCGCCGCCGCCGTCGGTGCCAAAGCTCGATTTGCCCAGTTGCCAGGCCGCGTCCTCGCCCATCCAGGTGACCGTGGCAGCATCACCGAACAGCATGGTGGTGTTGCGATCTTCCGGATCGACGATCTTGGAATAGGGATCGGCGGTGATCAGCAGGCCGTTCTTCAGTCCCGCCGCCTCCATGAAGCCCTTGATGGCATAAAGGCCGTAGACGTAACCGGAACAGCCCAGGGAAATGTCGAAGGCTGCCACATGGGTGGGCAAGCCAAGCTTGTGCTGGACGATCGCGGCAGTGTGCGGCAACCCTTCGGCGTCGCCGTTCTGGGTGACCACGATGAGCACATCGATCGACTCCGGGGACAACGAAGGATTGGCAGCGAACAGGACCTTGGCGGCCTCTACACACAAGTCCGAGGTCTCCTGACCTGCCTCCTTGCGCGGCAGAAAGGTCGAACCGATCTTGCCCAGAATGAAGTCCTGATCCTTGCCGAATTTCGCACCCTGGGCGTAATTGTTCAGACCCTCGACAGGTACGTAACTCGCGATACTTTTGATGCCAATCATTGTGGCTTCCCGATAGATATGCGGATTTTCACGGGCCTCACTCCCCTGCAGGCAAGGGATCTCACGCAGCGCCGCTCCAGGCCACCTGCACCGCCCGCTGATTCATTAGCTTAGAGATGCACGTTTCGACTGCCAAGTCACGGCATTGTACGCGAACCAGGGCGATGCTTGTGCACAGCACTTCACGGTCACGTGAGGACGGCCAGGTCGGGAAGGCCCGACCGCCCTGCAAAACCGCTCAGCCCGCCAGCCAGGCCGCGCGCCACAGCGCCAGGCGCTCGCCCTCGAGCAGCCAGTCGCGCCGCACGCTGGCCTGCAGCACCTCGCCCAGGCTGGCGGAAGCCTGCGGGTCGCCCAGGTGCAGGCGGATCGCGGCCAGCCAGTCGGCCGTGGTGTTGGCCACGCGGGTCAGCGGCAGCACATCGACACCGGCAAAGCCCGGCACATTGCTGCAGATGATCGGGTAGCCACAGGCGGCGTACTCCAGCAACCCCGGGTTGCCCGAGCAGGCATTGAGCAGGCTCTGGGCCATGGGCGCCAGCGCCAGGTCCAGGTTGAGCGCGGCCAGCGCTGCGGCCTGCCGTTCGGGGGCGACGGCGGCGTGTACCTCCTTCATGTAGGGGCGCAGGGCCTCGGGGCAGTCGCCCAGCGCCACCCACTCCACCTCCGCGGCCAGCGTCCTGACCACATCGACCAGCAGGTCGGCATCCACCGCCCCGGCCCAGCCGACACGGGGCTTGCTGCCCATGCCACGCTTGCCCTGGAGATTGCGCCACCATCGGCCCGGCAAGCTGGCCTCCAGCACACGAACATCGTCGTGCTGGCCTGCCAGCACCTCGGCCAGCGCGGGCGCAGGTACGATGATGCGATCGGCGAGGATCACCGCGCTCTGCAAGCGCTGGCTGATTTCGTCGGCGCCAAACCCGGCATGCGCGCCCTGCAAGCGCATCTGCGGCAGGTAGCCGTCCACGTCGAGCACCTTGAACGCCCGCGAGAACGCCCGCAGGCGCCGCATGGCCAGCAGTTGCGCGTCATCGAGCGGGCGCTGCAGCAGCACGGTGTCCGGTGCGTAGCGCTCCAGCTCCACGGCAGACAGCAGGTGCGGCGTGACCAGCCCGTCCACCCACCCCGCCTCGCGCAGCGCCTTGAACGGCTCGACGATGCGCTGCTGGCCGGCGCCCTGCAGGTCGGCCGGGTGAGCCAGCAACATGGGCAGCGGGTGCCAGCTTTTCAGCGGGTTCCACACCAGCGAGTTGCTCGCCCGGACAAAGCCACCCGGCACCTGCAACGACAGGTTGGCGTTGTATGCCGGATCGCGGGCCAGGCGTGGCAGCCAACGGGCCAGCAGAGCGTCCTCCTGCTCCGTGGTCGCCGCGTCGCGCTCGCAAGCGTCCATCAGCAATTGCACATGGGGCGTCCAGACGTTCAGGTAACCGGCCTCCTGCAGCCTCAGGCACAGGTCGACATCCACCCAGCGGGCCAGCAGCGGATCTTCGGCAAAGCCGCCGGCCTCAAGGAACAGCGCCCGGCGCAGCATCAGGCATTCGCCACTGAGCGCCGAACAGTCCTGATCGACCTGCAGCCGCCCCATGTAACCGGCCTGCTGATGATCGACCCCGTCGAATGCCGAGCCCACCAGGCCGGTGAGCCCCAGCACCAGGCCGGCATGCCGGACCTTGCCGTCGGCCGCCATCAGCTTGGCCCCCACCGCGCCCACCTCGGGCCGCTGGGCGTGATTGAGCAATTGCTGCAGCCAGTCGCGCGCGAGGATCCCCGCACGCGCATCCAGCCACAGCAGGAAATCGCCACGGGCCTGCTGCGCCGCGTGATTGCACATGGCAACCCGCGACTGGCCGGCAGCATAGTGCAGGACCTGAATCTGCTCACCGCCGATCTGCTCGACCATCGCCAGCCATTCACGGGCAGCCTCGTCCAGGGCAGACGGCGCCAGCAACAGCACTTCGAAGCCGCCAGCCAGCGCCGTGTTCTCCAGCAAGGTTTCGATGCAGCGCTGGAAGTGGCCGACGCTGCCTTCCAGGGCGATCAGGATACTCACCGAGGCGGCCTGGGCATGCCCGTAATCGAGACGATAACGGCCCGGCGACGACGCCAGCACCGCGACCTGCCCCTGCGTGTAACCGCGGGCCTGCAGGTGGCGTTCCAGCACCGCGCGCTCGTGGGCGCAATCACGCAACGGCAGGGCCTCGCCGATCAGCAACGGCTCGGCGACATGCCCCACGCAGCCCAGGCCCTGCTGTTCGACCAGACGCAGCTGGTACTCCAGCTCGAAGGCCCGAGCGCAGTCGAGGGCGAAGCCGCCCCGTTGCAACAAGGCCTGGCGCTGGTACAACCAGTGCCGCGACAGACTCGCCGGGAAACTCAGCAGCAGGTCGAGGTTGAAATCCGGTCGCAGTGCGATGTCGGTGCTGCCGTTGGTCGCGCGCATCGCTTCATCAGCCATGTACGCCAGGCAACCGGCCTCGGCACCGACAAGCTCGAGTGCCGCGATCAGCAGGCCCGAGGCCGTGAATTCGACGCCCGCCTCCACGATCAGGAACCAGTCGCACCGGCTGTGCTGCAGCGCAGTATTGATGGCTTCAGCTTGCCGCTCCCGGGCACAGGGCACATGCCGTACCTGCGGGTCGGCCAACGACTGGTTGCCAAGCACGCTGACCTCAAGGTGCGGGTACAGGCAGCGCTGCGTACCCAGGCTGGCCAGGGTGGCGGCCAGGCGCTGGCGATCATCAGCGTCATCCAGCACAAGCACACCGATGACCGGCATCGGCTGGCTGTCGAGGCGCTCGTTGATCAGGCGCAGCTGCTGGGCATCAGGGTGGCGCTCGCGCAACCAGGGCAGCACGCCCAGGTTCAGGTCCGCCGCTTCGAGCGCGGCCGCGGCCTGGGTCTTGGCAATGAACGTATCCAGCTGCTGCCAGAACGGCAGCGTTGCCAGCACGTAGCGCTGCAATGCCCCCTCCACCCCTGCCCTGGCGGTGGCCAGCGCGTCCGGCTGGTCAAGCAGGGCAAAGCCGGCGCTGCCAAGGAAGCCGGTTTCGAGAAACGCCTGGTCGACACCACTACCGGGCATGAAGATCACCGGGCAGCCACACAGCACGGCGATCACGCAGGTCATCGACCATTCGTAGCTGTACATCACCTCGGCCGAGCGCAGCACCTGGGCCAGTTCATGAAGCGGCAGCGCATTGGCGATGCGCAGCAGCTGGATACCCTCGGGCAACAGCGAGTAGTCGATCTGCTCCAGGGGATGACGGTTCTGATACAGGTAGCAACCCCTGCGTGGCGTGCCCGCCGGCGGCGCCTTGAACAGGTCGATGTCGAGCACCGGCAGGCCCAGCAGGTCGGGGTTGGCGTGGCCGCGTTTTTCGGCCAGCGCCGGGCCGTAGTAGAACAGCAGGTCGGTGGGCGCGGCCTCCATCGACTTGCCGTTGATCAGCCCTTCGAAGTTCAGCAAAAAGCGCGAGACCACCCTGCGCCCCAGCGGGTTGCCGACCACAACCTCCGGATACACGGCGATGGCCACCTTGCCGTGTTGCTGATGCCGCTGCTCGGTGGCGGCGTCGAGCAGCGGCGTCTTCAGGTTGGGGTTGACCACCTTGGGCCCGCACAGGTACGCCTCGCGCCCGTTCAGGTTGAGCACGTGACACAGGTAGTGCAGCGACACGATGCCCGAGGAGGTGTCCCGGTAGTCGGGCGCCATGATGTAGTAAGGGTGTTCGGGTTTGGCGAACATCAGGGTGTGTCGAAACAACGCCTGCTCAAGGACCTGCGCGTCGACCTGCGAGGCATGCGACATGGTGAAACTCCAATCTCTGATTAGGGGCGTGCTGCTGTCAGCGCGAGGCGCTCGAAGGCTTGTCCTGGAAAAAGCGCGCGATGCACGCACACACATGCGCCACCTGGCGGCTACGCATGTCGGAAAACAACGGCAGGCGCAACAGGCGCTGCGAGACATCCGTGGTGATCGGCAACTGGCCGCTGCTGCGCGCATAACGCAGGCCGGCTGGCGAGTCATGCAATGGCACATAGTGGAACACCGCATTCACCCCATGCTCACGCAGAAACGCGATCAACGCCGTGCGCTCTTCGACACTGCGCATCAGCAGGTAGAAGATGTGCGCGTTGGCCGGCTTGTCGTCCAGGGTACGCGGCAGCTGAAACAGACCATCGGCGGCCAGTGGTCGCAGCAGGCTGAAATACTTCTCGTACAGGGTCCGACGGTGCTTGTTGATGCGCTCGCCATGCTCGAGCTGCGCGTACAAAAATGCGGCCGTCAGCTCGCTGGGCAGGAACGACGAGCCGACATCCACCCAGGTGTACTTGCTCACTTCGCCGCGGCTGAAGGCCTTGCGGTTGGTGCCCTTCTGCCAGATGATCTCGGCCCGCTCGACCAGCCGCGGATCGTTGATCAGCAGGGCACCGCCCTCGCCGCTGATGACGTTCTTGGTTTCGTGAAAGCTCAGGCAGCCCAGGTGCCCGATGGTGCCCAGGGCGCGCTTGCGGTCGCGGGCCAGGATCGCCTGGGCGGCATCCTCGATCAGGAACAGGCCATGCTTTTCGCAGATCTGCGCCAAGACATCCATGTCGCACGGCTGCCCGGCGTAGTGCACCGCCACCACGGCCTTGGTCTTGTCGGTGATGGCCGCCTCGACCAGACGCTCGTCCAGGTTCAGGGTGTCGTCGCGAATGTCCACGAACACCGGTACCGCACCGCGCAGAACGAAGGCATTGGCCGTGGAGACAAAGGTGAAGGACGGCATGATGACTTCGTCGCCCGGCCCGACGTCGGCCAGGATCGCGGCCATTTCCAGCGCAGCGGTGCACGAATGGGTCAGCAGCGCCTTTTCACAGCCCAGGTTGTTTTCCAGCCAGCCCTGACACAGCGTGGTGAATTCGCCGTCCCCCGCAATGGAGCCGTTCATGACCGCCTGGGCAATGTAGAACAGCTCTTTGCCAACCACGAACGGCTTGTTGAAAGGGATAACCTGTTTGCTCACGGTAACGCCTCCATCGCACGGCCCTGGGGCCGGTACGATCTGTGTAGGTTTTTCAGGCGATCACAACGGCGCACCTGCGGCTTGAAAAGCCCGCCCGCCCTGCGATGGCTGTCAATAAACTGCCGTACCCCGGCATGATCCTGACGCGGCGCTCATGCCTGAGCGGGTCGGGCACAAAAAAGCCGGGCACGAAACCCGGCTTTTGCAAAACCCGCGCCATCAGCCCAGGTCGGCGAGCCACTCCAGCACCGGCGAACCACCGGCAGCGACCGAGCGCGACACATCGACACCAAACCGGCCGTCGATGATCACCCGGCTGCTGAACGCAGCCGGCCAACGGCCTTCCAGCGCCTGGCAGGCCTGGGCATCCGGCATCGGCACCTGGTCGCTGAGCAACTGCGCCTGTGGCGCCCAGATCACCAGCAGGCCGGCATCGGTTGCCTTCAGGCACAGCTCGATGTCGGCACCGCCCTCGGCAGACAGGCCATCGCACTGCTCGAACAGTGCCTTGCGTACCATCAGGCAGTCAGCCGACACCGCCGCACAACTGCGGACCACGCCCGACCACAGCGACGCCTTGCTGTCGCGCGTCGACACCCCCAGCCAGGGCGACTGCACCTGGGCGCCGGCAAGCAGTTCGTAACCGGCATGGCTGATGGCGGCTTCGCGGTCCACCAGACGCGCACCTACCACGCCCACTTCAGGGCGCTGGGCCTGGTTGAGCAGGGCTTCGATCCAGGCCGGCGTCACCACCTGGCAACGGCTGGAGAGCAGCACCAGGTACTCGCCACTGGCGTTGACGGCAGCCAGGTTGATGAGCTGCGAGGCTGACTGCACGTGTTCGCCGGCCAGCAGCTTGACCCGCCCGCCAAACCCTTGCAGCGCAGCGACCGTGAGGTCTGCCAGGGTGTCGCGGCAGGCCACCAGCACTTCATAGCGCGGGTAGCGGGTACGCTGCAGCACACTGACCACGCAGGCCTTGAGTTGCTCGAGGTCATCGTCGGCCGCGATCAGGATGCTCACCAGCGGCGTGGACTGATGGCGGAAGTCGATCTGCAACTGCCCCTCGCCTGCGTCATTGACCTGGCCACGGTAGCCCAGCGCCGCCAGGTGACGGTTGAGCGTGGACAGCGCGTCCTGGGCCATGCCCTCACGCCCGCCCCGACCGATCACCAGGTATTCGTCCATGTGTGCCAGGCAGTTCAGGCCGTTGTGCTCGACCAGACGCAGCAGCAGGTCGAACTCCACCGCCTGCGGGTAGGTTTCGCTGTAGCCGCCCAGCTCGACCACTGCCTCGCGACGTACCAGCCAGTGCTGCGACATCAGATCGGGACGGCTGCGCAGCAGGTCCAGGTTGCCACCCTGGCGCACCACGCTGACCAGACGCCCGTCGGAGTCGCGCTGCACTTCGTTGGCGCAGATGGCCAGGCAGCCCGGGGCTGACGCCAGCTCCACCTGCAGGCGCAGCAAGCCGCCCACGGTCAGCAGGTCGCCGGCCTGCAGCAGCAACAGCCATTCGCTTGGTACGTGACGCGCCACCTGGTTCAGGTGGGAGACGAAATTGCCCGGCGTCACCTGGATGAAATGCAGGGTATCGCGTGGCGTGGTCACCACCGGCGGCTTGCCGGCCTTGAGCACGACCAGCTTGAAGTCGCGCAGGCCACTGGCCAACAGGCTGTCGAAGGTGTTCTGCAGTGCGCCGTTGTCGTCTTCCAGGTCGACAACCACGAAGGCGATCTGTGCAGCACGCTGCTTGCTCAGGTGGGCGACGATGCGCTGCTGGGTGGCGGCGTCCGGCGTGGCAGCGGCAATCGACTCCTGCACCAGGCCCGAGGCGGTGGCCCTGAGCCACGCGGCCGGGTCGATGCCCGGCAGACCATCCAGGCGTTCCAGCCATGCCTGCAGCTCGCGAGCATCGGCCTGGACGTCCTCATCCACCAGGGTCGCAAGCAGACGGCGGCAAACCTCGGGGGTGAACACCCCCAGGTCCAACGCTTGCCAGTAGCGTGCCCTCAGGGTATCGACGGTGTCGTTGGGGTGCTCGCGCAACAGCTCGAACTGGCTCACCCAGGTACCCTCGACCGCCTGCCGATGGGCCTGTCCCACAGGCCAGGCGTGCAACAGGAACTCCAGACCGGTCAGTACCTCGAACAACGGCGCATTGTAGTAAGGCAGCTCGACAAACTGGCGCGGCTCGAACCTGCGCTCGGGCGCTGCATTCATGCCGCTCCAGGTGGAGGTGAACAGCAGATCGGTAGCAACACCACCCTGGGTGGCGCCAACGAACCGGTCGATGACGGTGAAGCCCTCATCGTCGGCGCATAGCCGAAGGTGGTCGGCGTCCCACTGGCGCAGCACGCGCACCGCACGCACTCGCTGCTCTTCGCGTTCGACCTGGCTCAGCCGGCTGTCGGCGTACTGCACCAGCGCATCGGTCTGGTCCAGCCGCTTGAGCGCGCCCTGGCCGAGCATCGAGTACGACACCACCACCAGCCAGGTATCGAAATCGAGCCCGGCGGGCAAGGTCGACAGCACAGCCTGCAGCGTCGGTACTCGCACGAGCGCACGCCAGGCCGACTGTCCGCTGGCGGCATACTGCTCGATGGCAACACGTGCGTTTTCGCCAACGGCGGCATCAAGTGCATCGCCGATCTTGTGGTAGGCCACCTGCTTGCTGCCGGGGGCGTAGCCCAGCACGTAGCCCTGGGCCAACTGGCACTGCGGGTGCGCATGAAGATGCTCTGCCGCAGCCTCCAGGGCCTGAACACGGACAAAGTCGGTATCCAGCGCCAGGCTCACGAACGGCGTTGCAAGCTGCGAAAGCAGCGCCTGCAGCCCCTGGGTGCAGGCATCGCCAGTCAGGTTCGACGAGGCGTGCTCGACCACTGCGCAGGCGAGACCCTGCGTCTTGTAGTAATGCAGTGCGCGCTCGCGATAGCCCTGCTCTTCATGCCCCAGCAGCACGACCGTAACGTCTTTGCCCAACCCGGTTGCGTTGTCAGTCATAAAGCACCTACCTCTGTTGTTGGATGCCCGGCCAGGCGACTTGCCGGCCGGTGGAGGTCAATCGGCCAACCAGCCGTTGGCCCATTGCTGCAGATTGTGTGTATTGAGTACGTAGTCACGCAGTACCGCTTCGCGTAGCGCATCGCCCTGGCGATAACTGGCCTGCGGATCTGCCAGGTGCATGCGGATCGCGTCCAGCCACTGCTCGGTGGTGTTACTGGCGACCCGCGTACAGGGCAGGTAACCACCGTAGGCCTTGGTCTCGGTGCAGATCACCGGGAAACCGCAAGCACCGTATTCCAGCAGGCGCAGGTTGCTCTTGCAGTCGTTGAACAGGTTCTGCTCGAGCGGCGCCAGCGCCAGATCGAGGTTCAGGCCCGCCAGCTTCTGCGGGTACAGGTGCAGCGGCACGCCGGCATGAAACTCCTTGATGTAGGGACGCAGCAGCTGCGGGCACATGCCGAAGAACACCCAGTCGACCTCATTGGCCAAGGTCTTGACCACCTCGGCCAGCAGTTCGAGGTCGCCGCGGTGACTGGTGCCGCCCGCCCAGCCGACACGCGGACGCGCCGACGTCTGGCGGCGCCCCTTCAGGCCGCCCCACAACGAGCGCGAGAGCATGTTGGGGACCACGCGAATATCCCGGTGCATGCTCGACAGCGCGTCGGCCAGTGGCTCGGTGGAGACCACCACCCGATCACACAGGGCGATACCGCGGCTGACCATTTCGCGCATGTTGCCAGGCATGTTGCGCCGGTGTTCATTCTTCTCGGGCACATCGATGATGTAGTCATCGATCTCGTAGATGCGCCGAGCCGAAGAAAGTCGCTGGATGCGCGCCATCTCCTCAAGCGAGCCGGTGGTATAGCGGCACTGCAGGATGATCACATCCGGCTTGCAACGCTCAAGCTCCACCATGCTCGGCAGCACATAGTTCAACTGTCCCTGTATCCAGCCGGCCCGTTCCAGCTCCTTGAACGGCTGGCTGACGCGATAGTGTCCGACCGCAGTGGTGTTGATTGGCAAAGCCATGACAAAAGGCAGCACCGGCTGGATGAACGGCACCCATCCCTCGCGCAGGCCCGGCTCCAGGTTGAAACTGGCCATGCGCAAGCTGAGGTTGTGGTTGTACGCCGGGTCATTGGCCACGCGCGGCAGCCAGCGCTCGTAGAAGCTGTCCTTGTGCTGCTCGTCCAGGGCCACCGTCTGCGAGGTGGCCTTGGCAACCACCGCAAAGGGAGTCCAGACGATCAGATAGCCATGGTCGCGCATACGCAGGCAAAGGTCGGCATCACTCAAGCCGGTCGAGAAGGTTTCGCCGTCCAGACCGCCAAGCTGGTCGAACAGCTCGCGACGTACCATCAGGCAGACGTCACTCACGGCGCTGTAGTTCTGCACGCAGGCCAACCGATTCATGTAGCCATTGGCGTCTGCGGGCTGGCCGAAAAACGGACTGCTGGCAACACCGTGCAGCCCCAGCACCAGGCCTGCTCCGGTCACGTTGCCAGTCTGGTTGCACAATTTTGGCCCGACGATGCCGACCTCTGGGCGCTGGGCCTGACCTACCAGTTCATCAAGCCATTGCGCGTCGAAAAACACGCAGTCCGAATCGAGCAACAGCAGGTAGCTGCCACGTGCCTGCAGGCTGGCCTGGTTGTAAAGCGCCGGGCCATTCGCCGAGGCTACCGGCACAATGCGCAACTGCTCGCTGCCAAGCCCCTGCATTGCAGCCAGCCAGCCTTGTACCGGCATCGACTCACGACCACTGACAGCAATCAGGATCTCGTAGTTGCGGTAGGCGGTGTGCTCGAAAATCGATTCGACGCAGCGCGTCAGTGCCTTTACGTCATCGCCTGCGGCAACGATGATCGACACCGCCGGCGTATCGGCATGTCGATACTGCACATGGGCAAACATCGAGCCTTCGGCGCTGACCACCTCGGCCTCGACGCCCAGGCGTGCCAGATGCGCACGCAGCACCCTGGGTGCCTGTACGGCACAGGCCGCTTCCCGCTGCCAGGCCTCATAGCCGTAGCGACATTGCACCAGCAGCTCGGCGACATGCCCCACCGCGCCCAACCCATGACTCTCGACCAGTTTCCAGAGCATGTCGTGGGGTGCCAGCGACTCGAACTGCGGGTCGAAACCGCCCTGCTCACGCACCCGGGCGGTATCGAAGGCCAGCAGCCTGCCTACGTAGGGAACACTGCGCATCAGGTCCAGGTTGAAGTCCGGCTTGAAGATCGGCTGGCTGGGCTGCAGGTTGTCGTGGGTGCCTTCATCGGTGTACAGGCACGCGCAGTCGGGTTGCAGTGCCATGCGCTCGGCCATGATGACCAACGCATGCGGGTGCAGGCAGTCGCCTGCACGCAGCAGGAATACCCAGTCACCCGCCCCATCGCGGGTCACGCAGTCATTGAGCTGCTCGATGGCGTGGCCCTGGGCGTGCACCTGCACGAGCTTGGGGTTCAACGGTTGCAGCGCTGCCGGGCCCAGCACGCAAATGGCCGCAGCGGCATAGGACTGTTGCTCGAGGCTGTCCAGCGTGGCCTTGAGTGCCACGCCATCGTCTTGGGCAGCGAGCACCAGCACGTCGATGCGCGGGCGACGCGGCCATTGCGCAATGCGCTTGGGCAGCAGGTCAAGCTGCGCCGCCGACAATACCCGACACCCCAGCCACTCGCCGTACAGCTCGGTGAAGCTCAGGCTGCTGGTGCCGACCTGTTGCTGAAAGCTGGCGACCTGGCGCGCATACAGGCGCGTCAGCTCGAACTCTTCCCAGGCCTTGTCAGCACCGGCGGTGTAGAGCTCCAGTGGTATGTGCCGCACCCAACCGCTGGCCGGCGCCGGTTCACTGGTGCGCGAGGCGAGCATCTGGCGCAACCACTCGCTTTCGGTAGCGAAAGCCAGGGTCATGCTGGGGTGATGGCTCAAGCGCCCAGGGTGAACGCGCTCCAGGCTGAGCATGGTGTTCAGGTAGGCCAGGTGGCCACGGCGCAGCAGGCAGATGAACAGCGCTTCGACCAGACGCGCACGAAAGCCCTCGCCGTCCTGCACCAGTTGCGGCAGCAATGCCTGAACCTGGGCGCGGCGCACCAGGGCATGGCTGATGCCACCGAACAGGTTCGGCAGGCTGCTCTCCAGCGCTTCCAGCAAATCGCCGCCGTTGATCACCGCACTGCTGGGGGAAATCATGCAGTTGGCCGGGCGCATGGGCAGCAGCGTCTCGTCCGCCGCGCAGATCAGCCGATGGTGAACCAGCACATTCACATCCGGGCAGTCGAGCATCACCTGCACCGACTGAGCGATGCAGTCACTCACCAGCCAGTCGTCATCGCAGAGAAACTTGATGAATTCACCCTGCGCCTGCTCCAGGCACATCAGCACATTGCGCGAAAAGCCCAGCGTCGACGGGTTGCGCACATACCGCAGCGCGCACGTGGCCTGGCCTGCCCACAGGTCGAAAATCGCCTTGATCTCGTCACCCTGGCTGTCGTCGCACACGACCACTTCCACGTTGGCATAACGCTGGGTAATGGCACTGTGCAGGGCGCGACTGAAGAACTCGGGGTTGAACGCGGGGATGGCGATGCTGACGAGCGGCAGTTCGTTCATTGAGATAGACCTGGAGAAAACCCCGGGGGCGACTGAGCGCCCCCGGGTGGGTACTGCAGAAAAGGGTCAATCAGAGCCGGTTGAACAGCCCGAGCGCGGCCAGCTTGCTGAAGGCCAGTTGCGAGGCTTGCAGCATGTTCTGCTGAAGCGTGAGACGGATCATCGTCTCGGCAGGGTCGGCGTTGCGGATCGAGTTCTGCGTGATGGTGTTGGCCGACTGCAAGGCTTCGTTGGTTTCTGCCTGCACATCCAGTGCCGCACCGCGTCCACCGATGGAGCTGATGGATTCGGCGATCTTGTCCGCTGCGCTGGCCAGGTTGGAGATAGCCGAGTCCATCGACGCGAGGAAGTTGCGGCGGGCTGTCGGATCGTTGTCGACAGGTGTCAGCAGCGCGGTACGCAACTGATGGATGGTGTCGAGGACGTTCTGGTTCTGGTGGTTGTTGACCTGCACCGAGTACTGGTCGCCATCTTTCGGAGTACCAGTGAAGGTGAAGTCGACGCCGGCCACACGGGTCGGGCTGACGGTGGTATCACCGCTGCCCACAGGACGGCTGTCGGCGGTCATCGGCTGCGCATAGACATCGAACGTGGTGTCGCTGGTGAACTTGACGATCGCACCCCCACCGGGGAACGCAGCGTCGTATTTTGCCTTGTCCGCGATCGACAGGCCGCTGAGCTGGCCGTCGGGCGACACGTTGCCGGGGCTGCGGGTGCCGGTGATTTCGTCGGGCTTGGAAGCGAGGGTGAACTCGTGCCCGCGCACCGCGTCGTCAGCGGCGGTGGGGTCGGTCAATTCGTCGCCCTGCAGGCCGACTTCCATGCGGATGTCGACGCCGCGGAAATTGATGGTGGTGTTGCCGCCCTTCGGGTTGAAGACCCCGCCATTGGTGGCTTCCAGGGTACGGTCGACGTTGTTGACGTCGGTGATCTTGAATTCGGTGGCGCTGACGAACTCGATCTTGTACGGCTCGCCGCTGCGGAACAGGTCGTTGTAGGTCGAGCTGCCGGAGACCTGGCCATTGGACAGGTTGACACGCACGTCGGCCGGGTTGGCAGGCGCGGTCATGGTGGTCTGGCTGCGGCTGGTGTTTAGCGCCTTCTGGAACACGTCGTAGCCGGTCTCGTTGGTGGCCACGCTGAGCATGTCACCGACCTGCAGGTTGGTGGTGCTCTGGTCGCCCTTGTACGAGTAGGTGCCATCGGCATTGCGTTCGAACGGCTGGGTGTCACCACGCGAACCCGAGAAGATGTACTTGCCGTTCTCGTCGCGGCTGTTCATCAGACTGAACAGTTGCTCTTCGAGCTGCGACAACTCCTGCTCGTTGGCCTTGCGATCGTTGTCGGTCATGTTGCCGCTGCCGGCGCCGATCGCCAGCTCCTTCACCCGCGACAGCACATTGGTGATGCTGTTGAGGGTGGC
Source organism: Pseudomonas sp. 8209 (assembly GCF_028682105.1). Lineage (NCBI taxonomy): Bacteria > Pseudomonadati > Pseudomonadota > Gammaproteobacteria > Pseudomonadales > Pseudomonadaceae > Pseudomonas > Pseudomonas sp. 8209. The sequence continues at coordinate 194,891 of NZ_JANIAH010000011.1, forward strand.
CTCGGAGGTGCCCAGGCTGGAGCGTGCACTGGAGATGTTGCCACTGTACTGGGTGATCAGGTTGTTCTGCTGTTCCAGTTGCAGCAGGCGCGCGGCACCGACCGGGTCGTCCGCGGCGGTACGTACGCGCAACTGGTCACTGGCCTGCTGCTGGGACTCCACGGCCTTGGCGAAGTTAGCCTGATAGTTGGAGGTGCTGGTCTGGTAGAACTGGGCGGTGGAAATGCGCACGATCTACGACTCCTTAAAGGCTGTTGATCAGCGTGGAGAAAATTTCCTGCGCGATCTTGATGATCTGCGAGGAGGCCGTGTAGTACTGCTGGAACTTGATCAGGTTGCCGGTTTCTTCGTCCAGGTCGACGCCGGACACCGAAGCGCTGGCGGCTACCGCAGACTTCTGCAGGGCTCCGGTGGCCTCGGTATCGAGCTTGGCCTGGGCCGCCTTGCCGCCGACGTTCTCCACCAGCTTGCCGTAGGCATCGGTCAGGCTGATGCCCTTGCCGTTGGGGCCGACGTCGACGGTGGCCTTGGTCTGCAGATCGATCACCGCCTGGCCGTTGCGGTTGTCGGCCGAGCCGGCACCGGTCATGCCCACCGTGTAGTTGTCGCCCTGCTTGGGCGAACCGGCCACGGTCATTTCAAAGGTGATGTTCTTTTGTGGCGTACCCACCGGGTTGCCGCTGGCATCGACCATCGGCACGTTGATCTGCAGCTTGTTTTCCTGGCCCGGAATGATAGTACCGCTGCCGATTTCATCGCCCTGGGCGTTGTGGATCTTGTAGGTCTGCGGGTTGGTGCTTTCATCACCGAACACCAGCTTGACCGGCGTCGAGTACTTCAGGCCGTTCTGCAGCTCGATGCGCTGGGCCGAGTCGTAGATGTCGATCATCGAAGTCAGGTTGGGCTGACCGATGATGCCGGTACCCTGGTTGCCTGCACCGCTGGTGCCGGTCAGCGGCGCCGCCAGCGCGATGCGCTTGGGGTCGGTGAGCACGGTGTCGAGGCTGCCCGCGGCGCCGCGGGTCGGGGTGATCTTGAACGAGTCGCCCTTGCTGGGCAGGCCACCGTTCATTTCCAGGGTGAAGCCGTCGATCACCGGCGGTGGGGTCTCGTCCAGCTTGTAGGAGCCCACTGCAGTGCCACCCGGGAGCCGGGTGACGGTGTAGTTGTTGTCGTCGGTAAAGGTCACCTGGTAGTCGCTGGTGGTCAGCTTGCCGGTGTCCTTGATGTTGACGTTAAGGCTGCCGGTGGCGGCGTTGTTGCCCGCCTTGGCGATGCTGCGCTGAGCCATCATGGTGGCGTTGTTGATATCGTTGAACAGGGTTGCGCCGAAGTCACCGTTCTTGTCGATACCTTGCGCCAGCTGGCTGTTGATCCGGTCGGCCACCACCAGGGCCACACGGCCGAGTTCGTTGAGCGCCGGTTCCAGCACGTCATTGCGGTAGGTGATCAGGCCGCCGATCTCGCCACCGCTGACGCTGTTGGTGATATCGATCTTGGTGGTGCCGCGGTTGAGCACCAGGTTGGAACGGGTCGGGTCGGTCGGGCTGTTCACCGTCTCGAGGGTGTTGGTGGTCTTGCCGAGCACCAGCGACTGGCCGTTCTTGAGGTACACGTCGAGGTTGCCCTCGCGCTCGACCACATCCACGCCCACCAGGTTGCTGAGCTGGCGCACCGCTTCGTTGCGCTTGTCGAGCAGGTCGTTGGGGCTGCCCTGCAATGACGACACGCGGGAGATCTGGTCGTTGTAGTTGGCAATGGTGGCCGTCAGGTTGTTGACCTGGGTGGCCATCGACGACAGGTTGCCGTTGATGTTGGTGTTCTGCTGGTTGAGCTGCGCGGCGATGGTGTTGAAGCGCTTGCTCAGTGCCTGGGCGCTGGTCAGCAGCAACTGGCGCGAGGCGTCTTCGGTCGGCTTGGCGCCAGCGCTCTGCAGGGCGGTGAAGAAGCTCTGCAGGGCGCCAGTGATACCGGTGTCCTTGTCCGACAGCAGCTTGTCGGTGGGGCTGACCTGATCGAGAAAGGCGTTGGCCTCGCTGCTCAGCGAGTTGGTGGTACGCAGCTGGTTTTCCAGGAAGTTGTTGTACACGCGGCGCACATCGGCCAGCGTGGTGCCGGTGCCGATGAACACCTGGCCTTCGCGGATCGAACTCTTGGAGTTTTGAATGTTCTGCTGGCGCGAGTAACCAGCGGTATCGACGTTAGCGATGTTGTTACCCGTGGTGTGCATGCCCGATTGGGCAGCGCTGGCACCGGATAAGCCGATATTGATCAAACTCGCCATAATTCAAACCTTATAGTTTCGTTGTAGTAGCGACAGCTGCGTAGCTCTCGTACGACTTCATCTGTTTTGCGATCTGCGAGATCTTGCTGGCGTAGTCCGGATCGGTTGCATACCCGGCCTTCTGCAGCTCTCGCACAAACTGTTCAGGCTTATCGGCCGCATTTACCGCATCTTTATAGCGAGCATTGTTTTGCAACAGGCTCACCAGGTCGTGGAAGCTGTCCTGGTAGGAGTCATAGGAACGGAACGCAGCGGTTTCCTTGACGAACTGCCCGTCACGGAACTCGCTGGTGATCGCACGTGCCTGATCGCCTTTCCAGTTGCCGGTGGCCTTGATGCCGAACAGGTTGTGGCTGCTGCTGCCATCGGCCTGGCGCATCACCGATTTGCCCCAGCCGGTTTCCAGGGCGGCCTGTGCCACCAGGTACCGCGGGTCGATGCCGATACGCTTGGCGGCCTGCTCGGCCATCGGCAGCATGGTGGTGACGAACTCGTCGCTGGAGTCGAACGCGCGCTTGGCCGGGGCCAGTGGCGGCTGCGCCACGGCACGTCCGTAGATACGCATCGAGCCCGGCGCGGCAAAAGTCTGGGCCGGGGCCCAGTCGCCCTTGACCAGCGCATCGGTCATGGCCGTGGTGCGCTGCGGCAACGCGGCGGTATTGGTGGTGGCTGGCGTGCCATCTGCCGACGGCACGATACCGGCCAGCAGGCGATCGGTGAGCTTGCCGGGCAACGCCAGGCGCCGCGAATTGAGCGCCGCCATGTCGTTGCGGTGGCTGGTGCTGGCTGCATCACGCAGTGGCTCGGCCACCTTGGTCGCCCACAGGCTGCGCTGCTGCAGATCGACCCGCGGGAACGGGCTGCTGGCCGCCGCTGCAGCGTTGGTGGCCTTCTGCTTGGACAGCTGGCGCATCAGCACATCCTGCAGGCCGATGCCGCCGCCCTCGCGGGACATGCTCACCGCCAGCTGCTGGTCGTACATCTGCTGGTACTGCTTGGTGGTTTCGGTATTGAGCGGGTTGTCCTTGGCCAGCACATCGCTGGCCGAGCGCATCGACTTGAGCATCTCGTTGAGGAACAGCGACTCGAATTCCTGGGCGACCTTGCGCAGGTTGGCGTCGCTGTCGCGATCACCCACCTTGAGCGAGTTGAGGCGGTTGAGGTCGGTGTAGGCACCACTGTCGGCGGCACTGATGCCGCTTTTAGGCATATCCATGACCAGCCCCTCAGATCACGATCAGGTCGGCTTGCAGCGCGCCGGCCTGTTTGAGGGCTTCGAGAATCGCCATCAGGTCACCGGGGGCCGCGCCCACCTGGTTGACCGCACGCACGATCTCGTCGAGCGTGGTGCCCGGCCCGAACTTGAACATCGGCTTGGCTTCCTGCTCGGCGTTGACCCGCGAGCGCGGCACCACTGCCGTCTCGCCATTGGAGAACGGGCCGGGCTGGCTGACGATCGGGTCTTCGGTGATGGTCACGGTCAGGCTGCCGTGGGTGACCGCCGCTGGCGATACCTTGACGTTCTGGCCGATCACGATGGTACCGGTACGCGAGTTGATGATGACCTTGGCCACTGCCTGGCCGGGGTCGATCTCGAGATTCTCCAGGATCGACAGGTAGTCGACGCGCTGGCTCGGGTCCAGGGGTGCGGTGACGCGCACCGAGCCACCATCCAGCGCCTGGGCCACACCAGGGCCGAGCAGTTCGTTGACCTTGTCGACGATACGCTTGGCGGTGGTGAAGTCGGGGCGATTGAGGTTCAGGGTCAGGCTGTTGCCCTGGTTGAAGCCGCTCGGCACCGAGCGCTCTACCGATGCACCGCCCGGAATACGCCCGGCCGATGGCACGTTGACGGTGATCTTGGAACCATCACGGCCCTCGGCATCGAAGCCGCCCACCACCAGGTTGCCCTGGGCAATGGCGTAGACGTTGCCGTCGATACCCTTGAGCGGGGTCATCAGCAGGCTGCCGCCGCGCAGGCTCTTGGAGTTGCCGATGGACGACACCGTGATGTCCACCACCTGGCCCGGCTTGGCGAACGCCGGCAGGTCGGCGTGCACCGACACTGCCGCGACGTTTTTCAGTTGCACGTTGCCCGAGCCCGGCGGCACCTTGATACCGAACTGCGAGAGCATGTTGTTGAAGGTCTGCAGGGTGAACGGGGTCTGGGTAGTCTGGTCACCCGTGCCGTTGAGCCCCACCACCAGGCCGTAGCCGATCAACTGGTTGGTACGCACGCCGGAAATGCTGGCGATGTCCTTGAGGCGCTCGGCATGTACGCCGAACGCGGTGGACAACAGGACAGTCGCGGCAATCAGCTGCTTGATGTTGAACATGATCATCCGAACCTAGAAAGGCCAAAGCGGGCTGATGAAGAAGCGGTCCAGCCAACCGGGCTGGCTGGCATCGGCAAACGAGCCGGTGCCCGAATAGGTGATGCGCGCATCGGCGACCCGGGTCGACGGCACGGTGTTGTCGGTGGCGATGTCGTCGGCGCGTACCATGCCGGCAATACGCACCAGCTCGTCGCCGGTGTTGAGGGTCATCCACTTCTCGCCGCGTACCGCGATGATGCCGTTGGGCAGCACGTCGGCCACGGTGACGGTGATCGAACCGGTCAGGGTATTGCCCTGGGCCGCCTTGCTGTCGCCCTTGGTGGCGCGGTCGCCGCTGTAGCCGGCGCTGAGGCTCAGGTCACCGTCGCCAAACGGATTGTTGGTGTTGACCCCGGCACCGAACAGCGAGGTCAGGCCAAGCTCGGCCTTGCTGTTCTTGGCGATCTGCGAGTTGGCGTTCTTGCTCGCCTGGGTACGCTCGTTGAGCGTGATGGTGATGATGTCGCCCACCCGGAACGCCTTGCGGTCGCTGTACAGGTTCTGCTCGAAACCGGCCTGGTAGATGGAGCCGTTGTTGGCCGCTGCAGGCAGGGGTGTACGCGGCAACACAGGCGCGTAGTACGGGTCGTTGGGCTTTGGCGTCGGCGCGACGCAACCGGCCAGCAACACCACCCCACCCAGGGCGAATACGGACAACAAACGGCTCATGACTCTGACCTCACGGTGTAACAGGCGCCGCATCAGCGCCCCTGGGGCTTCACTTACAGGTTCTGGGTAACGAACGAGAGCATCTGGTCGGCGGTGGAAATCACCTTGGAGTTCATCTCGTAGGCACGTTGGGTGGTGATCATGTTGACCAGCTCTTCCACGGTGCTGACGTTGGAGTTTTCCAGGGTCTGCTGCAGGGTGGTACCGAAGCCGTTCAGGCCCGGCGTGCCGATCTGCGGCGCACCGCTGGCGGCGGTTTCCAGGAACAGGTTGTTGCCCATGGCCTGCAGGCCGGCCGGGTTGATGAAGTCGGCGGTCTGGATGTTGCCGATGATCTGCGCGGCCGGGTTGCCGGCGGTGGTGATCGATACGGTGCCGTCCTGGCCCACGGTGAAGGTCTGCGCGTCTGGCGGCACGACCACGGCAGGCTCGAGGGCGAAACCGTTGGCGGTGACCACCTGGCCATCGGAGTTCAGGTGGAAGGTACCGTCACGGCTGTACGAAACGGTGCCGTCTGGCTGCAGTACCTGGAAGAAGCCGCGACCGTTGATGGCCATGTCCAGCGGGTTCTCGGTGGTTTGCAGGCTGCCGGTGCTGAAGTTTTTCTGGGTGCCGACGATGCGCACACCAGTACCCACCTGCAGACCCGATGGCAGCTCGCTGTCCTGGGTCGACTGTGCACCTGGCTGGCGCTTGATCTGGTAGAGCAGGTCCTGGAACTCGGCACGATCACGCTTGAAGCCGGTGGTCGAGACGTTGGCCAGGTTGTTGGAAATGGTGGTCAGGTTGGTGTCCTGGGCGGACAAACCGGTTTTACTGACCCAAAGAGCCGGAAGCATGCTGTTCTCCTCGTGCGCCTGTTTTACGGCGCTACGTCTGTGTAATTAGCCGATTTGCAAAACCCGAGCCATGGCTTCGTCGCCTTCCTTGGCCGTGGTCATCATCTTGACGTGCAGTTCGAATTGACGGGACAGCGCCAGCACCGAGGTCATTTCCTCGACGGCGTTGACGTTGCTGGCTTCCAGGAAACCGGACACCACCTGCACGTTGGCATCGGCATCGGCAGGCTGGCCGCTCTTGGTGTGGATCATGCCGTCCAGGCCCTTGTTGAGGGTCTTGACGTCGGGGTTGACCAGCTTGATGCGATCGACCTCGGCCATCACCCGCGGGCCTTCACCCATGGCGCGAATGCTGATGGTGCCGTCCTGGCCGATCTCGACCTTCTGCTCGGGCGGCACGGCAATCGGGCCACCATTGCCCATCACCGGCATGCCGTTGCCCGCGCGCAGCACGCCCAGGGCATCGATGTTGAGGCTGGCGGTACGCACGTAGGCTTCGCTGCCATCCGGGGCCTGCACGGCGATGAAGCCGTCGCCACCAATGGCGATGTCCAGGTCGCGGCCGGTCTCCTGCATGGCACCGGGGCTGAAATCGGTGGCAGGACGTTCGGTCATGGCATAGGCACGCGCCGGAAAGCTGTCACCAAACACCGGCATCGAGCGCGCCTGCTCCAGGTCGCGCTGAAAGCCGCTGGTGGAAATGTTCGCCAGGTTGTTGGCATGCGCCCGTTGCGCCAGTGCGTTCTGGCTGGCACCGGTCATGGCCACGTAAAGCATCTTGTCCACAGATCATCCTCCGCTGCGCTGGCGAACACTTGCCGTTCACCGCTGCTTTGCCGGTCACTCAAGCAAGTTTCAAACCAACTCTGCAAAACAGGGGTAAAGCCCCGTCAATGCGGGGGCTGGAGCACAGGCCAGCGCCTGCGCGTGCGATGCACCGTCGAAAATACGGCGCCAGCTTGCCGCTAGCGGCAAACCTCAGTTGTCACGGCAAGCGCCATTGTTGAAAGGCCCGGCAAACCGACGCCAGCCCTCGCCCGGCGAAACCTGCGAACAGACGAGCCGGCCATCGGCCTGGCTTTCCCAGCGATACCAGGCGGCCATGTCGGCGCCGACCTGCACAGCCACCACCAGCAAGGCGAAGCCCACGATTGCGAGTGCGCACTTCATTTCTACTGCCTCCGAAACAACGAACCCCTTCCGAGAAAGGGGTTCGTCCATGCTCATTCCATCAGGCGATCATCAGGTCATCTGGATGATGGTCTGCATGATGGTGCTTTCGGTAGAGATGGTCTTGGAGTTCGCCTGGAAGTTGCTCTGCGCCTTGATCAGCTCGACCAGCTCCATGGTCAGGTTGACGTTGGACGCTTCCAGTGCGTTGGACTCGATCGAACCCAGGGTACCGGTCTTCGGCGTGTCGATGCCCGGGATGCCCGAGGCGTAGGTCTCTTTCCAGCGGGTACCACCCAGCTGCTCCAGGCCCTGCTCGTTGGCGAAGCTGGCAATCGCGACCTGGCCGATGGCGCGGGACTGCTGGTTGCTGAAGCTGGCGAACATCACACCGGTGGAGTCGATGCTCAGGCTGGACAGGATGCCGGTGGCATAGCCGTCCTGCGCCTGGGACATGCGGGCAGTGTCGGTGTTGTACGACGTGGTGCTGGTCATGTTCATACGGATGCCGTCGGCATTGCCGGCCGAACCGTTGGATGCCCACTTGTCGGTGGCCTTGTCGTAGGACGCCGGCACCCAGCCTTTCATGGTGAAGTTGTTGTTGACCACGGTGAATTCGGAGCCCGCCGGGTGACCGGTATTGTCGGCAGTCATGGCCTTGACACTGCCATCAGGATTGAAGCTGATGGTGCCGGACAGTGGCTTGGTGCTGGCAGGGTCGAACGGGTTGCGACCATCGACCAGCGTGTAGGTGGTCCACTGGTTGTCGCCGGTCTTGCGATAGAACTGCTCCATCGTGTGCTCGTTGCCCTGACTGTCGTAGATCTTGGTCGGGAACGATTTGGTGTAGGTGCTCTCGTCCGAAGGGTCGAACGTCTTGTTGTCCACCAGCACCGGCGGCGTGCTGTCATCCAGTACCTGCAGCGGGATCGACGGCGCCGAGGAGTTCAGGTTGATGCCCTGATCGATCAGCGTGGTGGTCTTTGGCGCCAGCGCGGAGGTGTCGATCTTCAGGTCGGTCAGCACGCCCTTGATGATCTTGCCGTTGACGTCGGCCGCGTAACCTTGCAGACGGATACCGTCCGAGGTCACCACGTAGTTGTCCTTGTTGGTCTGGAACGCACCGGAACGGGTGTAGCTCAGCGAGCCGTTGTCGCTCAGGACGAAGTAGCCCTGGCCCTGGATACCCATGTCCAGCACGTTGCCGGTGTTGTTGATGTCACCCTGACCGAACTGCTGGGAGACTGCAGCCAGACGCACGCCGTTGCCGACGGTCTTGCTGCCCACGCCCAGTTTGCTGGCCGAGTACACATCGGCGAACTCGGCGCGCGAGGCCTTGAAGCCGGTGGTCGAAACGTTGGCGATGTTGTTGCCGGTGACAGCCAGTTGCTTGTTGGCTGCATAGAGACCGCTAAGGCCGATATTGAAAGACATCTTTCCACTCCTTGTGCCGCGTTAGCCGGCTCTATATACCGATAGTTTGGACTTTGGACAGCGCAACGCTGCCCAGGCCAGCGAGGTTGAGCATCAGCTCGCCGCCGGTCTGACTGATGGTGACGCTGCTGACGGTGGCCGGCAGCAGGGTGTACATCTCGGCCGACTTGCCATCGACGGTGGTCTTGGCCGTGAAGGTGTAGGTACCCGGGTCGACCTTTTCGCCCTTCTCGTTGGTACCGTCCCAGATGAAGTCGGCATTGCCGGCCTTCTGCTCGCCCAGGTCGATGGTCTTGATGGTCTTGCCATCCTTGTCGGTGACAGTGACGGTGCCCGAAGTGATCGACTGCGGGACCACCACCTGGCCAGTGAAGCTCTTGGTGGTGTCGACCACGGCCTTGTCGGCCTGGGTGATCACCGAGCGACCGACCAGCCCGGAGGCCTGCAGCGCCTGCGAGGAACCCATGGCCCCCGTGATGGCGTTGACCGAATCGTTCAGCGAGGTGATGCCTTCGAGGCTGGAGAACTGCGCCAGCTGGGCCACGAACTCGCTGTTGTCCTGCGGGTCGAGCGGGTTCTGGTGCTGCATCTGGGTAACCAGCAGCTGCAGGAACGCGTCCTTGCCCAGGGTCTGGCCGTTGGCAGTCTTGCCGCCCAGGCCGCTTGCCGCGTTCGTATTGCTGGAGTTCTTGACGCCGGAATTGGAAATGACGTCGTTCAGGTTTACATCAGCCATAAAAAACGCCCCTTATCACTGACCCAGGGTCAGGACCTTCTGCATCATGGTTTTGGCCGTGTTCATCAGTTCGGCGTTGGTCTGGAACGAGCGGCTGGCGGAGATCATGTCAGCCATTTCCTCGACCACGTTGACGTTCGGGTAGTAGACGTAGCCGTCCTTGTTCGCCGCCGGATGGTTGGGCTGATAGCGCGCCTCGAGGTTGCTCTGGTCTTCGACCACACCCAGTACCTGAACACCCTGCCCGGCTTCGCCCTGGTCCTGGAACAGCGACTGGCTGACGCCATTCTGGGCCTGCTGGAACGTGGTGGCGAACACCGGGTGGCGGGCACGGTAGGTCTGGTCGATGCTCGAGGAAACGGTCTCGGCGTTGGCGATGTTGGAGGCAACGGTGTTCAGGCGCGTGGTCTGCGCGCTCATGCCGCTACCGGCAATGTTGAAAACGCTGGCAAGGGACATGACTTACTCTCCGCGCAGGGCTGACACCAGCCCTTTGAATTTACTGTTGAGCAGCGTGAAGCTGGCCTGGAAACCCACGGCGTTCTCGGCATAGCTGGATTGCTCGAGCTGCGCGTCAACGGTGTTCTGGTCGATCGAGGGCTGCATGGGCGTGCGGTACTGCAGGGTTTCGTCACCCATCGCCAGGCCTTGGGCCTCGATGTGCCGGGTGTTGGTGCGCTCGAGGGAGAAATGGCCGTTCTTGACCTTGTCGGTCTCGGCCGCCAGCACGGACGAGAAGTCCATGTCGCGCGCCTTGTAGTTGGGGGTGTCGGCGTTGGCGATGTTGTTGGCCAGCACTTCGGCACGCTGGGCGCGAAAGCCCAGTGCCTTTTCGTGAATGCCAAGCGCTTTGTCGAAACTGATGCTCATGTCGGGGAAACCTTTGAAGGTTGACCGTAGGGTTCGTTGCCGGTGATAGAGCAAGTCCCGTGCCAAAACACAAAACCCAGCAAAGCCTGGGCTTTTCTGGCATTGCCAGCCATGGCAATGCCAGAAAAGCGGCAACGGATTTCCGCCAGACACCGGCAAAGCGGCAATTGCCTGGCAGCGGCAACCCCACCCTGCGCCCTTTTGGCGTCAAATTTTAATGTCAATTCGCTATCTCTCATCTAAGATCCGTCCCGCTCCGCTACGTGGCATCTGGCTATCACCGCACAGCCGTCATGCCACGCAGGCAAGCGCCGAATTCAATACGCTGTGTTTAAGGAATAAACCGTGACTCCTGTGATGTTTCGCAAGACCCTGCTCGCCCTGGCAATCACTGCCACCGCCCTGCCTGTCGGCGCCCAAACCATCAAGTTGACCGATGCCGGCTTCATCAGCGAGCACAAGACCTACGAAGGCAACCTCGAATTCACTGGCGCCTACACCGGCAGTGCCGCCGAAGACGCGATCGAATTCAACGGCAACCACGTCAAGGGCGACCTGATTCTCAACACCACGATCAACAGCAGCGGCAACTTTGCCGGCGGCATCGACCTGGACGCCTGGGAAGACGGCAGCAGCTGGGCCAGCAACCAGATCGACGGCAACCTGATCAACAAGGGCAGCATCAGCGCCGTGGGCGGCGGCTCCAATGCCCTGATGATCGACCCGGCCACCATCAATGGCAGCGTCATCAACCAGGGCCTGCTCAGCGCCACCGGCGAACCGCTGCTCGACGGCAGCGAAATGGACGTGGCCCGTGCACTGGACTTCACCGGCACGATCAAGGGCGACCTGCTCAATGACACCACTGGCCGCATCATCGCCAAGGGCACCAGCGCCAAGGGCATCAACCTGGAAGGCGGCCGTATCGTCGGCAAGCTGATCAACAACGGCCTGATCCAGGTGACCGGTAACGGCGCTACCGCCATCGACGCCACTACCAGCTTCAACGGGCAGAATGTGGACATGGTCGACCTGGCCGGCATCGTCAACAACGGCACCATCATCGCCACCGGCGATGACGCCGAAGGCATCCGTGTGGACGGCGCCAGCTTCACCACCGCCGAGCGCCAGATCGTCAACACCGGCACCATCAAGGCGACCGATGCGGCCATCGTGATCGGCAACTTCGACATCGATGCCTACGATGACAACCGGCTGTACAACAGCTATGCAGGGCTGGAAATCGTCAACAGCGGCACGCTGATCTCCGAAGACGAAGCGGTCGATGCCTCCGAAACCGAGCGCAGCGTGTACCTGACCTTGCTGGACGGCAGCAAGATCACCGGCAACCTGATCGACCTGACCACCGTCGAGGTGTACGGCAAGGTGGACTTCAGCGGCACCGACAGCAGCAGCGACGGTGCCAACATCCGTCTGCGCCAGGGCGGCTGGATGGACGTGGGCAGCGTCAGCCGCAATGCGCCAGCGCACCTGAACTTCGTGCAGCCGCACACCACCATCGACGGCAACCTGTACGTGGCCGGCAACTCGTCGCTGGACTTGAACCTGAGCAGCGCCACCCGTGCCGATACCGCCGTGGTGGCCGTCAGCGGTACTGCCGAGTTCGGCAAGGGCGCACAGATTCGCCTGGCCGCACAGGGCAGCGACTTCAGCGCCCAGGGCAGCACGTACAACCTGTTCCAGGCCGGGCGCATCGATCTGCTGGACGCTTCCGACAATGTCGACGCCAACGGCAAGCTGAACCTGGTGAGCAGCTCGGCCCTGCTCAAGATCGACAGCTACAGCCTGCAGGACAACAAGCTGGTGGCTACCGTCACCGGCAAGGGCGCCGAAGAAGTCACCGACATCCTGGTCGGCCAGGGTGCCTCGGCCAACAGCCAACTGGCCCTGGGCAGCCTGAACCGCGACAGCATCCTGAGCAAACTGAGCGCCAACGACCCGCTGCTGCAAGCCTTCGCCAATGCCGACGAGGCCCAGCTGGCCAAGCTGGCCGAGCAACTGACACCTGAAGTCAACGGCGGCGCCACCCAGGCAGCCACCACCAGCCAGAACCTGGTGAGCAATGTCACCGGCAGCCGTACCAGCAGCCTGCGTGGCGCCTCCTCGGGCGAAGCGTTCAAGGACACCGGCGTGTGGGTGCAGACCCTCTACAGCGATGCCAGCCAGGACCTGCGCGACGGCGTGGCCGGCTACAACGCCTACAGCCGCGGCATCGCGGTGGGTGCCGACGGCAAGCTCAACGACAATCTGACCCTGGGCCTGGCGTACAGCTTCATCAACACCGACGTCAACGGCAAAAGCGGCAACCAGACCAAGGTGGACAGCCACGCCTTCACGCTGTACGGCGGCTTCGAGCAGGGCAACTACTTCGTCGATGCCAGCCTGAGCTATGGCTTGAACGACAACGACAGCAAACGCAAGATTGCCGGCACCTCGGCCAAGGCCGATTACGACAGCGACCTGCTGGGCCTGAACGTGGTGGGTGGCTACACCTATCACATCAACCCGCAGATGCTGGTCGAGCCGCGCATTGCCGCACGCTACAGCCTGGTGAACATCGACGGTTACCGCGAGAAGGGTTCGTCGGCTGCACTGAAGGTCGAAGACCAGCGCTACGAGGCCATCGAGCTGGGCGCAGGCCTGCGCGTTGCCGGCGAGTATCCGCTGGGCGCCGGCACCCTGCAGCCACAGGCTCGCCTGATGGCATACCATGACTTCGCGGCGGACGAAGCCAAGAGCACCTCGACCTTCCTGCTGGGTAGCACCCCGTTCGTCACCAGCGGCGCCAAGGCCGTGCGCAACAGCTACGAAGCCGGCGTAGGCGCCGACTACAAGCTGGGCGCGGTGACCCTGGGCGTGAACTACGACTACATCGGCAAATCGGGCTTTGACGCCGATGTGTTCTCGGCCAAGGTGCGTTACGACTTCTGATCGATGACAGCAGCT